>DCGY01000070.1:0-3253 GCA_002314715.1 Lachnospiraceae bacterium UBA1766 | reverse complement strand
GCAATCGGTGTTAAGGTTGCAAATGCTGCAGTAGGCCTTGGCATGGATGTTATCGGTTATGACCCTTATCTTTCCGTAAATGCTGCTCTTAGCATGAGCCGTTCCGTAAAGGTTGTAAATAATGTGGATGATATTTATGCACAGTGTGATTACATTACCGTACATGTTCCGCTTTTGGATTCTACCAAGGGTATGATTAATAAGCTTGCTATTACCAAGATGAAAGATGGCGTGGTAATTCTGAACTTTGCAAGAGATCTCCTTGCAAATGAGGCTGATGTTTTGGAAGCTCTTGAAAGTGGAAAGGTGCATAAATATGTAACTGATTTCCCGAATCCCACCACTGCAGGCAAGAAGGGAGTTATCTTACTTCCTCATCTTGGCGCAAGTACCGAAGAAGCAGAAGATAACTGTGCAGTAATGGCTGTACAGGAGATTATGGATTACCTTGAGAATGGTAATATCAAGAACAGTGTTAATTATCCTGCACTTGATATGGGCGTTTGCAACAAGGCAGGCCGTATCGGTATTTTCCACAAGAATATTGCAAATATGATTACCAAGTTCACCGCTGAATTTGGCGACAAGGGTATCAATATTACCGATATGATGAATAAGTCCCGTGGTGATTACGCATACACAATGTTTGATATTGAAGCTCCCGCTCCTGAAGGAGTAGTTGAGACTCTTAAGGCAATTGACGGTGTATTCCGTGTAAGAATTGTAAAATAAATTATAGGGAGGGTCGCATAAATATGCGGCCCTCTATTCATTTTTGTGAGGTTTAAGGCATGACAGACGAACAGAGAGCGTTTTTGACCAGAATTAATAAATATGCAGAGGATGTTTTGGGGGAAATTGACCCTCAGAAGGTTCAGGTTTCTTTTCAGTTGGAAAAGTTAAGACCGATCATGCAGGAAATTGCGGATGAAAAAGGAATATCCCTTTCGGATGTTTTTATTATGTATATGGATCTTCAGAGCGAAGCCAGTTGCGCAACGGAAGCAAAATTGGCAGCTGACTTACAGGATTTGAATTTAGGGGAAGGCAACCCGATTTTATTTCGATCATAAGGAGAATAAGTATGGCAACAATCAGACCATTTAACAGCTATAGACCTCAAATTGGATTGGAAGCCCTTGTGGCCGCACTTCCTTACGATGTTTATAATCGTCAGGAGGCCTGCGAGGTGGTAAAGAAAAATCCCAAGTCTTTCCTTGCCATTGACAGAGCGGAAACACAGTTTGGACCGGAGGTGGATACCTATGCCCCCTGTGTCTACGAGAAGGCTAAAGAAATGCTTCGGGAGCAAATTGCCAACGGAACATTTATTCGTGAAGAGAAGCCTTGTTATTATCTTTATGAACAGGAGATGGATGGTAGAAAGCAGACCGGTATCGTGGCTTGTGCATCCATTGATGATTATTTGGAAAACCGCATCAAAAAACATGAAAATACCAGAGCCGATAAGGAACAGGATCGTATTAATCATGTGGATGTTTTGAATACGCAAACCGGACCTATTTTCCTGGCATATCGTTCGACACCGGTTCTTCGTGATGTGGTTGCTAAGGTAAAACAAACAAAACCGGTTTATGATTTTGTATCAGAGGATGGCATTGGACATAGAGTATGGATTGTGTCGGAGGATGAGGAGATTCAAACGATTCGTGAGGGATTTGCGGCAATTGATTCCATTTATATTGCCGATGGACATCATCGTTGTGCTTCCGCGGTTAAAGTTGGATTAAAACGCAGAGAAGAAAATCCCAATTTTGACGGCACCGAAGAATTTAATTATTTCCTGTCCGTTTTATTCCCGGATGAAGAATTAAAGATTATGGACTACAATCGTGTGGTAATGGATTTAAATGGTTTGACGGAGTCCGATTTCCTGGCGGAAGTAGACAAAATCTTTACGGTAGAGGAAGTGGGTTTGGATTGTTATCATCCGCAGAAAAAGGGTGAGTTCGGAATGTATCTGAACCGGAAATGGTATAAGCTTGCGGTACGCGATGCATATACCAGTTTGGACGCGGTTGACGGATTGGATGTTTCTATTTTACAGAATCATTTATTGAACCCTGTACTTGGCATTCAGGATCCCAAAACCGATAAGCGAATTGATTTTGTGGGTGGTATCCGAGGCCTGAAGGAGCTTGAGAGAAGATGTGGTGAAAAAACCGGTATGGTAGCATTTTCCATGTATCCTACATCTATTTCAGAGCTTTTTGCAGTGGCGGATGATCATCGCTTAATGCCGCCCAAGTCCACCTGGTTTGAGCCAAAACTTCGAAGTGGTTTATTTTTACATGAATTGAATTAAGGAGTTTTCTTGATGTTACAAAATTTTGATTTTCAACATTTCTGGTCTGATCCGCTGGTTTCCAAAATCGGAGACTTGGGGCTTCGTATTTTACTGGAAATTTTAATTTTCTTTATCGGCGTTCAATTGATTAAGGTTGTTCGCAAAGTGGTTCGCAAATCCATGGAAAAAGCAAAGGCAGAAAAGGGTGTTACCCAATTCGTGGATTCCTTTATCAAAGCTTCTATGTATGTGGTTTTGGTATTTTTTATTGCATCGAACCTGGGTGTGGATGGTGCAAGTATTATTGCAATCCTTGGTTCTGCCGGTGTCGCACTGGGACTTGCCTTGCAGGGTAGCCTGTCCAATCTGGCCGGCGGTGTGTTGATTTTGATTCTCAAGCCTTTTAAGGTGGGCGATTATATCATTGAAAGTAATCATAACCATGAGGGCTTTGTGGAAGAAATTCAAATCTTTTATACAAAACTTCGTATGCCGGATAATCGATTGGTTATTCTTCCCAACGGAGCTTTGGCAAACAGCAGTTTGATCAATGTTACGGTACTTCCTACCAGAAGAGTGGATGTTTCGCTTCAAATAAGCTACAGCGCAGATATTTTGCAAGCAAAGAAGGTATTGCAGGAGGTCCTGGATCAGGACGCGCAGTGTATCAAAACCATGGATCGTGTGGTGTTTGTGGATGAACTTGCTGACAGCGGAGTAACCATGGGCGTTCGATGCTTTGTGAAGAATGAAGATTACTGGTCAACCAAGTGGCGTTTGACTGAAAATTGTAAGTTGGCGTTGGATTCGGCCGGTATCGAAATCCCTTTCCCGCAGGTAGATGTACATATTCAAAATTAAAGATTGCATTATTTCGAAAAAAAAGGTATAATCATTCGTGGTCAATACCTTTTTTTGTTTTGCTGAAATAGCTCAGTCGGTAGA
>DCGY01000054.1 GCA_002314715.1 Lachnospiraceae bacterium UBA1766 | reverse complement strand
GATGCAAACGGTATTGTAAACGTATCCGCAAAGGATCTTGGTACCGGTAAGGAACAGCACATTACCATTACTGCAGGTTCCAATATGTCCGATGATGATATCGAAAGAGCAGTTAAGGAAGCTGCTGAGTTCGAAGCACAGGATAAGAAGCGTAAGGAAGCAGTTGAAGTCAGAAACGATGCAGATGCATTCGTATTCCAGACCGAGAAGGCATTAAAGGAAGTTGGCGACAAGATTTCTGACAGCGACAAGTCTGCAGTAGAAGCAGATATGGCAGCTGTAAAGGAAATTCTTGACAGAACCAAGGACCAGGAAATGAATGACAGCGACTTGGATGCATTAAAGGCAGCTAAGGAGAAGCTCACCAATTCCGCACAGTCTCTCTTTACCAAGATGTATGAGAGCATGCAGCAGGCACAGGGTGGCCAGGCAGGTCCCGACATGAGCAATATGGGCGGCCAGGCACAGTCTTCCGGTTCCGATGATGATATTATTGACGGAGACTTCAGAGAAGTATAATATATGGAGATGAACATTTCTGTATAAGAAATAACCTTTTACGGGCAAGGCTTCGGCGTTGCCCGTAAGGTATATCCAAAGCAATTGAAATTTCTGTTTCGTTGGCGGAGGATCCTTAAGGAATATGGTTAGAAAGGCTAAGCAATCATGGCAGAACAAAAGCGAGATTATTATGAAGTCCTTGGCGTAGACAAAAACGCAGATGAGGCAACGATTAAAAAAGCATATCGTACCTTGGCGAAGAAGTATCATCCCGATGCAAATCCGGGAGACGCAGAGGCTGAGAAGAAATTCAAGGAGGCTTCCGAAGCATATGCCGTACTGAGCGATGCAGACAAGAAGCGTCAATATGATCAGTTCGGTCATGCTGCATTCGACGGAGGTGCAGGCGGAGCCGGTGGATTTGACTTTAATGGTGCAGATTTCGGCGATATTTTTGGCGATATCTTTGGTGATTTCTTTGGCGGCGGAAGAAGAAGCTCCGGAGCAAGAGCCAATGAACCCATGAAGGGCGACAATATCCGTACCAGTATTCGTATTACCTTTGAGGAAGCAATTTTCGGCTGCTCAAAGGAAGTAGAACTGACAGTTAAGGAAACCTGTAAAACCTGTAACGGTAACGGAGCAAAGCCTGGTACCACCCCTGAAACCTGTAGCAAGTGCGGTGGTAAGGGCCAGGTGGTTTATACACAGCAATCCTTCTTCGGTACCGTACGTAATGTACAGGCTTGTCCCGATTGTCAGGGAAGCGGTAAGATTATTCGTGAAAAATGTTCCGATTGTCGTGGTACCGGATATATTCCCATGCGTAAGAAGTATTCTGTGGATATCCCCGCAGGTATTGATAACGGACAGTCTATTCGTAAACCCGGCTTAGGAGAACCCGGAGTCAACGGAGGCCCCAGAGGAGATGTGCTGATTGAGGTAATCGTAGGCCGTCATCCGATCTTCCAGAGACAGGATATGAACATTTATTCTACCGTACCGGTATCCTTTGCAGTAGCAGCACTTGGCGGTGAAATCTTTATTGATACCGTTGACGGAAAAGTCATTTATGATGTTAAGGCCGGTACCCAGACCGATACCAAGATTCGTCTGAAAGGAAAGGGTGTGCCTTCATTACGAAATAAAGAGTTGCGTGGTGACCATTATATTACATTGGTTGTTCAAGTACCGGATAAGCTCAGCAATGAAGCAAAGGAACTGTTAAAGCAGTTTGATGCGGCTTGTGATGATTCCTTAAATGCAGTAGCCAAGGAACAGAATCCGGACGACGGAAAAGACGGCAAGGACGGAAAAAAGAAGAAGTTTTGGAAATAAACAAATAAAAAAGGTTAAAAAGGCTGGTGCAAGATTTCTTGCATCAGCCTTTTTGTGCATTTTATAAATTCGTTACCTTACCGATAAAGGCAATCTGATCGTTGTGTGAATCATAGATTAGAAATGCGAAGGGTCTGTCTAAGAACACTTCCTTGACTTCCTTCGGTTTCTGGATGGCGATGGATTCGTTCCTCATAAAAATGGCGGTCACTGCGGCAGCCTTTGTTCCGTATTGGTCCATTTCGATTTTACACTTCTGAATAATATCGCTGATATAAACATTTCCGCGACCGTTGGTTTCAATCATTTCGGTAAAATCGGCGTTTTGAGAATCAAAGGCAGTTTCAATGCCCTGAGCCTTTAGAATGGACACAATGTTGGCAGCAGTGGTATCAAAATTCAGCTTGGGTGCAATTGCATGTACGTCATAGGTATTGGTACCGGAGGAAAGCAGACTTTTTAAATCCAGATCGCTGATTTGGAAATCACCGGTCTCTTTGGGAAGAATACCGATAAATTGAAAACCATTATAATAATTTTTGGAGAATGCGGTTGCGTATTCATTTTCATAATAAGTAGAAAGAGAATAATCAATCAGCATTTCCTGTTCCGTAGAACTGCCGTCCTGATTGGTGAATTTATGTTGAGTTAAGTTCCACTCCTCTAACCAGGGAGATTCGAAATACAGGGAATTCAAAAGAATCGCTGCCAAATCGGGAGAAATGGAATCCGGAGTAACGATGGAAGGAATTAATCCATGAGTCTTGTCATTACACCAGGAATTAATGCTTTTGACGGTTCCGGAAATATCATCCGAAAAATCTGCGGAATATGCGGCAGCGGAATACTTTTTCTCTACAGCCTTTTGATAAGCTTCCTTTAAGGTTTGATGCTTCTCAACCCAGATCGAATTGGCCAAAGAGTATTCGAAGGAATAACTGCCAAAGGATAGGAAATCTTCTTCCGGATTTTCCTTTTGTTTGCTGGTAAGACTTTCTGCAAAGGCCATGTATTCCCGGGCAAAGTTGCCATAGTCTTCAGAACCCAGATATGCGTACAATTCCTTGGCGGTATTTCCGGAGGCACCTTCCGCAACCAGTCCAAGAGCCATGCTAAGGGATAAGGGACTTACCAAGGTGTTCTGTTTTTTGGAATTATAAACCTGATCGATAAAATAAGCCGCTCTTTCATATTGGTTTTCCAATTCTACCGGTACAAGTTCTGTGTCCCCAAGAACCTGAGGATCCTCAGATGTTTCGGAAGATTCCCGGGGTTGATTTACTCGTTCCTCGGCCTCCACGAAGCCTTGAGAAGGATCCGGACTTGTGGTATTGCAACCGGCCAATAACATAGCAGTACAAAGTAACAACAGTACAAATTTCTTTTTCATATTACATTCTCCCATCTGAAACGGATGTCCCGTTCATTATATAAGACTGCTTTTGAAAAGAAAAGTTCTTTTTTCTCACAAAAAATCGGAAAATAAAAAACCTTATGTTCCATAAGGGCAAAATATGCTATAATCTAATATATATGGACTTTTTTCGGAGGAAGATTCGTGTGAAAGAGACGGAACTTAAAAAATTATTATCGGAAATGACCTTAGAAGAGAAAATCGGTCAATTGCTTCAGGTGGCCGGTACCTTGTATGGAGAGAACGGTTTGGTAACCGGTGACTTGGATTATTTCAAGATTACCGGAGAGGAGTTGGATCGGGCCGGTTCCGTGCTCAGTATCAGCGGAGCGGCGAAGTTGAAGAAAATTCAGGACTATTGTATGGGAAAACAGCCCCACAGGATTCCTCAGATTTTTATGTTGGATATTATCAACGGATACGAAACCATCTATCCGGTTCCGCTTGGACAGGGAGCGACCTTCGAACCCGAAATGGCGGAGAAGCTGGCAGAAATGGCTGCAAAGGAAGGCTCCGCGGCCGGTGTGCATGTAACCTTTTCTCCCATGGTGGATTTGGTGCGGGATGCCAGATGGGGACGTGTTATGGAGTCTACCGGTGAAGATCCTTATTTGAACGGAGAAATGGGTGCCGCTATGGTACGTGGTTACCAGGGCCAGTCTGTTTTGGACAAGGGTCGTATGGCGGCTTGTGTGAAGCATTTTGCGGGATATGGCGGAGCAGAAGCCGGACGTGATTATGATACGGTAGAGCTTTCCGAAAGAACCTTGCGGGATGATTATTTGCCGGCATATAAGCGAGCGATAGATGAGGGCGTAAAGCTTGTAATGACTTCCTTTAATACCTTAAACCGCGTGCCCTCCACAGCCAACAGCTGGTTGATGAAGGATGTGCTTCGTGAGGAAATGGGCTTCGAGGGCGTTTTGATTTCCGATTACGGTGCTGTGAAGGAATTGGTAAATCACGGCATTGCAAAGGATGAGGCCCAGGCAGGGGAGTTGGCTATAAAGGCCGGTGTGGACATTGAAATGATGTCCTTAAGTTATATTCGTCATATGGAGGAGCAGCTAAAGCAGGGTGTTATTACCATGGAAATGATAGATGCTTCCGTATGGAATGTATTGTGTTTGAAAAATGATTTGGGATTATTCGAAAATCCCTATAAAGACGCCAGTGAAGAAGATGAAAAGGAATTGCTTCTTTGCCCGGAACACCGAGCGCTGGCAAGGGAAGCGGCCGTAAAATCTTTCTGTTTATTGAAAAATGAGGAAAATATCCTGCCCTTTGAGGGACAGGAAGGAGAGAAAATTGCTTTTATCGGACCTTTTGCCACAAGCCACGAGGTATTTGGCTCCTGGTCCTTCCCTTCCGATCCGGCCAAAATGGTATCCATAAAAGAAGGCATGGAGGGCAGCAATAAGAACGCATCCATGACCTTTGCCAAGGGTTGCCAAATGTTTGGACATGATTTTAAGTTAAAGGACGGCAGATGGTTTCGATACGATGCTTCCTTAAAGGAGCCTCTTTTGGAGGAAGCACTTCGTGCAGCCAAGGATGCAGACAAGGTAGTGCTTTGTATCGGAGAACATCAGCAGATGACCGGTGAAGCGGCAAGCCGTACCAGATTACAGATTCCGGAAGAGCAGATGGAGCTTCTTCGCAAGGTATGGGAAGTAAATCAGAATATTGTGACCATCGTATTTGCGGGAAGACCGTTGGAACTGATGGAGGTTTCCGGCTGGTCCAAGGCAGTGATGATGGCATGGTTTCCGGGCTGTGAGACCGGCAATGCCATTGCAGATGTATTGTTTGGTGCAAAAGAACCCGGTGGTCGTTTGCCCATGAGCTTCCCTTATGTAGTTGCCCAGGAGCCTTGTTATTACAACCGCTTCCGTTCCGGCAGACCCAATAACGGCACCTTGGAGCAGGGCTTTGTAATGGGTTATATCGATCAGATTGACAAGATGCTGTATCCTTTTGGTTTCGGATTGGGTTACACCACCTTTGCATACAGCCCGGTAAGTCTTTCGGCGCAGGAGTTGACCGGGGAACAGCCGATAATTGCCAAGGTAACCGTTACCAACACAGGACATCGTGAGGGCACCGAGACGGTACAGATGTATATTTGTGATTTATTTGGAAGCGTGGTTCGTCCCAATCGCCAGTTAAAGGGCTTTACCAAGGTTACATTACAGCCCGGTGAGTCCAAGGAGGTAAGCTTTACCGTTACGGAGGAAATGTTCCGTTTCTTAAATATACGGATGGACTATGTCAGTGAACCCGGTGATTGTAAGGTGTTTATCGGCCCTGACAGCACCACGGGAAACGGTGCGGATTTCGTATTAAAATAAAGAATCGTCGGTGTACAGACCGGGAAAGAGGATAAAATGAAGTGGGTAAGATTTCGAATTAAGACAACAACAGAAGCAGAAGATATGATTATCAGTACCCTTTATGATATTGGATTGGAAGGAGCTCAGATTGAGGACAAGATTCCTTTGACTCCCCTGGAGAAGGAGCAGATGTTTGTGGATATCCTTCCCGACGGACCGGAGGATGACGGAATCGCGTACTTAAGCTTTTTCGTGGAATTAAATGAAGATGACACAGTCACCTTGATGGATGAAATTTATACCAAGGAGCAGGTGGTTGCCAATATTCGGGAGCAGTTGGATGATATTGCATCCTTTATGGAAATCGGCGACGGCACCATTGATTTGGATGAAACCGAGGATATTGACTGGATTAATAATTGGAAGCAGTATTTCCATCAGTTCTATATTGACGATGTTTTGGTGATTCCCTCCTGGGAAGATGTGAAGAGCGAGGATAGCGATAAGATGGTGCTTCATATCGATCCGGGCACAGCCTTCGGTACCGGTATGCATGAGACTACCCAGCTTTGTATTCGACAGCTGCGCAAATATATCACTCCGGAAACCGAGCTTTTGGATGTGGGTACCGGAAGCGGTATTCTGGGTATTCTTTCCCTGATGTTTGGGGCAAAGCATGTAATCGGTACAGATTTGGATATCTGTGCGGTGCCTGCTGTGGAGGAAAATTGTCAGGTAAACGGAATTGCACCTGAAAAATTTGATATGATGATTGGAAATATCATCACCGATAAGGAGGTACAGGACAAGGTTGGCTATGAGAAATATGATATCGTGGTAGCCAATATTCTGGCAGACGTGCTGGTGCCCTTAACGCCTGTTATTATCCATCAGTTAAAGCCCGGTGCAATTTATATTACCTCCGGCATTATTGATGATAAAGAGTCCACTGTGGTAGAGGCTGTCAAGGCAGCAGGCCTTGAGGTGGTGGAAGTGACCTATCAGGGAGAATGGGTTTCCGTAACAGCCAAGAAACCGATGTAGAGAAATTCCCGAAAGATTAGAGATAGAAAACGAGGACGGATATGTATCAGTTTTTTGTGGGACCTGAGCAGATTCATATGGATTTGAAGCAGGTAGTGATTACCGGTTCGGACGTGAATCATATCAAAAATGTGCTTCGCATGCGCATTGGAGAAGAATTTGCGGTAAGCAACGGTGTGGACGGAAGGGAATACCGTTGTGGAATAAAAGAGATGTATGAGGACAGCATTTTGTGCGACCTTTTGTTTGTCAAGGAGGACGCAGTGGAGCTTCCTTCCAAAATATATTTGTTCCAGGGTTTGCCCAAGGCCGACAAGATGGAGCTGATCATCCAAAAAGCAGTGGAACTTGGGGCCTATCAGGTCATTCCGGTGGAAACCTCCCGCTGTGTGGTGAAGCTGGATGCCAAGAAGGCCAAGTCCAAGGTGGAACGTTGGCAGGCCATTGCGGAGGCAGCGGCCAAACAAAGTAAGCGAGGCATTATTCCCAAGGTGACCATGCCCATGTCCTTTAAACAGGCCCTGGAGCTTGCAAACACCCTGGATATGGGACTGATTCCCTACGAGATGGCGGAGGATATGCCAAAAACCCGAGAAATGATAGAGGCCATAAAGCCCGGACAAAGCGTAGGTATTTTTATCGGTCCGGAGGGGGGCTTTGCTACCGAGGAAATTGAAAAAGCCATGGCAGCAGAAGTAATGCCCATTACATTGGGCAAACGAATCCTTCGTACAGAGACGGCAGGACTGACAGTGATAGCCTGGATTATGTACCAATTGGAGGGAAAAAGCATATAGTATTAGATGAGGTAGTGGGTACCCAAAAGTAATCTATATGAAATGTGAGAGGTAAGAAAAGATGGAAGTGTATTTTGATAATTCCGCCACCACCAGGGTGCTTCCGCAGGTGGCAGAATTGATGCATAAAGTAATGTGTGAGGATTATGGCAATCCTTCCAGCATGCACAATAAAGGATTAGAGGCAGAACAGTATCTGCGTTACGCAAAGGATGTTTTTGCAAAGTTGTTAAAGGTGAATGAGAAGGAGTTGTTCTTTACTTCCGGAGGTACGGAGTCCGACAACCTGGCCCTCATCGGAACGGCCTTTGCCAACATGCGAAAGGGCAAGCACTTGATTACCACCCAAATCGAGCATCCCGCAATTTTGCAGACCATGCAATACTTGGAGAAGCAGGGCTTTGCCGTGACGTATTTACCGGTGGATTCCTATGGACATATTCGCCTGGAGGATTTGGAAAATGCCATTACTCCGGAGACGATTCTGGTTTCCATTATGCATACCAACAATGAAATCGGAGCCCTGGAGCCGATTGAAGAAGCGGGAGCCTTGATTAAAAAGCGAAACCCGCAAACCTTGTTTCATGTGGACACGGTGCAGGGCTTTGGAAAGGCGAAGATTTTCCCCAAGCGAATGCATATTGATATGCTTTCCGTAAGCAGTCACAAGATTCACGGACCCAAGGGTGTCGGCCTTTTATATATTAACAGCAATGTTAAGATTCAGCCCATTATGTTTGGCGGCGGACAGCAGCAAAATATTCGTTCCGGAACCGAAAATGTACCGGGAATTGCAGGATTTGCAAAGGCTGCAGAGCTTCTTTACAGTCGGTTTGACGAAGATTTGGCACAGATTCGTGGGTGTAAGGACCGGTTCATCCGAGGCCTTGCCGATATGGAAAATATTCGAATCAACGGTATTATGCCGGATGCAGAGGATGGATACGGTACGGCGCCTCATGTAGTCAGCGTTTCCTTTCGCGGGGTTCGCAGCGAGGTACTGCTCCATGCTCTGGAGGAAAAGGGGATTTATGTATCCGCAGGTAGTGCCTGCTCTGCAAAGAAACCGCTTCCTTCCGCTACACTTCGGGCCATCGGAGTGGAGAAGGCACTTTTGGATTCTACCATTCGCTTCAGCTTTTCGATTTTTACCACTCGGGAGGAAATCGACTATACATTGCAGGTTTTGTATGATACAATCCCAATATTGAGAAGATATGCGCGAGGATAATCGTCGCAAACGAAAGGAAAATGTATGTTTACAGCTTTTTTGATAAAGTACGCAGAAATCGGTATCAAAGGAAAAAACCGATACTTGTTTGAAGATGCATTGGTTAGCCAAATCAGCCATGCCTTAAAGAAATGTGAAGGAAAATTTTTGGTTCGCAAGACCCAGGGACGTATTTTCGTAGATGCCCAGACCGAGTTTGATTTTGATGAAGTGGTAGAGCACCTGAAGCTGGTGTTCGGTATTTCCGGTATCTGTCCGGTGGTATATGTAGAGGATGAGGGCTTTGAGAAGCTTTGCGAGACCGTGGTGGATTATATGAAGGAAGTATACCCGGATCCCAACAAAACCTTTAAGGTGCAGGCCAGAAGAGCTCGTAAGAACTATCCCAAGGATTCCATGGAAATCAATATGGACATGGGCGAGGCGATTCTGAATGCAATTCCGGAGATGAAGGTGGATGTACACAATCCGGATATTACCCTGAATATCGAAGTTCGTGAAATGATTTATATTTATTCCGAGATTATTCCCGGACCCGGCGGTATGCCGGTAGGTACCGGCGGAAAGGCAATGCTTTTGTTGTCCGGCGGTATTGATTCTCCGGTAGCCGGTTACATGATCTCCAAGAGAGGTGTGAAGATTGATGCGGTTTACTTCCATGCACCGCCATACACCAGTGAGAGAGCAAAGCAGAAGGTAGTGGATTTGGCGAAAATTGTTTCCAAGTACACCGGCCCGATTCGCTTACATGTCATCAACTTTACGGATATTCAGTTATATATTCACGAGAAATGTCCTCATGAGGAACTGACCATTATTATGCGTCGTTACATGATGCGTATTGCGGAGCATTTGGCAAAGGAAAGCGACTGCCAGGGCTTGATTACCGGTGAAAGTATCGGCCAGGTGGCTTCCCAGACCATGGCGTCCCTGATTTCCACCAACGAAGTTTGCGAGCTTCCGGTATACCGTCCTCTGATTGCTTTTGATAAGCAGGATATTGTAGATATTTCCGAGAAAATCGGTACCTATGAAACCTCCATTCTTCCTTTCGAGGATTGCTGTACCATTTTCGTAGCGAAGCATCCGGTTACCAAGCCCAATGTGAATATTATTCGTCGTCATGAGCATAATCTGGATGAGAAGATTGATGAACTGGTAAAGATTGCGTTGGAGACGGATGAGATTATTATTGCAGAATAAGTAATAAGACGAAATAGATTTTTGATTTCAAAAATAAAGGCAAAAGAAAACGTCCCAGGTACTTGCAATCCCTGGGACGGTCTTTTGTTCGATATTCGTTTCGAAATAGGAATTAAACGGTATAAGGCTTTAATACTTCAAGAATTGCATCGATACCGTCTTCTGCATGGATATTTAAGTCGATGGGCTTAGAAAGATCCAAGCTGAAGATACCCATGATGGACTTTGCATCAATTACGTATCTACCGGACACAAGGTCAAAATCGTAGTCGAATTTAGTAATGTCATTAACGAAGGATTTTACCTTGTCAATTGAATTTAAAGAAATCTGAATTGTCTTCATTTTAATTACCTCCTTAATTTGTCATACCTTCTGCCCTACATATTAAAGGTTTCATAACAAAAAGTCAAGGAGAAAGAATAAGAAAAAAATGAAGGAAAAAATAGAGAGGTTTTCCATGAAAAGTGTAGCATTTCACAACCTTGGGTGTAAGGTAAACTCTTATGAATTGGATGTTATGCAACAAGAACTGATCGAAAAAGGTTACGAAATTGTTCCTTTTTCGCAAAAAGCGGACATTTATATCATTAATACCTGCACCGTAACCAATATTGCGGACAGAAAAAGCAGACAAATGCTGCATAAGGCCCGTCAGATGAATCCCGAGGCCGTAGTGGTAGCGGTAGGCTGTTATGTGCAGACCGATACGGAAGGCGTGCTTTTGGATGAAAGCGTGGACCTTTGTGTGGGGAACAATCGAAAAAAAGACCTGGCGAAGATTTTGGAGGAATATTTATCCAGAAGAGAAGAAGGGGATGATACGCCCATACGTCCGGAAAACAAAACCTTGGATGATACCACTATTATCGATATCAATCATACCGATGAGTATGAGGAAATGACCTTAAAGCAAACGGCAGAGCACACCAGAGCATATATTAAAATTCAGGACGGTTGCAATCAGTTTTGTACCTACTGTGCGATTCCTTTGGCCAGAGGCAGAGTCAGAAGCCGAAAGAAAGAGGATGTGCTGGCGGAAATTAAAGGCATCGTAGCGGCAGGCTATAAGGAAGTGGTGCTGACCGGTATTCACATCAGCTCCTACGGAATTGACTTTGGTGGAAAAGGGTATTATGACGGAGAAAGCCTTTTGATTGATTTGGTGGAGGAAATCTGTCAGGTGGATGGATTGGAACGGGTTCGTCTGGGATCTTTGGAGCCGAGAGTTGTCACGGAAGAAACCGCGAAAAGACTGGCGGCACTTCCAAAACTTTGTCCTCATTTTCATCTGTCTTTGCAAAGCGGATGCGATGAGACCTTACAGCGCATGAATCGCCGTTACAGTGCGGCGGAGTTTTTGGAGAGTGTAAAAGCGCTTCGAAGTGTATTCAAGCATCCCGGCATTACCACCGATGTCATTGTGGGATTCCCGGGAGAGACAGAGGAAGAGTTCCGAAAAACCTGTGCATTTTTGGAACAGGTGGAATTTTTCGAGATGCATATTTTTAAGTATTCCAAGCGTGCCAAGACCAAGGCGGCACAGATGCCTAACCAGGTACCGGAGCCGGTAAAGACCCAGAGAAGCAATGTTTTGCTGGAGATGGAGGCTCGACATTCCAAGGCTTTTCGGGCGGATTATCTTGGACAGGCCGTGGAGGTTTTGTTTGAGGAATGCAAGAAAATCGATCATACGGAATACTGGATTGGACATACCAAAGATTACGTAAAGGTAGCGGTTGCGGCCTCCGCAGAGAATCTGGCCAATTGTTTTAAAACCGTAACCGTTCGGGAATTTTTGACAGAGGAGATTGTACTGGCAGAATGAAAATCATTTTTTTTGACATAGACGGAACATTAATCAGTGAGGGAGACCATGTGCTTTTGGACAGTACCAAGGAGGCAGTGAAAAAAGCCCGGGAAAACGGACATATCTGCATGGTAAACACCGGCAGAACTGCGCGTCTGGTATCCGGCTGGTTGCCGAAACTGATGGAATTTGACGGTTATTTGTGTGGCTGCGGAACCATGATTACCTACCACGGAGAAGAACTTTTGCATCAGACCTATTCGGTGGAACAGGCCAAGATTCTTTTGGAGGGCATGGAAAAATATAAAATTGATGCCCTTTTGGAAGGAAAAGAAGACATTTATTATAAAGAACCGAATAAAATGTATACAAAGACCTTTCATGATTATGTGGCCAGATTCAAGCATTCTTATGGAAGCTTTGCCGATGCGCCCGGTCGTTTCGACAAGTTTTACTGCTTTGCGGACGGACAAGGTGCTATTTTGGAATTTGCCAAAGAATACTCGGACCTGGTGGATGCCATCGATCGGGAAAAGGGCTTTTTTGAAATTGTTCCCAAGGGCTTTTCCAAGGCCAGCGGTATGCGGTTTATAGCTGATTATTTGCAGCAACCTATGGAGAACACGGTGGCAATCGGCGACAGCAACAATGATGCTCCCATGCTTCTGGCGGCTCATACAGCCATTGCAATGGGCAATTCCACACAAGCGATTTTGGACATGGCGGATTATGTGACAACTCACGTAAACGAAGACGGTATTTACAATGCATTGAAGTGGCTGGGTGTTCTGTAAATAGAAAGAAACAATTGTAATTCTTCTGAAAATGAGTTAAAATACAATAAATTGGGGTAATATACTTATTGCAAAATGGAAAAGTATAAACGGATTGCGGTGTTAATCCGAAAAAACGATAAACGGAATGTGAGAGATTACGATGCAGGATTTGGGGAACACACAGTACTATAAAGTAGAAAATGAACCGGAAACAAAGGTAAAAACCGTTTTGGATACGGTTTATGAAGCTTTGACCGAGAAGGGCTATAATCCGGTGAATCAGATTGTTGGATATATTATGAGTGGAGACCCTACTTATATCACCAGCTATAAGAACGCCAGAAGCCTGATTATGAAGGTTGAAAGGGACGAGCTGGTGGAGGAACTTCTCAGAGAATACATTAAACAGAACTGGCAGTAGGAAAGCGAGAATTTTTATGCGGATTATGGGTTTGGATTTTGGGTCAAAGACCGTGGGTGTAGCGATTAGCGATCCCTTGTTGATTACTGCTCAGGGCGTGGAAATTATTCGCCGCAAGGACGAAAACAAACTGAGACAGACTTTGGCCAGAATTGAAGAACTGATTGAAGAATACCAGGTTTCGGAGATTGTATTGGGACTTCCGAAAAACATGAATGCCACCGAAGGGATTCGTGTGGAACTGACCAATGAATTCAAGGAGAAACTGGAAAGAAGATGTGGTCTGAACGTAACTTTGTGGGATGAGAGACTGACCACCGTCGCAGCGGACAAGATTATGATGGAGGCGGGAGTACGCAGAGAAAACCGCAAGGAATACGTGGATATGATTGCAGCCACCTTAATCTTACAGGGATTTTTGGATTATCGAAAAATGAAAGAAACCGCAGACAAACATTAGTGAAACGATAAACACGCGAATGTGTAATAAAGATAGAGGTAATTATGAGCAAATTGGAAAAGATTACGTTTTGTCCCGATGGTGACGAACCGGTTGATTTTTATGTGTTGGAGCAGACTCGCATCAACGGAAAAAGTTATATTTTGGTAACGGATTCCGATGATGAAGAGGAGGACGGAGAGGCTCTGATTTTAAAGGACTTATCCCAGGACGGAGAGGAAGAAGCAGTTTATGAAATCGTTTCCGACGATGATGAATTGCAGGCAGTAGGCGGAGTTTTCGCCGCTATGCTGGATGATGTAGATATTGTGTAACTTTCTGCCAAAGGCAGATTCGATATATTTTTTGGAAAGACTCGTCGTTTGCTTGTACCGATGTTCAGATCCGAGGTTTGAAGGTGGCTTAAGGGGGACCTGGGAAGCTCTGGCAACGGAAATCAAACAAAAAACAGTGGGGCCCCGCCGGAACGGGTGTTGTTTGTTTGTTCGATTTCGCAGTACATAATAACAGACAGGTTTTTCTGTATTTTTGGAGGAAAATCATTGAAGAAAAAAGAGAATAACAGCGGTTCCAAGCTGAAAATTATCCCTTTGGGGGGCTTGGAGCAGATCGGTATGAACATTACTGCCTTCGAATATGAAGACAGTATTATTGTAGTGGATTGCGGATTGGCTTTTCCGGCGGATGATATGCTGGGAATCGACCTGGTAATCCCGGATGTCACCTACTTAAGGGACAACATTGACCGTGTGAAAGGATTCATGATTACGCATGGACACGAGGACCACATCGGCGCGTTGCCTTATGTACTTCGTGATGTAAATGTGCCCATTTATGCGACTCGACTTACCATGGGCATTATTGAACATAAGCTGACAGAGCATGGTATGACCAAGGGCACCAAGAGAAAAGTGGTGAAGTTTGGTCAGTCCATCAACCTGGGACAGTTTCGGGTAGAATTTATTAAGACAAACCACAGTATTGTGGATGCTGCAGCCCTTGCCATTTATTCTCCGGCAGGCGTTGTGGTACACACCGGAGACTTTAAGGTGGATTATACACCGGTATTTGGTGATGCCATTGATTTGCAGCGTTTTGCAGAGCTTGGCAAAAAAGGTGTTCTGGCGCTGATGTGCGATTCCACCAATGCGGAGCGTCCCGGATTTACACCCTCTGAGAAAACAGTGGGAAAAACCTTTGATACCTTGTTTGAAGAACATAAAAATACAAGAATTTTTGTGGCAACCTTTGCTTCCAATGTAGACCGTGTACAGCAGATTATCAACACTGCCTACAAGTTTGGCCGTAAGGTGGCGGTGGAAGGTCGAAGCATGGTAAATATCATCGAGACCGCCCGTTCTTTGGAGTGTATCAATATTCCCGAGAACACGCTGATTGACCTGGATCAGATGAAGAACTATCCGGACGAGCAACAGGTTATTATCACCACGGGAAGTCAGGGTGAGAGTATGGCGGCCCTTTCCCGAATGGCAAACAATATGCACCGAAAGATTACTATCGGAGCGGGAGATACGGTTATTTTCTCCTCCAGCCCCATTCCCGGCAATGAGAAGTCGGTAACCCGTATTATCAACGAGCTTCTGCGGAAGGGTGCAGAGGTAATTTTCCAGGATGCGCATGTATCCGGTCATGCCTGCCAGGAGGAAATCAAGCTGATTTATACACTGGTACAGCCTAAGTATTCCATTCCGGTACACGGGGAATACAAGCATTTAAAGGCGCAGGCCAGAATTGCGGAAGGCCTTGGCATTGAGAAGGACAATATATTTATCATGTCCTCCGGCGATGTTCTGGAATTAAGTGATGAGCAGGCACAGGTCGTTGGAAAGGTGCCCACCGGCGGTATTCTGGTAGACGGTTTGGGCGTAGGCGATGTAGGGAATGTAGTGCTTCGCGACAGACAGCGTTTGGGCGAGGACGGTATCCTGATTGTGGTTATGAGCCTGGAAAAATACAGTGGCACTTTGATCGCCGGTCCCGATATCGTTTCCAGAGGATTTGTATATGTAAAGGAATCCGATGAATTGATGGAAGAGGCCAGAATTACGGTGGATGAGGCGCTTCAGGCATGTTTGGATCGGGGAATTACCGACTGGGGAAA
The DNA here is from genome assembly GCA_002314715.1 of Lachnospiraceae bacterium UBA1766. Lineage (GTDB taxonomy): Bacteria > Bacillota > Clostridia > Lachnospirales > Lachnospiraceae > Acetatifactor. The sequence goes on along the minus strand of DCGY01000054.1, from coordinate 4,986 downwards.
ACTGAAATCCACCACCAAGGATGTGCTGAGCGAGTACGTTTGGAAAAAGACCAAACGTCGTCCCATGATTTTGCCGATTATCATGGAAGTATAAAAGAAATACATGGACTCCTATGTAATACTTGAATTTTCGAAGGAGAGAAGATACAATATGAGCAATGTAGACAAAGAAGTGGAAGAATTAATCCGTGCCATTAAGGAAAGCGAAAGCTATCGAAATTATGAAGAGCAGCTCAAACGCGTCAAGGAAGTGCCCGGATTAAAAGAGCAAATCGATGACTATCGTACCAAAAATTTCGAATTGCAGACCGGTGGAGAGAATGCCTTTGATAAGCTGGAGCAGTTTGAACGGGAATATGCGGATTTTCGTGAAAATCCTTTGGTAAATGATTTTCTTGCCTCCGAACTGGATTTTTGCAGAATGATGCAGGAAATCAACATCCACATTACAGAGTCGTTGGATTTTGAGTAAAGGAAGGAAATAGATGAAGTCTGAAAGCCTGATTGGAAACCTGTTGAGTATAGCAATCCGTGTGGCGATCGTGTTGGGTGCTATTTATCTCATTTACCAGGGAATCATCATAAGTTATGACTACGGCTATCGTATTTTTCAGGAACCTGCCATGACAGAGGGAGAAGGACGAGTCGTATCGGTCAGTATTTCTCAGGATATGTCACCGATCAATATGGGAAAAATGTTTGAAAGCAAGGGCCTGATTCGGGATAGTAAGCTGTTTGTACTGCAGTACTACTGCTCGGAATATCGCAAGGATATTAAGCCCGGCATTTATGAGTTGAGTACCTCCATGACCGCGGAAGAGATGTTTGCCGCGATGGCAGCGGATCCGGAGGAAGAAAAGGATAAAGAAGACGCATGATAGTGGAAGAAAGAATGTCTGTCTTTATTGATTCTTTGGATAAAGGCAACACCCCTTTTTTGGATCAAATAGAGAAAGAAGCCATAGAAACCGAGGTTCCGATTATCCGGAAATCCATGCAGGCGTTGATGAAATTTCTATTGGCGAATAACAAGCCGAAGAATATCCTGGAGGTTGGGACTGCTATCGGCTTTTCTGCTTTGTTAATGAGCGAGTATGCGCCGAAGGATTGTCATATCACGACAATCGAGAAATATGAGAAGCGTATCCCCATTGCCAAAGAAAATTTTAAACGAGGCCAAAAAGAGGAGCAGATTACCCTTTTGGAAGGGGATGCTACCGAGATTTTAAAGGAATTGGAAGGCCCCTATGACATGATTTTTATGGATGCGGCCAAGGGCCAGTACATTCATTTTATGCCGGACATCCTTCGCCTTTTGGCGCCGGGAGGACTTTTGATTTCGGACAATGTACTGCAGGATGGAGACATCATTGAGTCCCGTTTCGCGGTAACCCGCAGAAATCGGACCATTCATGCCAGAATGCGGGATTATTTATATGAATTGAAGCACAATCCCCAATTGGAAACCGTTATTTTGCCGGTGGGCGACGGTGTGACACTGAGCACCAAGCTTTCATAAAATGGTGCAATGAGTTTTGATATGAGGACGAAAAAATGCAAAAAACAGACACCCGTAAGACGGAACTTTTGATTCCGGCCAGCAGCCTGGAAGTATTAAAGACTGCGGTAATCTTCGGAGCGGATGCGGTATACATCGGCGGGGAAGCCTTCGGGCTTCGTGCAAAGGCCAAAAACTTTTCCATGGAGGAGATGGCAGAGGGAATTGTGTTTGCCCATGCCCGTGGAGTAAAGGTATATGTAACCGCGAACATCCTGGCTCACAACGAGGATTTGGATGGCGCAAGAGAATATTTTGAACAATTACGAGACATGAAGCCGGAAACGGCGGATGCACTTATTATCTCCGATCCCGGCATGTTTACCATAGCGAGGGAAGTATGGCCCGACGTGGAAATCCATATTTCCACCCAGGCAAACAATACCAATTACCAGACCTATCGGTTCTGGTGGAAGATGGGAGCCAAGCGCGTGGTTTCCGCAAGAGAATTGTCCTTAAAGGAAATCAAGGCAATCCGTGAACACATTCCGGAAGAAATGGAAATCGAGAGCTTTATTCACGGCGCCATGTGTATCTCTTATTCCGGCCGATGTCTTTTGAGTAATTACTTTACCGGAAGAGATGCCAATCAGGGTGCCTGTACCCATCCCTGCCGTTGGAAATACGCTGTTGTGGAAGAACAGAGACCGGGAGTATATCTGCCGGTGTATGAAAACGAGAGAGGGACATACATCTTTAATTCCAAGGATTTATGCATGATTGAGCATATTCCGGATATTTTGGATGCGGGAATCGACAGCCTGAAAATTGAAGGCCGTATGAAAACGGCTCTTTACGTAGCGTCCGTAGCCCGGACCTATCGAAAGGCCATTGACGATTACAAGCAGGATCCTGCCTTGTATGAGCAGAATATGGAATGGTACAGAAGCGAAATTGCCAAGTGTACCTATCGGCAGTTCACTACCGGTTTTTACTACGGTAAGCCGGATGAAAACACACAAATCTATGATTCCAATACTTATGTAAATGAGTATGTGTATCTGGGAATTGTAGAGGAGAAAAAAGAGGATTTGATTCGTATCACCCAGAGAAACAAGTTCTGTGTGGGAGATCAAATCGAAATTATGAAACCAAACGGAGAAAATGTTCCCGTTACGGTTGAGGCAATGTATGATGAGAACGGGGATGCCGTGGAAAGCTGTCCTCATTCGAAACAGTTGATCTGGGTAAAACTTTCTGTCGCAGCAGAAGAGTTTGACCTTTTAAGAGTGAAAAACGAATCGCCCGTGGAATAGGCGAAAAGGAAAAGAGAGAGGATAAAAGAATGAGCGAGATGGTAAATGTGGAAGAGATTTTTGCCTCGAAAGTGTTTACACTTGGTAAGATGAAAGAGCGCTTGCCCAAGGGTACCTTTAAGGAAGTCAAAAAGATTATGGACGAAGGCGGAGAGCTTTCAAAGGAAGCCGCAGATGTTATTGCGAAGGCAATGAAGGACTGGGCAGTAGAAAACGGAGCTACACATTACACCCATTGGTTCCAACCCCTTACCGGCATCACTGCTGAAAAGCATGATGCATTTGTAACCCATCCGGATGAAACCGGCAAAATGATTATGGAATTTTCCGGCAAGGAGCTGATTAAGGGCGAGCCGGATGCTTCTTCCTTCCCCTCCGGAGGACTTCGTGCGACCTTCGAAGCCCGCGGATATACAACCTGGGATATTACTTCCCCGGCATTTATCAAGGAGACCGCCACCGGTCCAACCCTTTGCATTCCCACCGCATTTTGCTCTTATACCGGTGAGGCGCTGGATAAAAAAACCCCCCTTCTTCGCTCGATGGAAGCCCTTAGCAAGCAGGCAATTCGAATTGTTCGTTTGTTCGGCAATACAGAAGCAAAGAAGGTAACTGCATCTGTAGGTGCAGAGCAGGAGTACTTCCTGGTAGATGCCAAGAAGGCTTTGCAAAGAGAGGATATTCTTTTTGCCGGCAGAACTTTGTTCGGCGCACCTGCTCCCAAGGGACAGGAAATGGATGATCACTATTTCGGTGTAATCCGTGAGCGCGTGGGCGGTTTCATGCATGATGTGAATTTAGAACTTTGGAAATTAGGTGTTACCTCCAAAACCCAGCACAATGAGGCAGCTCCCGCACAGCACGAAGTAGCTCCTATTTACGAGTCTGCAAACGTGGCGGTAGATCACAATCAGCTGGTTATGGAAACCTTAAAGAGAGTAGCCGGATATCATGGACTTCGTTGTATGCTTCATGAGAAGCCTTTTGCGAGAGTCAACGGTTCCGGTAAACATAATAACTGGTCCATTACCACCGATAACGGTATCAATTTGTTGGAGCCGGGCCAGACCCCCAATGACAATATTCAGTTCCTTCTGGTACTGGCTTGTATCATGAAGGCTGTGGACACTCACGCCGATTTGCTTCGCCAGAGTGCATCCAATGTGGGAAACGATCAGAGACTTGGTGGCTATGAGGCACCTCCCGCGATTATCTCCATCTTTTTGGGTGAACAGTTAGAGGATGTGGTAAATCAGCTGGTGGAAACCGGTAAAGCAGATTCCTTAAAGGAGGGCGGTGTCCTTCGTACCGGCGTTTCCACATTGCCGGATTTTGTAAAGGATGCTACCGATCGTAACAGAACTTCACCCTTTGCATTTACCGGAAATAAATTTGAGTTCCGTAGTGTGGGAAGCTCCGATTCCATCGGAAGCCCCAATACCACTTTGAATGCAATCGTAGCAGAAGCCTTTTGTGAGGCCGCAGATCGTTTGGAGGCGGCAGAAGACTTTGAACTTGCTGTGCATGATTTGATCAAGGAATACATGACCAAGCATCAGCGGATTATCTTTAACGGTAACGGCTATGCCAAGGAATGGGAGGAGGAAGCTGCCAGAAGAGGTCTTCCCAATATTCCTTCCATGGTAGAGGCAGTGGATACCTTGACAACCCCCAAGGCTGTACAGCTTTTCGAAAAATTCGGAATTTTCACCGAGGCAGAGCTTCACTCCAGAGCAGAGGTTCTCTATGAAACCTATGCAAAGAGTGTAAATATCGAGGCGCTTACCATGATTGATATGGCTACGACCCAGATTCTTCCCGCAGTGATGGAATATGCCGGCGTTTTGGCCGATACCACCCTGAAGTTGAAGGATGCAGGGGTATCCAATGCGGTATCTGCAAAAATGCTTGCCATGCTTACGGATAAGCTGGCAGAGGCAGAGGATGCTTTGTCCAAGCTTCAGGAAGCAGAGGCGAATGCAACTGCTATGAAGCAGGGAAAAGATCAGGCCTTTTTCTACTATCGTCAGGTAGTTCCCGCTATGCGCGCACTCCGTACTCCGGTAGATGAATTGGAGCAGATGGTAGAGAAAAAATACTGGCCTATGCCTACCTACGCAGACCTTCTTTTTGAGGTTTAAAAAATTTTGGTAGATTTCCAACCTAATTGCA
>DCGY01000079.1 GCA_002314715.1 Lachnospiraceae bacterium UBA1766 | reverse complement strand
CAGGAACAATGGCAAGTCCCAGATCAATCAGCTTTGCTTTATTCAATAATTCAACCGATTTCTTCCCCCATCCGGCAAGCAGTACCGTACTCGTCAAAAGCATTGCCACCAGGAGACCTTTTTTCATCTTCTGCATTATTCTCTACTTTCCGTTTCGTAATTCAAACCGCTTTCCGTCAACAGTTCCAAAACCTTATGGTAGGTAGCCGCCACCGCAAAATCGTCCACAATATAAATGGATTTGGTTCGATCAAGGGTCTTTACAAAGGTGGCAAACTCCTCTATGCCACCAATTCTTTGATTGTTATAACTGATGTTCTGTCCACTGATAATTATGAAATAAGAATACTCCTTGCCGTTTGCATCCACATACGTTCCCTTTGCCTTATTGGCATTTTCCTGAATATTCTGAATGCTGTCATCTCCCACATAGGTTCCGCTTTCCACCTGTTGCGAGAACAGGGAATCATTTCCATGGGGACCATATTTCAAAAACCAGCCGGCTCCAAAACACACAACACCCACCACAAAGAAAAACACAAAGGACTTGGTCAGATGCTGTTTGCTTCTTTGCAAAAGCTTTTTTCCATGGGGTGTTTCGTAAAAGACATAGTCATCCACCCTCTTGAACACAATCTGAAAGGTGCTGTGAATAGGTTCAAACATTACCATCATCAGTCCAAAAAAAGAAGGGATTCCTATCAAGGCACCGACAATCATCAATAATGTTCCGATCAAACCAACTCCTCCTCTCCAAAGGGGCTTTTATCCCTTCTGTTTATCGTATAAACGCATTTGCGTATTCTTCTACCAACTCTTCAAAAATCTTTTTAATCGCCTTCTCGTCCCGATACAGAATATTGTCATCTTCTTCGTTTAGTGACAATACTACCGGTTTTCCCGCTGCGATCTCCATACCATGAATCAATTCCTTTTTGAAGTTCTCCAATGCCTCCCTGGTATTATTTCCGGAAAGCTTAAAGTCCTTGATTTCTTCCCCCGGAATCAACACACTGATTTTTCGCTCCGTTACCGCATCCTTCTGATAGGTAGCAGTGACGGAAATCACCAGGGAATATTTGGCTGTGTCCACCTGATCTGTATACAGCTGATATGCCGCCTCCGCTTTTTCCTCCACCTGCTGTGCCTGTTCTTTACTGGCCTGAAGCTTCATCGTCAGGTTTTGCTGGTTACAGATTACCACCATCAGGATGATGAAAATTACATCCAAAAGGGAGGTCAGATCAATCAATATATCTGTTTTGGTACGTCTTCTTTTTCGCATCCAAGCACCTCTTTATGACACATATGTCATTTGTTTTCGTTTATTATATCGTGCATTCCGAAGATGACACGCATGTCATTAATTATTTTCCACATTTCCCATCTTGGTAGCATTATCAAATTTCTTGTCGTAGTCCTCAATCATGATTTCCGTCTCTTCGATGGTTCTGGCAGAGAAGAAGGCCACGAATACTTTTAGGATAATCGCTACCAACAGTCCCCAGAATGTAGAACCAAGGGCAATATCCAGAGAGGCAAACATGGCATCCAGATCCTGTGCCTGCAGCTGTGAAATCAAACCGGCCACCGTACCGAAAATACCCAAAAGCGGGAAAATCGGAATAATCTGTGCCAGCACGTTAAACTTGGAAACCACCTTGTTAAACTCTGTCACATAAATGCGAACCGTATCCGGGGTAACTGCCTCCTTGGTCTCCACATCCTTGATTTCCTTGGTCTCTTTATTCATTACGGAGGTGGTATTCTTTCGATTGACTGCCTCCTTGATAAACTGATTCTGATTACAAAGTCCGATATAGTTCTTCACCAAAAAACCTAATGTAATCAGGCCCACCACGATGATTGTGGCATTCATATTATTTCCGATAAACATGGTAATTTTATTCATCTTTGTCTCTCCGTTTCTTCGAAAGGCTGATATTTACGTTTCCTGCAGTACCGGTGTAATCCGGATACTGTCCAAAATAGATAAGAAATCTTCATCTTCAATGGTAAAACTGCAACGCTCATTGGTAAGGCACAAAGAAAGGCTCATATTATCCTTTCCCTCAATTTGCAAAATACCGTTTTGATAAGTGCCGTAGTATCCCAGAAAGCCAACCCATCGCACTCCATTTCGCTCAAAGGCTACTCTTTCCACATCGGTATACATTCCGCTGCAATCCAATAGCGTGTTGTTTTCTCCGTGATAATTTATGCGGACCGCCGGACAACTGAAATACTCATCCGGCTGTTTCGCTTCCTTCAAAAAACAAATCTGATTAGGATTTAAAACATTGGGTTTCTCGGCAAAAATATCATACACCGGAGAATTCAGCCATCCCTCCGGGCATATTGCCTCAATCACTCCTGTGGTAACCAATTCACTCATATCTTCCACTCCTTTTCCCAAAAAGGATTACTCCTCCACAATTGGTTTCTGTTCCAACGAAATCGTTTTCTTTACGTGCTTGGAACGATTATTTTCCCAAATAATACCCATATTTCGATGAATTTCATCAATCAGCATAAACTGGAAACATTCCTGTCCGGATACCACGGAAGAGAAGTTATGTCCCAGCTGCGCACCATAATTACGATTATAGGTACAGTTCTCCACAAAGGAAGGTGAATAATAGGTCACCTCGCCGGACGGGCGGAACAAATAACATCCGAAATAATGGTTTGTTTTCACATTTTCAAGTGCCGGTATTGGTCCCTCCGCTTTTAGTAAGCTCTCATTTTTTTCAAAGAAACGCTCTAAAACCGGCTGTACCGCATCATAAAAGCCGGTGTAAATATGACCGTAATTGGAAAAGGTTCTGGCCAAACGGAACACGGTGTAGTTACCGATCCATTCTTCATTCAGCTTCTCCGGATCGTTTTCCTCACAGGGAGACACCACCAATACCACCGGGCTGTTTCTCTTTTCACTGGAAATCAAATGGGAGAAATCCTCTGCCTGCTTTTCGTTCTTTACCAAAAAACGGGTCTGGGCATAGGACAAATATTTGGCCACATCCCAAATCTCATATTTTTGATGGCTGCAAATTCGTTTATAAAAGGATGGAATGCCAAAGCCCGAAAGTCGTTCCTGCTCGCTGACCCGGTCTCTGTCCATAATGCTGTTTCTGGCCTCCAGCCAGATACTTTTCTCGTCTTCTCCCGGCGTAATGATTGCCGTAGTGTCCCAAGTTCTGCAAGGTACGTCGTTTGCCAAATGGGAAGAATACATTCGCATGGTTCGATTCTTTGGGTCATAGGCAATTTCCAGCATGTAACCACTCTGTCGATACAAGCATCCCGATACCGCCTCCTCCATGCCCGGAAAAATACTGCCGTACTTCGAGGTCGCCCACTGATAAACCACGGAAGAAATCTCTTCAAAAATATCCTCTCCGCCTCGAACCAGCACCTTATTTCGGAAAATCGGATATTCCTTCAACGGGCTCAGAACCACCTCTACCGGTGTACGTACGCTTTCGAAAGCACCGTCATGAAATACATTGTGTTTTTTCATGATATCCCGAACCTTCATATAAGTCTCGGAGCCATCATGAAATACCGTATCATTTAACACAGCCACCACCATATTCACGCTGATGGGAATCACCCGTCGAATATTGGCCAACTGTAAAATCAATTTCTCTCTGGAACATTTATATAGCTTTTTGCCATAGGCCTTGGAGTCTGCCGAGAAGACCTCATACAGCTCCGGATACAGTTCCTGGTCCGTCATACGAATACGATAATGCATACGAAGCATCTCATCCCAACGCTCTTCCCGATACAACTCATGGCTGAAATTCTCCAGTGTGGTAATCATGGAATCGTCGCAAAGCTCCAAGGTGGCGATAATACTGTTTAACTGACGACTGTATTTCTTGTATGTGGCACCTTCCCAGATATCCTGATATTTGTATCGAAGATCATGCTCCACTTCATGCCAGCCCTCAAAATATGCCGTACGAATCTGAATCTCAAAGGTCTGGTCAATACTCATATCCCAGGCCGAAGGATTAATCTGGTCAATCAGATAATCCGGCAAACGAAATACTCCGTTGGTTTTGGTAGCAGTAAAACTGTCATCATCATTCTCGGAAGTAACCCAGTCTCCTTCTCCAAACGCTTCATCAAACAGGTGACGGCAAATGGTAATATCATCCTGGTAATATAAAATCACGCGGATACCTACAATATCCTGAATTTTCTTCTCACCGCCGTATTTTCCGGAACGGAATTTGTGTTCCAGGGATGTGGCGGTTTTTCGTCTGGAAATAATGGTATGAAAAATACCGCACCGGTTTAAAAGCTCTGTAATATTATATTTTAATTCTGACTCTACCTTAAAAGGAATCCGGACCGAAGTTTCCAGTTCTTCCTTGGTAAATTGAACACCCATATTGTTACCCCTATTCTTGAAATCCTTCTAAAAAAGCGTATAAATCCCCTATGTTATCAGTATATCTTTTTTGAACGATTCTTTCAATAGTTTCCCCAAAGAAAAGAGCCCTTATCTTGCGATAAGAGCTCTAGACAACAATCCGTATTATGCATTTAAAAAGTTGCGCAGCATCTGCTTGCCCATAGGGGTCATAATCGACTCGGGATGGAACTGAATACCATAAACACGATGATCCTTATGTTCCACAGCCATAACCTCACCATCCGCAGTAACGGCGGTGATTTTCAGGCAATCCGGAAGGGTTTTCTCGTCTGCTGCCAGAGAATGATATCTTGCTACAAGTCCCTTTTCGCCGCATTCCCCAAACAATACGCTGTCCTTGTCAAAAGTTACTTCCGACTGCTTGCCGTGCATCAATTCCTTGGCATAAGTAATCGTGGCACCATAGGCCTGGCAAATCGCCTGATGTCCCAGACAAACACCGAGAATAGGGAAACGGTCTCCCAACCGGCGAACCAGCTCCACAATCACGCCCGCATCCTCCGGACGTCCGGGTCCGGGCGAAATAATAATCTTTTCCGGATTCAGTGCTGCAATTTCCGGAATGGTCAGTTCATCGTTTCGAATCACCTTAATGTCCGGATTCAACTCGCCCACGTACTGGTATAAATTATAAGAGAAGCTGTCGTAATTATCGATCAAAAGAATCATTCCTCTACCTCCTCTCCCATCTTTAGGGCATTGATTACTGCTTTTGCCTTATTAATACATTCCTGATATTCTTTCTCCGGCTCGGAATCCGCTACAATGCCGGCACCGCTTCGCACGAAGATCTTACCATTCTTCTTGTAAGCGATTCGAATAGCAATACAGGTATCCATATTTCCCGAAAAATCAATATAGCCGATGGCACCGCCGTAAATACCGCGCTTGTTGTTCTCCAGCTGTCCGATTAACTGACAGGCACGAATCTTGGGTGCTCCGGACAAGGTTCCTGCGGGAAGAACTGCTTCGATGGCATCCAGTGCATCATATTGTTCCGCGATTTCCCCGCGAACGGTAGAACCGATGTGCATAACATGGGAATAACGCTCAATCGAGTGAAGCTTTTCCACTTCTACGGTACCGAAACGGCTGATCTTACCCAAGTCGTTACGACCAAGATCCACCAGCATGTTATGCTCCGCCAGTTCCTTTTTATCCTGTAACAAATCCTTTTCCAAGGCCAGATCTTCTTCCTCATCCTTGCCACGTTTTCTGGTTCCTGCAAGAGGGAAAGTATGCAAAACGCCGTCCTCAAGCTTCACCAGAGTTTCCGGGGAAGCACCTGCCACCTCTACATCGGTTCCGGAGAAATAGAACATATAAGGAGAAGGATTGATGGTACGAAGAACACGGTAGGTGTCAAACAGAGAGCCTTCGAAAGGAGCACTTAAACGGTTGGACAATACAATCTGGAAAATATCGCCCTCCTTAATATGCTTCTTTGCCCGATTCACCATATCGCAGTAAGCCTCTTTATCAAACAAAGGAGTCACTTCTCCAAGAAGCTTTCCTTTTTCCTCTTTGCACTTTTCTCCGGTACGAAGCAGCTGATACATTTGCTCCAGGGTCAGCTTTGCACGGTTGTACTCCGTCTCCATATCCTTGAGAGAAATGTTTACAATCAAAATGATTTTCTGCATTACATGATCGAATACAATCACCTTGTCAAACAGCATCAAATCCACATCTTTAAAATTCTCGGAGTCATCCACCAAAACCTTGGCGGTAGGCTCCTTATAGCACATAAAATCATAAGAGAAATATCCAACCATACCTCCGGTAAAGGGCGGAAAGCAGGAAAGCTTGGGACTTTTGTAATTGGATAAAATCTGGCGCAGATACTCGGAAGGGTTATCGGTTTTCACCGTAAGGTCCCCCATCTTCATCTCCCCGTCCACACAATTGATTTCCATCTTGGGATCATATCCCAGGAAGGTGTAGCGTCCCCACTTCTCATTTGCCATGGCTGATTCCAGCAAATAGCAATGGGTGGAAACATTCTTCAAAATACGCATTACTTCAATCGGGGTGGTAAAGTCAGACAAAAACTCGCAACCCACCGGAACGATATCGTATACACCGGTCCGGTATTGTTTTAAATCCTCTAAACTCGGAAATACTTTCATGTTTTTCCCTCCTAGCGAATCGCATCCTTCATGGATTTTACATAAGCTCCAATATGCTCAGGTGCCTCTGTTTTGTACTGCTCCAGAATTTTAATGATTGCAGAACCCACAATTGCACCGTCTGCAATGTCTGCCATCTTCTTTGCCTGCTCCGGAGTAGAAATACCGAAACCGATTGCACAGGGAACATCGGTATTCTCACGAATGACCTTTACGATGGAAGCAAGGTCGGTTTTGATTTCGCTTCTGGTACCGGTTACGCCCAGGCTGGATACCAGATAGATAAATCCGTCTGCTTCCTTTGCAATCATGGCAATACGATTCTCAGATGTGGGAGCAATCAGGGAAATCAAGTCCACATCATACTGCTTGCAAAGAGGAAGGAACTCCTCTTTCTCCTCAAAGGGAAGATCGGGAAGAATGATACCATCGATACCAATTTCCTTGCAGGTAGAAATAAACTTCTCTGCGCCGTAGGAAAATACTACGTTTGCATAGGTCATAAATACCATGGGAATGGTGACTTCCTTGCGAAGGTCTTTAACAAAATCAAATATAATATCGGTGGTCACACCACCTGCCAATGCACGAATGTTGGCACCCTGAATCACAGGACCCTCAGCGGTAGGATCGGAGAAGGGAATACCCAGCTCAATCAAGTCCGCTCCGTTTGCCACCATCTGAAGGATGGCCTTCTTAGTGGTATCCAAATCCGGATCGCCACAGGTGATAAAAGGAATAAATGCTTTTTTATTCAAAAATGCTTCACGAATCTTACTCATAAATATTCTCCCCTCTGTATCTAGCGATAGCAGCGCAGTCCTTGTCGCCACGACCGGAAATGGTAATCACAATAATCTTGTCCTTGTCCATGGTAGGTGCCAGTTTCTTTGCATAAGCCACTGCGTGTGCGGATTCGATTGCAGGAATGATACCTTCTGTCTTCGCCAGATATTCAAATGCATCCACAGCCTCATCATCTGTTACCGGTACGTACTGAGCTCTGCCCATATCATGAAGGTTTGCATGCTCCGGACCTACACCGGGGTAATCCAAACCGGCAGAGATGGAATATACGGGAGCAATCTGACCGTACTTATCCTGGCAGAAGTAGGACTTCATACCATGGAAAATACCCACGCTGCCGGTATTCACGGTTGCAGCGGTTTCAAAGGTATCAATTCCACGACCGGCTGCCTCACAGCCAATCAGTGCTACCTCTTTATCCTCGATAAAATTGTAGAAGGTACCGATGGCATTGGAACCACCGCCCACGCATGCGATGACCGCATCGGGAAGTCTGCCCTCCTTCTCCAAAATCTGCTCCTTAATTTCCTTGGAAATAACAGCCTGGAAATCTCTTACGATGGTAGGGAAAGGATGAGGACCCATAACCGAACCAAGGCAATAATGGGTATCATCAATTCGGGTTGTCCACTCTCTCATAGCCTCGGAAACCGCATCCTTTAAGGTTGCGGTGCCACTGGTAACCGGGATTACCTCTGCTCCCAAAAGCCTCATACGATATACGTTCAATGCCTGTCTCTTGGTATCCTCTTCTCCCATAAAGACCACACATTCCATTCCCATCAAAGCAGCTGCCGTAGCGGTTGCCACACCATGCTGTCCTGCACCGGTCTCAGCAATCAGACGGGTCTTGCCCATCTTCTTTGCCAAAAGCGCCTGACCCAGCACGTTATTGATTTTGTGGGCACCGGTATGATTTAAATCTTCACGCTTCAAATAAATCTTCGCGCCACCCAAATCCTTGGTCATCTTTTCCGCATAATATAATCTGGAAGGTCTGCCTGCATACTCGTTGAAGAGCTCGGAAAGCTCCTTGTTGAAGGCCTCGTCTTTCTTGTAAAACTCATATGCTTCTTCCAATTCGTTTACCGCATTCATCAGTGTCTCGGGAATATACTGTCCACCGTGAATACCAAATCTACCTTTACTGTTTGTCATTTTCTTCTCTCCTCTATCCAAGCAATTCCTGAAGTTTCTCTTTTTTGTCTGTAGCTTTCATAAGTGCTTCTCCCACAAGCACGGCATCTGCTCCCATGGCCGCTGCCGCTCTCACATCCGAAGCATCCTTTACACCGCTTTCCGATACGAAAATAATATTATCCGGTACCAGTTTACGAAGCTTTTTGCTGTTCTCCATATCCACGGTAAAGTCCTTTAAATTCCGGTTGTTTACACCTATAATTCTGGCTCCCACGGAAATGGCTCTTGCAACCTCCTCCTCGTTGTGGGTTTCCACCAGAGCACTCAGTCCCAGGGAATCGCTGATTTTCAAAAAGCTTCGAAGCTGTTCATCATTCAGGATGGAGCAAATCAAAAGCACTGCGGAAGCGCCAAGCACCTTTGCCTCGTAAATCATGTATTCATCCACGGTAAAATCTTTACGAAGGCAGGGAATGGAAACTTCTGCCGCAATCTCTTTTAAATAGTCATCGCTGCCAAGAAACCACTTGGGCTCCGTCAATACGGAAATGCAGGCCGCACCGGCTCTCTCATATTCCCTGGCAATTTCCAGATACGGAAAAACCGGGGCAATCAGGCCCTTGGAAGGAGACGCCTTTTTGCACTCACAGATTGCTGTGATGGAATCCTTTTTTAAGGCCTTCTCAAAAGCAAAATCTCCCTTTTCCATGGCAAGTGCCTGCTTCTTGATTTCTTCTAAAGGCACCTTTTCTTTGGCGAGTTCCACACGTTTCTTTGCGTATTCTGCCAACTCATCCAGAATGGTCATAGCTTCTCTCCTTAGTTGTTGCTTACTTCAATCATCTTATTCAAGGTTTCCAATGCTTTCTTGGAATCGATAATCTGTGCTGCCAACTCAATACCGGCCTTAAAGCTGTCTGCTTTTCCACCGATGTAAAGTGCCGCACCTGCATTCATCAAAACTGCATTTCTCTTATGGCCCTTGGCACCGTTTAAAATATCCAAAGTAATCTGAGCATTCTCTGCGGGAGTGCCACCCTTCAAATCATCCTTGGTACATCTCTCGAAGCCGAAGTCCTCGGGAGTAATGGTGTAGGACTTGAACCAGCCATCCTTAAACTCGCATACCTTGGTAGGTGCGCTCATGGAAATTTCATCCAGCTTGTCCATGCCGTATACAACCATTCCGCGCTCTACTCCAAGGCTCATAAGTACCTGTGCCAAAGGCTCTACCAAGTACTCATCATACACACCCAGAAGCTGCATCTTGGGAGAACCGGGATTGGTCAAAGGTCCAAGGATATTAAATACGGTACGGAAACCAAGTTCCTTACGAATAGGTCCCACATATTTCATGGAAGTATGATACTTCTGTGCGAAGAAGAAGCACATACCTGCCTTTTCCAGCAACTCAACACATTTCTCAGGCTCCTGATTAATATTCACGCCAAGTGCCTCCAGGCAGTCAGCTGTTCCGCAAAGAGAAGAAGCCGCTCTGTTTCCGTGCTTCGCCACCTTCATACCGCCTGCTGCCGCAACCAATGCGGAGGTAGTTGAAATATTAAAGCTGTGCGCATTGTCACCACCGGTACCAACGATTTCAAAAATATCCATCTTGGTATCTACCTTGGTAGCCTTATCTCTCATGGCAGCTGCACAGCCGGCGATTTCTGCGGTAGTCTCAGCCTTGGCGCTCTTGGTGGAAAGAGCTGCCAAAAATGCTGCGTTCTGAGTCGGGGTGGTCTCACCGCTCATAATCTCATTCATTACGGCATATGCTTCGTCATAGCTCAAATCTTCTTTGTTTACAATTTTTACAATTGCTTCTTTGATCATTTTGTCTGTCTCCTTTTTTCTTTCTGTATCTTGTTTCCTATTGCCTTGCCTCTTTTCTATCAAAGTTTTGAAAAACAAAAAAGTCCTTGATAGAATAGTACTTCTATCAAGGACGAATAATCTTTCTTCTATCCGCGGTGCCACCTTGAATTCATGATATCAATCATGCTCTTTCAGAATACAAACATATTCCCGGCAACTGACGTATGCCTACACGTTGCAGAATACTCAAAACAAAATGTTTCTTTCCCTACACCCTCAGCGGTCCATTTGACAACTTGTTTCACGTCTGGTTCTCAGCATCCCAAACTCTCTGTAAAGGCATGATTGCCGTTATCTCCGCTTCAACGGTTTAATACTTTATCAAGTTAAAAATATATTAGCACCACCAATTTTTCTTGTCAATTCTTTTTTCAGGATTCCGAAAGGAATTTTCCCCTATTCCTCCTCTTCCTTTGCCCAACCGTAGGCATACTTCACTGCCTTATTCCAGCCCTTAATTTTTCGCTGTCTGCTGTCGGCGGTAATCTCCGGCAGGAATCTGGCATTAACGCTGGCCTTCTCCCGAAGTTCTTCCTGATTTTCAAAGAATTTCACTGCAAGTCCTGCCAAATAAGCCGCACCAAGCGCCGTGGTTTCCACACACTTGGGACGAAGTACCGGTGCATTAATCAAATCTGCCTGTGTCTGCATCAGAAAATCGTTGGAGCTGGCGCCACCGTCCACCTTCAAGGTTTCCAGCGGATTTTCGCAGTCCGCCTTCATGGCCTCCAAAACATCCAGCACCTGATAGGTAATGGATTCCAGGGTTGCACGGATAATATGGTATTTATTCACTCCTCTGGTAATTCCTACGATAGTACCTCTGGCATACTGATCCCAGTGGGGAGCACCCAAACCGGTAAACGCAGGAACCACGTAGCAGCCGTTGGTGTCCGGTACCTTCTTTGCCATGTACTCCGAATCCTCTGCAGAGTCAATCAAATGCATTTCATCCCGAAGCCACTGAATGGAAGCTCCTGCTACGAAAATGGAGCCCTCCAAGGCATATGTAATCTTTCCGTCTATGCCCCAGGCAATGGTGGTAACCAGACCATGCTTGGAAAACACCGGCTGGTTTCCGGTATTCATCAAAAGAAAGCAACCGGTTCCATAGGTATTCTTGGCCTCTCCCTTGTGGAAACAGGTTTGTCCGAAAAGAGCGGCCTGCTGGTCTCCCGCAGCGCCCGCAATCGGAATGGGACCTCCCAGATAAGAAGCGTCCACTGTGCCGTATACGCAGCTGGATGGCATTACTTTTGGTAAAATGCAGGCAGGAATCTGCAGCTCCTCCAAAATATCCTTGTCCCACTCTAAGGTATTAATATTAAAAAGCATGGTTCTGGAGGCATTGCTGTAATCCGTCACATGAACGTCTCCTTTGGTCAGCTTCCAAATCAACCAGGTCTCTATGGTGCCAAACAACAGTTCTCCCCGATTGGCCCGTTCTCTCGCGCCCTCCACATTGTCCAAAAGCCACTTCACCTTTGTGGCAGAAAAATAAGCGTCAATTACCAGACCGGTCTTTTGGCGAAAGCTTTCCGTCAGCCCCTTCGCCTTCAGGGAGTCACAATATTCGGAGGTTCTTCGACACTGCCAGACAATTGCCCTGTGAATAGGTTCCCCGGTTTTCTTGTCCCAGATGACCACCGTTTCTCTTTGATTGGTGATACCGATGGAAGCAATCTCTTCCGCAGTGGCTCCAATCATATTCAAAGCCTCTACCGCCACACCCAGCATACTTGCCCAGATTTCATCCGCATCGTGTTCCACATATCCGGGCTTTGGAAAAAACTGATTGAATTCCCTTTGGGCCATACTGCAGATTTTGCCGTCATGGTCAAACAGAATACAACGATTACTGGTGGTACCCGCATCCAATGCCATTACATATTTTTTCATAAGTTATACCTTCTCCTTCGCTGTGCCAATCCTCTCGCCCATACGAACCGGGATTTCCCTTCCCTTACGTGTAGCCTTATAATATTCCTCCGGAATCTCTGCCCTATCCTTCTTTAACAGTAAGATAACGGTTGACCCTCCGTAAAGAAAATGTCCCTTTTCCTGACCTCTCCTGACAGGTTCTTCCCCATGATTGTTTTGAATTTTACCCACCAGCATAGCCCCCACCTCCATTTGGACCATGGTGCCAAAATGCTCTGTGGAAATCACACTGTATTCTCTGCTGTTTTGAACAAATACCGGAAGCTCCCGAAGGGCAATGGGACGCACGGTATGCAGTCTTCCCGGTATTTTTTTCCGATGCAGCACGCGGCCATCATCCACGAAGCAATACCGATGATAGTTGTCCACGCACAACCGAAATACCAGACAGATTCCCTCATCGAATTCCTGGGCCAGCTTCTTGCTGTGAAGCAAATCCGCAATGGAATACCGGCTTTGTTTCACCGGAATTACCAAGCCCCTTTTGATGGGATATGCGCTTAAAAGCCCGTCGCAGGGACAAATCAAATGTTCCCGGTCCGGGTCAATGGGGCGCTTGCCGGTTTTGATTTTTCGGCAAAAGAAAGCATTGAAGCTTTCATATTCGCATGGTTCGTATTCCGATAAATCAATCGAATTTTTTTTGATAAAGAAAGGAATAATCCCCTTAGAAAGAGGACTGTCCAAAAACTTACCTGTCACCTTAGAAACCGTTCTCCCGGACAAAACCTGCAAAACCGCTCTTCCCGGGACTGTCTGATATAAAAATTTTAACATAACTCACCTTTTCCAAAAAGAAAAACAAAACCGATCATAAATTACCCCTCATAATCTTTCCCTTTTTGCTTTTGTACAAAATATCCAAGACCGATTACAATTATGCTTAAAATAACACAACCGTAAAAGGAAATGCCTCGACTGATCAAGGCCAGTCTGGATACATTCACCGAAGCATCCACGCTTCGAATTCCCTGAATCAGCAAATATTCCGTTGCCCCGATTCCCCCCGGGATCGGTACGCTGTTGGAACCAAGCGCCGCAAAAATATGTGCCAGCCAAATATTCAGGGCTTTCGCCGGATGTCCGCCAATTGCCAAATAGCAGCTTACCGTCACCAGGCTTTGACAAATTCTCTGAAGGATATTGCATAAAAATGCTTTCCCCAGCATGCCACCCTTTCCCCGGGCAGAGTCAGAGCATTGTCCATATTGGGTAATAATCCGTTCCAGCCTCTCCCGTTTTTTCTCCGAATGTCGTAAAAGATGCAATTTTACACCAACGGCAATACATTTTTCTCCCAGAAACCGAATAACTTCTTTCCTGGCAAGAAGCACGAAAAACAACATGGTCAGCGCAAGAATCACCGCCACGCCGATACCGATTAACATCTTTGCCAAAACAGAATACCCCAAAAAAATATCCTGACCAAAGAGTATCGTTATCATTCCACAGGAAAATATTGCCAGGTTATACATCACCAAATTCAATAGCAAAATCACTGTAGTGGTGGCCGCCGAAATTCCGTCCCGCATCATGAAGAATGCACTGGCCGGCTGACCACCGGTGGCCGACGGCGTGATGGCGGAGAAATAAATATCCGCCCCCGAATAAAGCATTCCCCGGGATTGTTGCTTCTTGCCACAGATTCCATGCACCAGGCAATTCAGTGCCATTCCTTCCCAAAACAAAAAACCCGACATACTGATTACCGCCAGCCCAATCCAGGTTTTATCGGCATGTCGAATTTCCTCATAAACCGTTTCCGGTGTGCAGGTGGGGTTGGTCAACCCGATAACCCAAACACTGAGAGCCGCCAGAAGCAAAAAGCCCACTCCGAAAAGTATATTTTTCTTACCCATATCTATCACATCCCAAAGCAGTTTTCTTCCCAAAAGTCTTTCCAAAAACAGTCCTTCCGATTGCATATCCGGGAACAATTTGCTTTCTTTTCATTTTCTCCTTCATAACATTTCTTCAACCGCAAAGATCAAGGAGCACAACGTCATTATAACAGAATATGGGCAGGATATCAAACTATGCAACCCTTCTTAAGAAAAATACAGATTTTCTTAAGAATTCTTTCTCCTGCAAATAAAAAGTGTATCACAGCATATGCCGTAATACACTTTCCGTAATCTTATGAAACTGCGCTTGCAGCAATTTTTCCCGCCTTTGCATAAGCATTGGCAAATTGAGCAAAATCGACGGCAGATAACGGCTTGGAATAATAATATCCCTGGATATAATCGCATCCGCTTTCTTTTAAAAACTGTACCTGTTCTTCCGTCTCTGCGCCTTCTGCCACCACCTTCACTCCCAGTTCGTGACAAAGCTCTATCATTTTCCTGATAATCGTCCGGCTCTTTGGATTGTTTTCAATCTTTCGAACGAAGGACATATCCAACTTCAAAATATCAAAATCATAGCTCTCAATCATTCCGAAAGAAGAATAGCCACTTCCGAAATCATCCAGCAATATTTTCGCTCCAAGTTCTCGCAAATGGTCAAACAAATTTCGGTTGTCCTGTTCCATGGCCGCATAGGAAGTTTCGGTAACCTCCAGACGAATCTTTCGTTTATTGCTCTCATTTCCCCGGAAGGTTTTAAAAATACACTCTCGCATGGATTCGTCATAAAAATCCATCCAGGACAGATTCACCGAAACAGGAAGTAACGGAGCGCCTTCCTGCTCTCTTTCATCCAATCGTTTTCGTACATTCTCCAGCATATAAATATCCAGCTTGGTAATGTAACCGTTCTTTTCCAGTGCAGGAATAAAGGTCCCCGGCGAGAGAAGTCCCTTTTCCGGATGTTCCCAGCGAACCAATGCCTCCGCAGAAGCCAAATGTCCGGTCTGGGCTTCAATAATCGGCTGATAATATACACGGAACTCATCGTTTTCCATGCCGTTTTCAAACTCTGCCAATGCCTCCGCCTGACCAATATATTTATCGCTCATACCTGCTTCATAAACACAATACGGTTTTACCGATGCATCTACGATATTCTCTTTTGCCAATTTCGCATGGTCAATCATTTTGGATACGGTAATGGTATCATCATCAATATAATACAAACCAAATCGGGCATACACATGTACTTTTTTACCACTGATTTCCATGGACCGAACCATACGTCCGGAAATACGTTCCAAATCGATTCGGGATTTCTCCGCCAAACACACAAAATGATCTGCCTCCAAACGGGCCACCACATCCGGTCTGGTTTCGCTGGTAACCAAATCGTTATAAAAAAGTTTCAGAAGTCTGTCGCCCTCTTCACTTCCAAACATCTGATTAACAGCCTTCAGATTGTTAATATCGAAGTAAAACATGGCATAATCTTTACGATTCTGCACGCTGTTTAAGAATGTTTCCGCTTGCTTCAAAAATGTCCCCCGGTTAAAGCCTCCCGTCAGGGGATCGTTGCGCTTCTGGTCGGAAAAATACAACACACTGTCGATTTTCTTTAAAATCACACTGGGTACATAGGGCTTTAAAAACAAATCGGAGGCACCCAGCATATACGCACGCAGGGCAGCGGATTCCGTATTGTCCGCAGTAACTATGATAACCGGAATCTCCGAAATCAAATTGGCACGATTCATATACTCCAGGACTCCGTAACCGTCAACCTTTGGCATCACCAGGTCCAAAAGGACAATACTGTAGCAAACCTTCTGTTCCTCCAGCATGGCAATGGCTTCCTCACCGTCAGCGGCAAGATAACAGTCATAATCCTCTTCCAATATAGCAGCGAGTGCTTCACGATTAATTTCGGCATCATCAACAATCAGTATTTTACGCTTGTCCATACCAATTTCCTCCTTACGAGATGTCTGCCTGTATTTTAGGGGCACAGGAAACCACCTCATGGCCTCAAAAAAGGGCCTTTCCGACTCTTTCAGCATATCATAATCCGTGGATTTCCGCAATTCTTTTGGCCCGAAAACCCGCCATTTTAGGCAAAAAAATGGGACGGAAAAAGCGGGGGATCTTTTTCCGTCCCATGAAAAGACAAAATATGATAATTCTCGACAAAAACTATCTCTGAACTCTAGCGCCTGCGCCACCCATAAGAGCCTCAACTTCCTTCTTGGAAGCCATGGTGGTATCTCCGGGAGTTGTCATAGCCAATGCGCCGTGAGCTGCGCCATAGTTTACGGCAAGTTCCGCATCGCCTGTGGTCATAAGACCATATACAAGTCCGGATGCGAAGGAATCACCGCCGCCTACACGGTCCATAATCTCAAGTCCATCGTACTGCTTTGCCTTATAAATTTCACCATCTGCCCAACAGATTGCGCTCCAGTCATTTACAGTTGCAGTCTTAACCTGACGAAGGGTGGTAGCTACTGCCTTGAAGTTAGGATAAGTCTTTGCAGCCTCATTGATCATCTTCTTGTATCCGTCAAGATTCAGAGGTCTTTAAGGTTTGCATCGTTTCCTTCGATTTCAAAGCCGAGGCATGCGGTAAAGTCTTCCTCGTTACCGATCATAACATCAACATACTTTGCAATTTCCTTGTTTACTTCCTGTGCCTTTGCCTGGCCACCGATTGCGCTCCACATGGAAGGACGATAGTTCAGGTCATAAGACACAACTGTGCCATACTTCTTTGCAGCCTTGATAGCAGCCAGAACGGTCTCACAGGACTGCTCAGACAATGCAGCATAGATACCGCCGGTATGAAGCCATCTCACACCAAGTTCACCGAAGATATAGTCAAAATCGAAATCAGCGGGAGTTGCCTTGGAAATAGCGGTATTTGCACGGTCAGAGCAACCAACCGCACCACGGATACCGAATCCGCGCTCGGTAAAGTTTAATCCGTTACGGCAAACACGGCCGATACCATCGGTGGGCATCCACTTAATCAGGGAAGTATCCACGCCACCCTGAAGGATGAAATCTTCCATCAACTTACCAACCTCGTTATCTGCAAAAGCAGTAATAACAGCGGTCTTCATTCCGAAGCATCTGCGAAGTCCACGAACTACATTATACTCTCCGCCGCCTTCCCATGCTCTGAAGCTGCGAGCAGTGCGGATTCTTCCCTCACCGGGATCAAGACGAAGCATTACCTCTCCGAGAGATACTGCGTCAAAGGTACATTCTTTTGCGGGCTTTAAATTTAATTCCATTTCCGTTCTCCTTTTCTGTAAAAGATTTATTTAAGCATATCAAAATTAAAATAATTTACTGCGTTATTGTAAGAGATATTCTGTACAATCTCTCCGAGAATATCGTAATCTTCCGGGAACTCTCCGTTGTCTACCCAGTTGCCGATCAAGTTACAAAGAATTCTTCTGAAATACTCATGACGGGTATAGGAGAGGAAGCTGCGGGAGTCCGTAAGCATTCCCACAAATCCGGAAAGATTTCCAAGGTTTGCAAGGGAAATCATCTGATCCTGCATACCGGTCTTGTGATCGTTAAACCACCATGCGCTACCCTGCTGAATCTTTGCCACTGCATCCGAATTCTGGAAGCATCCGAGAATGGTTCCGATGGCCTGATTATCATTGGGATTTAAGCTGTAAAGGATCGTCTTGGGAAGAGAATCCTTCTCGATTAAGTTATTCAGGAAATCTGCGGTTTGGGAAGAAGGAGCATAGTTGTTGATACAGTCATATCCGGTATCGGGACCAAGCTTTGCAAACATAGGCTTGTTGTTGTCTCTCTTACATCCGTAGTGAAGCTGGAGAACCCAGTTTCTCTTATTGTATTCGCCGCAAACAAAGGTCATGAACGCAGTCTTAAACTGCATCTCCTCCTGACGGCTGATGACCATCTTATTCATAGCCTTATTAAATATGGTTTCAATCTCTTCTGCAGTTGCAGGCTCGTACATTACATATTCCAAAGCATGATCGGATACCAGACAACCCATGGAAGCAAAGAAATCCAAACGATTTACCAGGGCCTTCTTTAAATCTTCAAAGGTAATGATTTCCACACCACTTACGGCAGAAAGTTTCTGAATGTAATCGGTGTAATCCGGCTTCTCAAGGTTCATGGCCTTATCCGGTCTCCATGCAGGAAGTACTGCTACGTCAAAGCTCTTATCTTCCGCAATCATTTTGTGCCATTCCAAAGAATCAATGGGATCGTCTGTGGTACAAATCAAGGTAACATTGGACTGCTTAATAATATTACGAACACTCATGGAAGGCTGGGCAAGCTTCTCGTTGCAAAGATTCCAAACCTCTTCTGCGGTTTTCTTGCTGAGCGCACCGGTGTAACCGAAATATCTCTGAAGTTCCAAATGAGACCAGTGATACAAAGGATTACCAATAGCCTTACCCAGGCACTCTGCCCATTTCATAAATTTTTCTTTGTCGGAAGCATCTCCGGTAATGTACTTTTCTTCCACACCGCAGGAACGCATGAAACGCCACTTGTAGTGATCGCCGCCAAGCCACACCTGTGTAATGTTGTTAAATTGTCTGTCCTCCGCGATTTCTCTGGGATTGATATGACAGTGATAATCCAGTACCGGCATCTTAGCCGCATAATCGTGATACAGCTTCTTTGCCACTTCCGTCTGAAGGATAAAATCCTTATCCATAAAAGCCTTCATTTCTTTTCCTTCTTTCTCATTTTTGCAATGTTGTAAGCATTTTCATTTTACTCTATTTTACAATGTTACACCCTTTTTGAAAATAGCCATATCATGAAAACCTGCTTTTTCGCTGGAAACTTTTTCACCGGAGGCTACTTTTAGGACATATTCAAAGAAACGCTCTGCTGTTTCCTGCATTTCCTGATCCTCCACCAGCACTCCCGCATTGAAATCAATCCAGTTCTTTTTCTTGCCTGCAAGTGTGGAATTGGTAGATATTTTCATGGTTGGTACGGGACATGCAAAGGGTGTTCCTCTGCCGGTGGTGAACAGTACGATATGGGCACCGCTGGCCGCCAAAGCAGTAGCTGCCACCAAATCATTGCCGGGGGCGCTCAAAAGGTTTAAGCCGGGGGTACTTACCCGCTCTCCATAGGCCAATACACCCTTAACCGCTGAGCTTCCGGACTTTTGTGTACAGCCCAAAGACTTGTCCTCCAAAGTGGAAATACCGCCCTTTTTGTTTCCGGGAGAAGGGTTCTCATAAATCGTCTGGTTGTTATCTTTAAAATATTGCTTGAAATCGTTAATCAGACAAACGGTCTTGTCAAAGAGCTGTTCATCCGCGCAACGATTCATCAATATGGTCTCTGCTCCAAACATTTCAGGCACTTCGGTCAGAATGGTAGTTCCGCCCTTACTTACCAAAAGATCGGAGAATTTGCCTACCAGAGGATTGGCCGTAATGCCGGAAAAGCCATCGCTTCCGCCACACTTCATACCGATAATCAGCTTGGATGCGGAAATCTCTTCTCTTTCAAAGGTTGCTGCATAGGCAATCAGTTCATCCACCATCTCCGCTGCAGCTTCCATTTCATCTTCCACATCCTGGCAAACCAGGAATTTCACTCTTCCGGGATCCACTTCACCGATATAAGGCTTCAGCACCTCTATATTGCTGTTTTCACAGCCAAGACCCAGTACAAGCACACCGCCTGCGTTGGGATGATTAATCAAATCACTTAAAATTGCTCTGGTATTTTCCTGGTCATCACCCATCTGGGAACAACCATAAGGATGGGGAAATGCAATGACCTCTTCCACTCTCTCCTGCACCTTTGCATCCATTTTTCCCAGGCGAAGATTTGCCTGCTTGGCAATGGTGGTGGCGATATTATTCACACAGCCAACTGTAGGAATAATCCAGATTTCATTACGGACTCCAACCTGTCCGTCGGGACGGTTAAAGCCCAAAAAAGTTGCTTCTTTCGTGGCAGGGATTTCGGTATCCACCGGTTCATAAGTGTAGTCCAAAATATCTCCCAGTGCAGTACCCACATTGTGGGTATGAATCCAGGAGCCTGCTTTTATGTCTTCTTTTGCATTGCCGATTCGGAAACCGTATTTTACGACCTCGCTTCCCTTGGCAATATCCTTCATGGCCATCTTATGACCTGCGGGAATAATCTCTAATGCGGTTACTCCTCCGAGAACAGTTCCGGGCTGTATCTCTCGGAGGGCAACAACAACATTATCTCTTTCATTGATCTGAATATGATTCTTCATGTTTTCACCTTTCAAATCCGATTGTTGGTATCCTGGGATACCTGACTATGCGAAATACTTTTCCATGGTAGCCTTCATGCCATTTGCACGAATCTCTGAAATGTATTCGGTAATTGCAGCTTCCACGCCGGGAAGTGCACTTAAATCCTGTCCCCAGAAGTTCTCATTGGACAAAACTGCATGTGTAAACTCAGCAGGCGCCTTTGCACTGTTTGCAGCAAAGAATTCCAATACTGCCGCATCATCGAGAATCTGGTATTCTTCTCCGTTTCTGTGACCAATCAATGCCTTGTCGCGAATCTCGGTACCGGTATAGAATGCCATCAATGCTGCAATAGAGAAGGTCAAATGAGTAGGAAGCTTGCCCTCTTTCTTAATATAATCCAGGAAGCTGGGCATACATCTTGCTCTCCACTTGGAAACAGAGTTCAAAGCGATGGAAAGATGTGCATGCTTTACATAAGGATTATTGAATCGGGACAATACTGCATCTGCAAAGTCCAGTAAATCCTGCTTCGGAAGTGTCAAAGTAGGGATAACCTCATCAAAAAGGGTTCCCTTGATAAACTTCAAAATCAATTCATCGTTCATAGACTGCAAAACGATGTCGTTTCCGCAAAGATAAGAAGCAAGTACAAAGGAGGTATGCGCACCGTTTAAGATACGCACCTTTCTCTGCTTGTAGGGATGATGGTCGGGAGTGTAAATAACCGGAAGACCTGCTGCCGGCAAAGGCAATTCATCCGATAAATCCTTGGGGCTTTCAATTACCCAAAGGGCAAAAGGCTCGCCGGTTACAATCAGGTTATCCTCGTAGCCGAACTCCTCGCAAAGCTCCTTTGCTTCGTCACGGGGATAGCCGGTAACGATACGGTCAACCAAAGTAGAGGTGAAAATACAAGCCTCCTGAATCCAGTTTACAAAAGCTTCCTCCAGCTTCCAGTTTTCTGCCTGCTTTAAAACGCATTCCTTTAAATGAAGACCGTTGTCATCGATGAGTTCCACAGGCAGCATGATAAGTCCCTTGTCCATAGCACCGTCAAAGTGCTTGAATCTCTCATAAAGGAACTTAGCAAGCTTGCCGGGATAACTCTTGGGAGGATTTAATGAAATGTCGTCGGTTTCGTCATAAACGATTCCGGCTTCTGTTGTATTTGATACGATAAAACGAAGGGTATCCAATTTTGCATACTCCGCATACTTTTCATACTCGGTGTAAGCATCCACTGCATCGGATACACTGGTCACAACTCGATTTATTTTCTTGGGCTCACCATCTACACGTCCGCGAAGCTGAACGGTATACTGGCATTCCTGCTGATGAAAACGATCCAGATTACCGAATTCGATAGGCTTTACAAGCACTATATTGCCGTCAAATTTTCCGCTTTCGTTTGCAATATCAATCATATAATCCACAAACGCACGAAGGAAATTTCCTTCTCCAAACTGTAAAACCTTAACAGGTCTTTCTTTTGCTCCGGTCATTTTTCTTGAAATAAGTTCCATGCTCTTAATTCCTTTCTGATTCTGTTTTGTCTCCAAATCGCTTCTTTTTACGTAGAGAAATCCGCTTTTCGTGTAAGCGGTTACATTAATAATATTACACCAAATACGAGAATAGTCAACCATTCCGCCGAAATTAGAAAATAATTGTACTTTTTCTATATTTTCTCCTGTTTCTTTTGTTAAAAACGCACAAAGATATTGCCTGTTTTTTGGCTCACAGAGTGGCTTTCCACCCTTGCATTTTCTTGTCTTTTCCTGTAAAATGTAAATGGTTACATTTTTATATGGAAGTAACCCGAAAAACTAGGTGAATGTGAGAAAAGAATATGTCCTTAACGATTTACGATATTTCTGAAAAAGCAGGTGTTTCCATTGCAACCGTCTCCAGAGTTTTGAACGGCAGTACCAAGGTAAAGGAATCCACCCGCCAAAAAATTATGGATATTATTGATGAGTTCGGATACACTCCCAACTCTTCCGCCCGCGCCATGGGATTAAAATCCATGAAGACCATCGGTATCCTTTGTGCCGACTCTTCTGATATTTTCCTTGCAAAGGCTGTATATTTTCTGGAGCAGAATCTCCAGGCCAACGGCTACGAGTCTCTGCTTTGCTGTACCGGCTACAACCTGGATGTACGCCGCAATTACATCAACCTGATTCTTTCCAAAAAGGTAGACGGGCTGATTCTGGTAGGTTCCAACTTCATCGGCTCCACCGAGGAGGAAAATGCCTATATCCGCGACTGTTCCGAAAAGGTACCTGTGATGATTCTGAATGCTTCTTATCATCACGAAAACGTGTACAGCATTTTAAGTGATGACGTGAACTCTATGTATCGTGCCACCACCGACATGATTAATTCCGGCATATCCGATGTTTTATATTTGTACAACTCCACTTCCTACAGCGGACGCAAGAAACTGGATGGCTTCCGCATGGCCATGGAAAGTCATAAAGTCAAGGGGTATGAAGACCTGATTTTAAAAGTGCCCGAAGAGCTTACCGAAATGGAAAGCATTGCCAACTACATTACCAATTTTGCCAAGGAAGACCACACCTTCCACGGAGTCATCGCTTCCGATGATCAACTGGGTATTGCCGCAGTCAAGTACGGCCAGCAGAATCAAATCAGTATCCCCAAAGACTTATCCGTTATCGGATACAACAACTCCATTTTGACCGGATGCTGTACACCGGAGCTTACCTCCATCGACAATCAGTTGGAGGCCCAAACCCGCTCCCTGGTCAAAACCCTGATTGGTGTCTTATCCGGACAGGATATGCCCCAAAAGACAGTATTCCCCGGAAATCTGGTACGCAGAAAAACCACCGAGTTTTAATGATTCCCTTTTTCACAAAATAAAATCGCAGAGCACAAAGTGTTCTGCGATTTCTTTTGTCCAAAACTTATTATTCAAAACAATCCGTTAATGCGTATTTGCATGTTCCGTATTCCAATCGTTTCTCAATACTCCTCTTATTTGGTCCTTTCCGATTCATCAACCCCGAATGCGGCGAATCTCTGTGTAAGCCAACAGGTACGGGCCCACTCCCTTGGCATCATCCTTCACAATAGGCTCTGACATGTAGTAGTCATAGGTGCCGTGTCTTCTGGTACCTCCGCCAAGTCCTGCCACCAGGCAAATTCCGTCCATGTGCAGTTCTCCCTTATCGTCCACGGTCAGCTTCTGTTCGGTCACGCCGTCAAATGCCTTTTCGCCATAGATCCGGTAGCTTTCCGGCAACAGTCCTACGCGTACGCCCTTCAAAAGTGCATATGCCATAATGGAGCTACCGCTGGTCTCCAGGTAATTACGGTCCATACCGCCAAAATTAACGACCTGGTACCACATACCGCTTTCGTCCTGATATTTCACCATAGAGTCCATCAAATCCACAAATGCATTCTTCAGAAGATCCCGAATCTGCGTCTCCTTCGGGTCTGCCAGGGTATAGGTATCCAACAATGCCATGGCATACCAGCCGATTGCGCGAAGCCATATATTCTGGGAGAGTCCGGTTACCTTATCGCACCAAAACATCTCTCTGGACTCATCGTATGCGTGATAATATAATCCGTTTAAGGGATTGCGAAGGATCCGAATGACATTGGCAAATTGCTTGTAAATATCCTCATAGTGGGCCTTGCCTCCGAAACGGGTATCATACTCCATATAGAAGGGCTGTCCCATATACATTCCATCCAACCATACCTGATTGGGATATATATTTTTGTGCCAGAAATTTCCTTCCTTGGTACGAGGCATCTGCTGAATTTGGGAATAAATCAGGTCCATTGCTTTCCGATATTTCTCCTTGCCGGTCAAATCGTACAGCTCAAATAAAGTTTTTCCCGCATTCACATTATCAATGTTCAGTTCTGCCACATCATAGCCTTCGATGGCCCCATCCTCAGAAACCTTGGCATCCACAAAATAATCCGCGAACTGAAAATATTTCCGTTCTCCGGTTATGGCATACATCTCCAGGATTGCCTTAATCATACAACCGTCTATATAATTCCAGGTGGACTTTTTTCCGGCCCGAACCTTTTCTATATTCCAAATGGGATAATCCGGTGTACTCTTATCCATCAGCATCTGAATGTAGCTTTCGATTTTATCCATTTTTATCCTCTCTTTCCGAAAAAAACTTTATTGTCTTTCCAAAATCCGCTATAATAAACCTCATAGAAACAGGCTATTTTCAACATCAAAAGGAGTTTGTTATGCGTAATCTTATTGTATCATCAAATCCGCTTTCAGGCAATTTCAGGACCATTACCGAAGCAATAAATTCGCTCCCCGCTTCCTGCACGGAGCCTGTCATCATCTCACTGGAACCGGGCGTCTATCGGGAAAAACTGACCATTGACCGGGATTTTGTAACCATCCAAGGCACAGGTATTTCTCCTCATGAGACGATCCTTTCCTACGATGACTATGCCTTCGCCCAAATGGAGGATGGCACCAATCGGGGAACCTTTCGCTCCTACTCCGTCTTCGTGGATGCGCACGATGTAACTTTGAAAAATCTTACCATCGAAAATGCCTCCGGCGACGAAAACAAAGTGGGGCAGGCCATTGCCCTATATGTGGACGGAGACCGTTTCCAATGTATCGATTGCAGATTGCTGGGCAGACAGGACACCCTGTTTACCGGTCCTCTTCCCCCGAAGGAATTACAGCCCGGAGGATTCATCGGCCCCAAGCAATACGCTCCCCGTATAAACGGAAGACATTATTACAAAAACTGCTATATTTGCGGCAATATTGATTTTATCTTTGGCAGTGCCACCGCATATTTTGATCATTGCCTATTGGAGTCCTTAATGCATCGGGAGGGCCAAACCATTCAAGGCTATGTTACCGCTCCTTCCACTCCCGAAGGGCAGGAATACGGTTATGTTTTTTGGGAATGCAGCTTCTTATCTGCCGAATGCCCAAAAGAATCCGTTTACCTGGCAAGACCCTGGAGGGATTATGGCAAGTGTGTATTTCTCAAATGTACCGCCGGCGCTCACATTCATCCCGAGATATTTCATGACTGGAACAAACCGGCTGCCAGAGAAAATGCTTTCTTTGCAATTTACGAACTGACCAATGCCCGCTGCGAGGAAATCCATGCCAAAGCTCCTTTTGCCAAGCAGCTTTTTGAAAATGACCTTTCCCATTACACCAAAGAAGCCGTTCTTGGCGGCGCCGATCACTGGAATCCCTAATTAGATTCCATCATAAATATCCTGTATAAATTTCCGGGCAATCACTGCATTGTCCGGATTTGTATTTTCCAAGGTTGCATGCATATAAGGCTTCCCGGTCTTCACAAAGCGGAGGATCTCCTCATATCGCATCTGTCCTGTTCCGCAAGCCACGGAATCCAGCCCCTTCTCGGTTACCACGAAATCCTTTAAATGCAATACCGCAATATCTTTTCCCAAAAGCTCCATAGCTTCCGCAAAAATTTCATCCCGCTGTTCGTAATTGCTCTTATCCAACAAATTTACGGGATCGAAAATGATCTGTAGATTGGGGGAATCAATCGCATCCAGAACTTTTCTGGCACGCTTGGGATTACAAACGATGTGCTTGTACACCGGTTCGATGGCAAAAATCACGCCCATCTGTTCCGCATATTTTACCACCGGTTTCACCCGCTCAATAAAAATATCCAGTGCCTCTTCCGAGTGACTAAAGGGCTCAAATTTATATTCCTCGTTGCAGGCTCCGGTCTCGGTTCCCACAACCCCTGCACCCAACATGGAGGCGAAACGAATATTTGCCATATATCTGGCATAGGTCTTTTTCATGGTCTCCGGATTGGGGTTCGTCAGATTCAGGTAACATCCAAGCACTGCCACATCCTGGTCGTATTTGGCAAACTGTTTCCGAAGATACATGGCCAAACCCGGAGTCAGAGCTCCATCGTCTACCGAATATTCGCTGATAACCTTGGATAAGGCAATATGTCCGCAACGAAAACCCTGCTCTTTTGCGATCGCCAGACGTTCCTCCAAGGGTGCCTTTTTGATATCATGTAATCGAATTCCAAGTTGCATTTTTGTCTCTCCTAACCTTTGTGAAGCTCTATAATCCCGGGCTTTATACGCGATTCAGTTCGTCCACGCAGTCCGCCGTGATTTCTTCTCCCTCACAGCCCGAAATCTCCACATGGTCCAATGTAACGCGCTTCACATTCTTTACGAAAATTCCTTTCCTGGTACAGCTTTCCACGCCCTCAGACATGGCCGGCACGTCCTTTTTGGGCTGGTCGGTAAAGGAAATATGCACATGTCTCATAATCAGTTCTTCGATTTTTAATTCCGGGAGTCCTTCAATATAAGCCGCTGCCACGTGACAGTTCTTTGCATCAATATCCTCAAACTCCAGACGCTTAATCACCGGTGTTCTCTCGTCAACGGGATAGGCCTCTCTGCTTTGTACATAAGGAGTCTTTCCGTCCGGATCGCAGAAATAAAAGCTGTTTACCACAAAGGGCGTCATTACATGATCCATGGTAATGTTTCGGAAAATAATACGATCCAGCACTGCATCACGGCCGCGTCCTCTTCTGGTCTTGATACGAAGGCCTCTGTCGGTATGGGAAAACACACAGTCCTCCACCGTCAGGTTCTTCACACCGCCGGCCATCTCGCTTCCGATGGTCACTGCCCCGTGTCCGTTTTGCATAAAGCAGTTGTGAATACGAATGCTCTCGGACGGCTTCTTAAACTTACGTCCCATATATATTTTTCCGGATTTCACCGCAATACAGTCATCCCCCAGGGAAAAATTCACGCCGGCAATTTCTACGCCGCGACAGCTCTCCGGGTCCAGTCCGTCCGTGTTGGGCGAATCAAAAGGATTCTGCACGGAAATATTATAAAATCCCAGGTCCTCACTAAAATAAGGATGGATGGTCCAGGAAGGAGAATTCTTGAGAGTAATGCCCTGCAGATAAACATTGCTGCTGTCCTTTAAGAAAAACAGTCTGGGGCGATACGCCATATTCATTACCTTCGGATCCTTCCACCAGGTTTCCTTGGAGGCATTTCCGTTTAACACACCCTCCCCGTAGATAACCACATTTTTTACACCGATTCCGGCCAGAATACCGGAAAACATCGGAAGCGGATTGCCTTCCCAGGTTCCAAAATTATATTCACTGCCACGGTTATTTCCGGGGAGCATTGCCGGCTGCATGCCGTGCTCCTCCCGTCTCGGAATGGCCCGAAGCTCCGCTCCCTTGGCCAGTTCCAGCTGCATATCACTTTTTAAGAAAAGACTTTTAATCGAGTAGATTCCCTCGGGAAGATACACCCGTCCCTGGGCCGGACAGCTCAAAATCGCTGTTTGAATACAATGGGTATCATCGGTCTCCCCATCTCCTACCGCGCCGAAATCCTTTACATTCAGGGTAACCGATTCCTGCTTGGTCCAGAAGTTCACTCTGCCGGCACGCTGGCCGTCCTCTGAAATCACCACCAACTCATAATCCCGATCCGGATACAATCCGTATACGGTTCGAACCACCGTATCACCTGCTTCCACAGGCTTGCCGTTTAGATAGGTCAGGAATTTCTCTTCCGTCTCATACTTACCGGTTTGCACCAGTTCCACCGTCACACTTCTTGGAGTAACCAAAAGCAGGCGAAGGGAAATGTTTTCCTTACTATCAATATCCAGCTCGATTTTTTCTTCCCTTACAAACCAGTCCTTCAACAGGAAATGCTTCTCTTCTCCAAAATCCAAAAACTCCTTCCACAATACGGAATGGAGATAATCGCTATAATCACTTTCCAACAGGCTTTCGTATATTTCCTGAATAATGTTTCCGTAGGCATCTGCCAGGGAACGGTACAATTCGTAAATCTGGAAATCCATCACCGCCAGCACCTCTTTTAAAGCAGTGGCGTATTCAATTTTCTCGTTGATGCCCAGGTCTTCGGTTTTCACCGCCAGCATGGACCGGGTAATTTCGATATAGAGGTCCTTTTTATTTTCCAGAACCTGCTGTCTCATTTCTTCGGGACAAATCTTATAATCCATCATTTTTTCTTCCGTTACCCTTTCTTGTACTTGGCTCTTTTCTTCCACTTTTTCCAAACACCGCTCACATAAAGTACAAATAATACCAATGCAGCGATACCGTTACTAACCACAACCGCATACCAGATGCTTCGAACGCCCATATGCAATACATATTCGCAAAAATACAACGTGCCGAATCGGAAAATCCACAACCTGGAAATATCCACAATCATAGGGACAAAGGTCTTTCCCATGCCCTTAAAGAAGCCGTTGGTACAATCATGAATCGCATTGGCAAAGCACCAAAACGCCATGATGCTTAAGAAATCCGCCGCCATGGAAATTACATTTTCCTGGTCCGAGAAAATGCTGACGATGGGAATACAAATCGCCGGTCTGGACAGAATATACCCGCCGATTAACAGAAATACCACCACGCCCGTGCAGGAATAGCGATACGCCTTCTGGGCTCTGGGCATTTGGTCTGCCCCGTAATTTTGGCCTACGATAATGGACACTGCCGAACCGATACCGGTGGACGGCAGAGAAATAATACCGTTTACCTTATTGCCGATACCGTATGCTGCCATCGCTTCTTTTCCGTAGGCAAACACGCTTCTGGAAAGAATCAGAAATCCCAGTTGTTGAACGCTTCCGCCCACGGCACTGGGGACGCCAACCGTCACAATTTGTTGCAATTTTTCTTTTTCAAACTTCAGTTTTCGAAGATCGATATAGATTAAATTCTTTTTGTTTTGAAGCACTGTAAATGCAATCACTGCCGGAACCGATTTGGCTGCAATCGTAGCCAAGGCCGCACCGGCCGCACCCAAATGATAATGCACCATCAAAAAGGGATCCGCTACCAGATTGATGCAGATACCCAATAGATTTAACAGCATGGGGGTCAGCGTATCTCCCTGGGCATGTCGGAAGGAAGAATACATATTTACCGTAAACAGAAAAGGCATATCCAGCATAACCAGCTGCAAGTAGATTTTTCCGTTCAAGTAGGTGTCCCCGTCTGCACCCAGCCAACCCACAATCAGCGGAGAACATAAGGAACACAAAGTTGCACACAGCACGGAAAAAATCATGGCACAGGCAAAAATCTGATTCGCCATGGACTTGGCATCCTCATCCTTCTTGGCCCCCAGATACTGCGATACCAACACCGATCCTGCCACCGTAATACCGGAACCGATATTATTAATCAGATTCTGCATGGGTGTCACCAGATTAATGGCCGCCAGTTCATCCGTACCAAGCTTCCCCAGCCAATAGGTATCCGTCAAATTGTACATGGTCTGCAGAAAGGAGTTAATGATTACCGGAACGGAAAGAATCAATATGGTTTTCAAAAGATTGCCGTGTAAAATCTCATTACGGTCTACTTTCCCAATTTTCACAAAAAAGCCTCCTATTGCTGCATGGCCCTTACCTGCTCAACTGTCTGTAAATCCAATACCAAATCTGCGTATCTTCCGCCAAGGGCCTTTAATCCTTCGGCAATATAAGAAGCATAACAAATCGCTCCTCTGACACACAAATGGGTCAAATCCTCCTTGCCGTCCGGGAAGTTTGGATAAATATCAGGGCCTACGGAAATATAAATCTGTTTCGCTCCCTCCGGTCCCAGCTTACTTAATAATTCACGGCTTCTGGTATACAAATCAATTAAAGGTACGTCGCATTCTTTTGCCACCTGCTTCATGGCTTTGACATATTCGGCATGCTCTCCCGGTCCCAGATTTCCGTTTGCATCGAAGCGTCTTCTCTCAATCGGTGTAATCAAAACCGGGTAAGCTTTCTTTTTTCTGGCCGTCTCAATATAGATTTTCAAATTATCGGAATAAGCCCCAAAAGGCTCGGTAAAGCGGAGGGGATCTTCCTTCTTCTCATCATTATGTCCAAACTGAATAAACAGGAAATCCTCCGGCTGAATCTTCTCTTCGATAGCCGCCAAACGTCCCTGCTCGAGAAAGCTCTTGGTGGAACGTCCGTTTATCGCATGGTTGCAAACCGTCACCTCCGGTTTCAAAAACAAATGCATCATCTGTCCGATACCGGTCTGAGGATAGGTCAAAATCGAATTGTACTGTACGGTGGAATCTGCTGCCCAATAAATTGCTGCCATCTGAATCATCTCCTGATTTCTGTTTATTTTCCTAAGAAAGCGCTTCCTTTTCTCGCAAAAATGTAAGCGCTAACATTTTCTTCCATTGTATCATAAAAACTTTTCATTTGTAAATAAATTCAAGCGGAAAACCTTCCGAAAACCTATACAAAAATAAGCCCTGTTTCTTTAACAAAATGCCCATATTTCCCTTCTATTTTTCTGTTTCGGTTTTTCACGGATTGGGGTATAATAAAGGCAATGATTTCAACGGAAAGGATTTCGCTTATGCATTCTGATTTTTCCATGGTATCCCCGGAGCAAAAGGGCCTATCTTCCGAAAATATAGTAACCTTTTACCAACAGATATATACCAAAAATCTCCCCCTTCACAGTGCCATTCTTTACGTAGATGGCGCAGTGGTGTCAAAGACCTATTATGCACCGGTAAAAGAAGGGGAATTACATCGCATGTTCTCCATCGCCAAAACCATGTCTGCATTGGCCATCGGTCTTTTGGTCGATCAGGGAAAGCTTTCCTTATCCGATCGAATCGTGGACTTCTTCCCGGAAAAGCTTCCTGCACAGGTGCATCCTTACCTGGCCCAAATGACCATACGGAATATGCTGATGATGCGAACCTGTTATACCAGAAGCTCTTACAATAAGTTCGATTTCACCTCCGACTGGGTAGGTTCCTTCTTTACCGCCGCGCCGGACAAAATCCCCGGTACTGTCTTTCACTATGATACTGCAGCCGCCCATGTCCTGGCCGCCTTATGCGAAAAGCTGGCCGGCTGTCCCATGATGGATTTCCTTCGTGCTTCCATGCCGGAACTTGGTCTGTCACGGAAAAGCTACATGCTTTTGGACGGACAGGGTGTTTCCATGGGTGGCACCGGACTTATGGCCACCACCGAGGATTTGCTTCGCATCGGTATCCTGTTAATGAACCAAGGAGCGTATGCCGGGAAACAGCTGATTTCCAAGGAGTTTGTCAAAGCTGCTACTTCCAACCTGACTCCTACCCTTTTGAATGCGCCCATCGCTTCCGAGGCCTGCGGCTACGGATATATGATCTGGCAAACCGAAAAGCAGGGCTTTGTCTGCTACGGCATGGGTGGACAGTTCATCCTGGTGCATCCGGAAAAGAAACTGATTCTGGTCACCACCTCCGATACCCAGGGGTTTGCAGGTGGAAACCAGATTTTGTATGATGCTTTTTACGAAACTATATACAATACTCTTTCCGATGCTCCTCTTTCGGAAAACCCGGAAAGTTTAAAGGCACTGCGGGATTTGGAGACCGCCAATACCCTAAAACCCATTTCCGAATGTCTGGTAGGAAGCACTGCTGCCACCGCCAGAGCCTTGGGAAACTGTCGCCCCTGCAAAAATGCCCGATTTTATTTCCCGGAAAACAAGGCCGAATGGAACGCACTTACTTTGTCTACCGGCGAAAAAGGCGGCATCCTGACACTGACCGACAGTACCCGTAAATTTACCTTTACCTTTTCCTACGATTCCCAGACTACGGGCACACTGGAGAAATATGACACTCCTTATGCCGGAAGCGGGGTCTGGTTGTCGGAGGATACCCTGTATCTTCGTTTCCAGTTGTTGGGAGAATCTGTAGGTTCCATTCATATGGAGCTGGTATTTACGCCGGATAATTTGGTACTTACCATGCGAAAGATAGAGGAAACCATGTTCGGCGAATTCCAGGGTACCTATGTCTGCCGGCAATCACTTCTTTCATAACGCAAAAAAGGGACTGATTTCTCAGTCCCTTTTTCCATATCGTCCTAACGTTATTCACACACAAATCCCTTTACTTCTTCCTGCAAACGAGCGGCTACATCGATATTCTTTTCGATGCTTTCCGCAATGCCGGACATGTGGGAAGTGATATCCACTGTGTATTCGGTAGCACTGTTGATACCTACGGAGCTTTCGGACACCGCACCAAGCACTGCTCCTGCTGCCATATTGATATCGGCTGCCGCCTTATTTAACTCATCTGCAGCATTACGGATATTTACCATCATCTGTTCCATCTGCTCCGCATCCTCATGATAGGTTGCACCGTTTTGAACCATCTCACGGTACGCATCCATTACATCCGCATTTACAAAGCTCAGCATATCCCCGGCATTCTTTGCCAGTTCTTCCACGGATTTGGTTACGGAAGCACTGATACCCTGGATACCGCCTGCGGTATCCTTGCTCTGATCTGCCAGCTGGCGAATTTCCTCTGCTACTACGGCAAAGCCCTTGCCGGCTTCTCCTGCACGGGCTGCCTCGATGGAGGCATTCAGTGCCAACAGGTTGGTCTTATTGGATATATCCAAAATTTCCTGGGTCAGTGCGTTAATCTTGGATACCTGCTTGCTTTGCTGGATTGCATTCTCCAGATTCTTGCTGATACCGGATACAATCTGCTGTGCCTGATTCTGATTTTCTTCTGCCTTGGATTTCATTTCATCTGCACGGCGGCGAATATCATTGGAGAAATCCAAACCTTCGTTGGTTTTTCCTGCCACACCGGAAATTTGGTTACTGATTTCACTGATATTATCGGTAATTCGTTCCACGGCATCCTTCGCCTCAAACATGCTGGCAGACAATTCTTCCATGGTAGCGGAAGTATCGGTAATCTTGTCTCCGGTTTCACGCACATCTGCTTCTACGGTCTCTACTGCCTTTTCAATCTGGAGGGAACCGGTTTTGATTTTCTCAATCAAACCATTCAACACCTGAAGGAACTCATTGAAACCGTTGACCATACCACCGATTTCATCATTTTTCTTATAATTAATTCTCTTGGAAAGATTTGCCTTACCGGATTTCACTTCTGCCACCAATTTGTTTAATTCCTTGGAGACACGGTTCATGGGAAGTGCAATTCCGTAAATCGCGAACAGCACACCGATAATACCTACTACCAGCGAAATACCGGACATCACAAATCCAAGAAGTCGGGCATTTTGCTGCATTTTTTTGGAAGCCTCAATAGAACGGGCCATTTCTTCCTCAAAGCCGGCATACAGCTGATTCAGACTGGTTTCCATGTTTTCGATAGAATACTTAATACTGTTTAAATTTTTTCTCTTGGCAACCTCCACTACGGTGGAATTATTTACTTCTTCCTCAGAATCCGCATAGCCCATTACCACATCCATAGCGGTATAAACCGTGGAAATATTCTCTCGAAGAGCACTAACCTCTTCCGCCCAACCGTTATCACTCATCTTGGTCAAATTGCTATCCATGGCACTCTTTTCGCCGGCAATTCCTTCCTTGGCCAATGCCTTGGTATCTGCGGAAGCACCGGAAGCAACATAGGCATAAAAGTTTTTCTGAATGGATTCCAGTGACCTGCGGGATTCATTAATCATGAGCATATTGGAAACGGTTTCTCCGCTCAGCTCATCAATATTATTTCCCATGTTGTTTACGTTCAGACTCATTACTACATTGGAAACGGTGGAAACCACTACAATTACCACCAGTAAAAGAATCAGTGTGAACGCCAGACTACCCTTTTTCACCTTGGGTGTCTCTGCCACCTTTTCCTTTACAGAATTGATTTTCTCTTTGTCAATTTTCTTCGCCTTTTTCATCCGTAGCATCCTCTCTCTTTTCAAAGTCTTCAAAGGTTTTGCGGTACAAAAATACATTGATATATGCCGGCAGAGAAATGCCGAACAGGAAATTCGCCAGTACAAAATTGGCCACATTCATGGCGATAATCCAGGGAGCAACATAAAGCGCAATCATAATAAGAGTCTTTATGATACCGGTTTTATGAAATGCCATTACGAAGGAATACTTAATTGCCTTCTTGGGTGTGGTGTCATACCGAGCCAGCACCGGAAACAAATATACCAGCCCATACAGGTAAATCACCGAAAAGGAAATAATCACCCATTTAAAGGCTGCCGGAAAGGAAACCCCTCCGTCCCAGAAAATTTTCAAGTCAATGGCGAGAAACAATCCAACCGCAAACATGAGCAGCCAGGTAACGGTAGATGTTTTAAAATTTGATTTCAGGTCCTTTAGAAAATCCCGGACCACATATCCTTCCATGTTCTTGCTCATGCGATACAACTGGTGATGCATGGCTGTAAACGCAGCACCGGCAGTCACAATCGGCAGAGAACATACTATTACCAAAAGATTCAAAAGCAGCAAATTGATTACCAGCTCCATGGTACGCATGAAGGGTCCGTCCACTGCCAAAAATCCATTATTTTCTTCTGAACTCATACTACAATTATTTCCTTTCTTGTGGTATGATTTTATTATAACAAAAAAAACCATAATTGATAGGAGTTTACATGAAAAATATAACAAAAAAATCCGTTGGAAACGGTGTGAAGCTTCTGATTTTTTCCGCTCTGCTGTTTTTGACCCTACTGGCTTATTATTATATCAA
Source organism: Lachnospiraceae bacterium UBA1766 (assembly GCA_002314715.1). Taxonomy (GTDB): domain Bacteria; phylum Bacillota; class Clostridia; order Lachnospirales; family Lachnospiraceae; genus Acetatifactor. The sequence continues at coordinate 4,171 of DCGY01000079.1, read as the reverse complement.
TAAGCAAATCGAAAGTGGCTCTTTTTTAAACAGCAAGGATGGAAATTTCGACCTAAGCGCATCAAAATTGGTAGAACTGGACGAAAATCGAATTGCTCTTACGATTCCCGGCATCTTCGCCACCGATGCCACCCAAAACAAGCTGGATAAAACCGCAAAAGAGCTGGGCTACGAAGCCATGACCCTGGACGAAGAAGGAAATATCACTTATACCATCACAAAGGAACAGCACAAGGAAATGATGAGCAACCTTCGAAACGGTTTAGAGGAAACCTTCAAGGATATGGTGGGAAAAGGAAGTTTTAAAAAGATTACCAATATCGAGGCAAACGAAGATCTGACCTATATCAAGGTAACGCTTTCCTCTAAGGATACCGATACCAATACTTCTCTTTCCCTGGTACAGTTCAAGACCTACAGCAGTATGTATTACGCCTTTAACGGAACCCCCGATTTAAAGCTTACCGTAGAATACTTTGATCCCTCCGGCAATTTACTGGCCAGCTTCCACGGCGATGAAGAATAAAAAAATAAGATTCTAAAATAAAAACAACCTCCGACTGTGAACCACGGCCGGAGGTTTTGTTTGTTTCGTTTTATTCCTTTACGGCACCAATATTTACACCGGTTACAAAGTACTTCTGAAGGAAAGGATACAGAAGCATGAAAGGAAGAATTGCAACAATAATACCCGCATTGTACAAGGTTGTCTGCGAAATATTATAGGATGTGGTAGGTGTATCACCATCCATAATCATCGTTCTCAACTTGTACTGGAAGTTTACATTATCCGGATTGGTAATGTAAATCTGTACGGTTGAGTAATCATTCCATACGGTAACTGCAAACATCAAACCAATGGATGCAAGTGCTGCCTTGGAAAGAGGAAGTACGATACGGAAGAAGATTCCCATAGGAGAACATCCGTCGATTCGAGCTGCCTCATAAAGGGAAGCAGGTACGCCTTCGAAGAAGTTTCTCATAAGTACCAGGTTATAAACATTAATACCATGCTTAAATACCAAAATCCACCAGCTGTCTACCAAGCCCAACTGCTTCATTACCAAGTACTCAGGAATCATACCACCGGAGAAAATCATGGTAAACAAAAGGAAGTAAGCAAAGATATTTCTACCGGGCATATCAAACTGAATCAATACATAACCACCGAGTGTTGACAAGAACAATCCAAGGAAGGTTCCCAATACGGTAGTCAACAGGGAAATGAAGAACGGTTTAATCAAACGGGTAGTTTTGATAATGGTAAGATAACCTTCCAGAGTAAAATCTCTGGGCCAAAGTCTAAACTGGTAAACACCATATCTGTTCAGGGAGTCTACCAAAACCTTCCACATAGGAAGGATAATGATCAATCCAATCAAAATGAAAACAATATAATTTACAATATCAAATGTGCCGACCTTCTTTTTCTTAGGAGGTGCAATAATCTTTTCTTTAGCCATTGTCTCATCCTCCTCCCTTATACAATACCACGGCCACGGGTCTTTTTACTTAAGCGGTTGCAAACCAATACAAGTACACAACCAACCAAAGACTTAAACAAGCCGACTGCCGTTGAGAATCCGTAATCCGGGTTCATAGTAGCAAAGGTCTGACGATAGATGTAAGTGGAGATAACATCGGATACTTCATATACTGCAGTATTGTAAAGAACGAATACTGACTCGAACAGGTTCATAACCTTCGCAAGGTTAAGAATCAATACGGTAATAATTGTGTTTGCGAGTGCGGGAACGGTAATGTACCAAATCTTCTGAACTCGGGTTGCACCATCAATATCACCGGCTTCATACAATTCAGGGTTAATACCGGACAAGGTTGCAAGGAAGATAATGGTTCCCCAACCGGTTTCCTTCCAAATATTGATCAGGTAATAAATCGGTCTCCACCAAGCGGTATTTGCAAGGAAATAAATATATTCGCCTTCTCCTACAACTCCCATACTTCTGAGCACACCGTTTACAAGACCTGTGCTGGAAGGAGATAAGAACAAGGAGAAAATAGAAGCAACTACAGCCCATGACATAAAGTGAGGCAGATAAATAATGGTCTGTAAAGACTTCTTAGCTTTCAGGCTCTGCATTTCGTTTAAGAAAATAGATACAATTACTGAGGTAAAGGTTGTAATCAACAATTTAATAACGCTCAGTACAAGTGTATTGCGAAATGCATTCCAAAAGGCTCCTGATTTAACAGGGTTAAAGAACATGGTCTGGAAGTGTTGTAAGCCTACCCAAGTCATTGCTCCTCTGCCTGCTGCTTTGTACTGATAAAACGAAAATCGAATACCAAGCATAGGCCAATAATACATAATCGCAACAAAAATCAAAACCGGCAAAAACATTACATAGAAACCTCTGCTCTGCCAAATACGCAGTTTAAGCGGTTTCTTTCGAATTTCAGCTCCGGTGGATGTAAGTTTGACTTTCTTCATACTCATTCCATCCAATTCCTTTCTGTAGTCATTCGTTCAATAAATCTTTTGAGTAAAAAACTGCCCTGACAGTTTGCAGGGCAGTTTTCATTTTTTATACTTCTACAATTACAATTAGTTGTTCAACTCGGAAAGAGCCTGCTCAATAATCTTACCAACAGATTTTACGTAGTTAGCAATTTCAGCATCTACATCTGCGTTCTTGGTTACGACATTGGTAATTACTGCATTCTTTGCATCAGCGATATCTGCTGCGTACTCGGTAAGAGTGCTACATGCAGCACCTGCAGGAGCATCTACACAGTTATTGGTAAAGAATACATTACCCTGCTGAGCAAGATCGGTAGCCTTGTTTGCTGCTGCAGGAGCGGTGTCCTTCAAAGGAGCAATTACAAGAGCGTTATCGATAAGGTTCTTCTTCCAAAGTGCATTGGAATCGTTAGGAGACTGCTTTAAGTGGAACTTGCCTGCTTCATAAGAGTACTTCTTGTTCTTCTTCTCGTCGCCGGGATAGATTTCAAACTCTTCTGCTTCGGTAGACCAGTGAACGCCTTCAGCACCGTAGGTCCAAAGGGTCTGTACGGTATCACCGTCAAGCATGGTCTCGATGAATGCATCGAAGATAGCCTGCTCACGATCGTTGTTTCCGTCACCGTCATCTAAGATAACCCATACAGGAGCTTCTCTGTTGAGGTAACCACCAACTGTGCTGGTGATCTCCTGGATAGGAGCTAACTGTACCAACTCGTTGTCAACACCGTTCTTGGAAAGGTTATCGGTAAGAGTCTGATACCAGGTACCTGCCCAGTAAGTAAATACACCTGCGGAACCGGTCTGATCGTTAGAGAACCATTTTTCACGTGCGGTCTTGGTAGAAGCGGTAAGAGTTTCAGGATCGATTAAGCCTGCGTTGTATGCGCTCTGAAGTCTCTTTAATGCGTTCTTGGTAGCTTCGCTCTGGAAACCATCATACCATACACCGTTCTTGTCCTGAAGAACTGCGGGATAAGCATCCTGCCAGAACTCAGGCATGTAGTTGATGTAAGGAGCCTCGTCCATCTTACCGAAGCCTGCTGCGATAACACCATAGGTATCACCGTTTACTCCGTTTCCGTCAGGATCCTGAGTAGCAAATGCTGTTAACATCTTAATGTAATCATCATAGGTCTTAATATCCTCAGCCTTCATGCCTACTGCATTAAGCCATGCCTGCTTTACGTAAGTTACGCAACCATTACCATAGTAAGGAGCGAATCCGTAAAGAGCGCCGGTAGAAGTCTTCATCTGCTGGTTGATAGAAGAAAGAACCATACGAGACTGGAACTCTGCCTTGTCATAAGCTGCTGACATATCCCAAAGAAGACCGGTGGTCTCATACTGCTTGAACATATCTGCTGACATAAGCATTACATCAGGAAGATCTCCACCGAGAAGGAGACGACCAACTGCATCCTTGTATCCGGAGTGGTCAAGCTGGCTGATCTGAAGGTCGATAGAATGACCGATCTTCTCGCTAACAGCCTTCTCCCACTGCTCCTCAAATGCCTGCTGTCCGTTTTCTACGGTTGCGGTAAGAGTACCGTCAACTACCATCTTAAGAGTAGTAAGGTCATAGGGTTTTGCTTCCTGCTGGGTTGTGCTGCTGCCACCCTGGTTGTTTACGTTGTTGTTGTTGCTAGATCCGGTTTCGCCGGTGCCGGTCTTATCACCACATGC
>DCGY01000051.1 GCA_002314715.1 Lachnospiraceae bacterium UBA1766 | reverse complement strand
GGATTACGCCTTGCTGCTTCCCAATCTTCTAAAGTTCTGACCGGTATTCCTGTATGTTCTGAAAACTCTTTTCTGGTCATATTAATGCTTTCCCGTAATTCTTTTATTCTTTTCGCTGTATCCATATTTACCTCGCAATGCGTTTTATTTATAATATCACATCGCTCGTTATCACGCAATGCGTTCTATTGATTAAGAAAGCACAATTAACAGATCTTCTCTCTTTTACCAACTAAATTATTAATAAAACATTGGTGAAACTCCTAATAATAAAGCCAATCATTAAAATAGGGCTCCCGGTATTTACCAGGGGCCCCTGTTACTATTTAATTGCCAGTGTAATTAGCAAAGGTCAATTGACCAAAACTTCCATTCTCCGTTAACCTTGATTTTTGTTTCCTAATATGATGCCACATTCCATCTCATTTACCCTTATTTTACATACCGTGATCTCTTATTTTTGCAATTCATTTTGCATTGCTTCTTACTTGCATATGTCAAAGTCTTTTCTTCTATGGGGGCAAAACTCTTTCTCCACTCGACGGCCACGATCCGCATTCTTACATTCAGCTTCCATCCACGAAAGAGCATCCTCTCCGCAGCCAGTCCGTCTCCTGTCGGCTGCGGGGCCATTAGCCCTGGAAGCCCCGAAAGCACTGCGTTTCCTCCGGCAAGATTCTTTGAGCTCCAGGAAATTTTTGCAATGTAAAAGACCTTCCGGAGCGTGCCAAGAATCTGCGTTCCTAACCTGCTCTGTGAAGGCCTTTTGAATTGCTATTAATTTGTCTGGTGGGAAAAGAATCTTGCCCTTTAGACGAATCTTCTTTGCCCTTTTACATCTTTGTCACTCCATCTCAATCGTTCCGGGCGGTTTGCTGGTGAGATCATAAAATACACGATTCACTCCACGAACCTCATTGATAATTCTGCTCATTACAGTCTGAAGGACTGCAAAAGGAATTTCTGCCGCTTCAGCGGTCATGAAGTCGATGGTCTTAACCGCACGAAGAGCGACTGCATAATCATAAGTACGCTCATCACCCATAACACCTACGGAACGCATATTGGTAAGAGCTGCGAAGTACTGGTTAGGAACCCAGGGAGCTTCCACTCCGTTCTCCTTCTTGTACTCTGCTGCTGCCTTATCTACTTCTTCGCGATAGATGAAGTCCGCATCCTGAACAATCTTTACCTTCTCGCCGGTCACTTCACCGATGATACGGATACCGAGTCCGGGACCGGGGAAAGGCTGACGGAATACCAGCTTCTCAGGGATACCGAGTTCTAATCCGGCCTTGCGTACTTCGTCCTTAAACAGGTTGCGAAGAGGCTCAATGATTTCCTTGAAATCTACGAAATCGGGCAAGCCGCCTACGTTGTGGTGAGACTTGATGACAGCAGATTCGCCGCCAAGTCCGGACTCTACCACGTCAGGGTAAATGGTACCCTGGGCCAGGAAGTCCACCGCACCAATCTTCTTTGCTTCTTCTTCAAATACACGGATGAACTCTTCACCGATAATTTTTCTCTTTGCTTCGGGCTCTGATACTCCCGCAAGTTTGCCGTAATATCTTTCCTGTGCGTTGACGCGGATGAAGTTAAGATCGAACTGACCGTTTGGACCGAATACGCCTTCGACTTCATCTCCTTCGTCCTTACGGAGCAGGCCGTGATCGACGAATACACAGGTAAGCTGCTTACCGATGGCTCTGGACAAAAGTCCTGCTGCCACGGAGGAATCCACACCGCCGGACAGTGCCAAAAGCACCTTGCCGTCGCCCACTTTCTCACGGATTTCCTTAACCGTATTCTCTACAAAGGAATCCATTCTCCAGGTACCGCTGCAACCACAGATACCTCTTACGAAGTTGTAAAGCATCTTGCTGCCTTCCTGGGTGTGCAATACTTCGGGATGGAACTGAATCGCATACAATTTCTTCTCTTCATTTGCATCTGCAGCAACGGGACAATCTGCAGTATGTGCCAAAACTTCGAATCCGGGCGCAGGCTTGCTGATATAATCGAAATGGCTCATCCATACGATGGTCTTTTCGTTTACACCTGCAAAGAGACTATTCTTGCCTCCGTCGATAAAGGTCTCGGTCTTACCGTACTCACGCACGGGAGCCTTCTCCACCTTACCGCCCAGGATATGGTTCATAAGCTGTGCGCCGTAGCAAAGACCCAATACCGGTACGCCCATCTCAAACAGCTCTTTACGGTAGGTGGGAGCACCTTCCTCGTAACAGCTGTTGGGACCGCCGGTAAGGATGATTCCCTTGGGGTTCATAGCTTTAATCTGTTCTAAATCGGTTTTATAGGAATAAATTTCACAATAAACATTACATTCTCTGACACGTCTGGCAACCAGCTGATTGTACTGTCCGCCAAAATCGATGACGATTACTTTTTCCTGAGAAAGTATATTCTCCATGAAAATATTCTCCTTTCATTTTTCATATGTCCGCACACAAAAGTTAGTGCAATACCAATATTATAAGTGAGGAAAAATGGGTTGACAAGCTATTTTTCGCACTTTTCCCATTCTCCACACTTTTTCGCATCAAACGATTTTTTTATTGTGCAAATAGTCTGAAAATGGTAAGATATGTATAAGGTATTTGGCATCACTAGAATGAATGATAAGGGAGATTTTCATATGGAACAGCAGATTTTTACCAATGAAGTAATCATTTCCTGGCTGCAGTATTATGCCAAGAATACAACACTGGATTTGGAGCATGTAAAGATTATCGATATTACCAAAAAGAACAAAAATGTAATTCCTACCGTAGAGGCGCACAAGACCACCATGGTGTTCACAAACGCAGGTATTCAGGACATTTTCTATCGTCTGTGGACTGCCGGACTGGGGGATTGCGAGGTTTGGTACAATGAGGGCTCCGACCCCAGTGGACAAATCTACCATAAGCCGGTAAGAGATATGATTGACCGAGGCATCAATGCTTCCGCAGGTATGCTGATTTTAAATCCCAACGCTCGTAACACTGCGAAAATCGGGCTTAGCAATGATATTTTCCAGCGCGGCTCCATTCACTATGTAGGCAGTGAAATCCGTGCAATTATCCTGAATAAGATGGCGGTAGCACCCCAGGACGATATCTGCGTCATCGGTGGCGAGAGTATTGCAATCGAGACTGCATTACTGGCTCCGGAGGGTTCTGTTATCGCTGTGGAATACAGCAAGGCGGATCGTTCTACCCTGGAGGATAATGTTTCCCACTTCGATTTACACAACGTAAAAATCATCGACCACGTAGACGCAGAGAGCATGAAGGACTTCCCGATTCCCCGTCTGGTATTTTTAGTAGCTTCCGCCAGCACCAATCAGGAATTGGCTTATTTAACTTCTGTGAATCCCAACATTGATGTGGTAATTTACACTTTGGATTTCAAGGTGGCCGCAAGTCTTCCTGCCACCTTGCAAGAATACGGTTTCACCGATATCGATACCATCCAGGTATCTGTGTCCAAGCTTGGCAGCAACAACACCTTCAAGCAGGAGGTCGCTCCCTGGATTATCAGCGCCCATACCCGTATAGAGAGCGAAAACAATTAGGTATTTGTAAAATCCGATAAAGGGGCGAAGGTATAACCCATATCTTCCCATTTGGAAAGGAGTTCATCCAGGATGTCTCCATTGGTTTTTGAGGTATTATGCAAAAGCACAATGGCGCCGGGATGGACTCTTTTTGTCAGCTTGGAAAGTGCTTCCTCCCGACTGGGCTGGGCATCGGTTTTCCAGTCCACATAGGCCAGCGACCAAAAGAAAGTGGCGTAGCCCAGGCTCTTGGCCATCTCCAGGTTTTCCTTGTTATACTTGCCTTGAGGTGGTCGGTAATAATACGGCATCTCCTCCCCTGTCACCTGCTGATAGAGGGTTTTGGTGGAATCCAGTTCCTTCCGGAATTCCTCCAGGGTAGAAATCTTGGACATATCCGGATGATGATAGGTATGATTTCCCACCGTATGCCCTTCCTGAACCATTCGCTGTACCAGATTTGGTGCCGTCTCCAGGAAATGTCCCACCACGAAAAACGTTGCCGTTGCGTTGTGTTTCTTTAGGGCATCCAGGATTTTCTCCGTATTGCCGTTTTCGTATCCGCAATCAAATGTGAGATACAATTTCTTTTCTTTGGTATCGGATAAAAAATACGCATTTTCCTTTGCCAGTTCTGAAACAGAAGCATTCCCGGTAGGCTTCTCGCCTTCTTTTCCAAACCCCAGCCCCCAATTTTCCTGTTTCATCGTCATCCCGGAAGCAGGCTTCAGCTGCACCTTCGCCCAGGCCACGCCTCTCCCCAGGAAAAAAGCGGCAAACAAAAGAAGCAGGCAGGGTAATACCTTTCCGATGGGATATGTTTTCATACCGTCTCCCGGCTTTTTTGATAAAATATATGCCCCCGTTCCTTTGAATAGAACGAGGGCATTGTTTTGTTTTTTCGTTATATCAATTCTTCTTCCACGGCTTCGGTAATCATCTGTACCAGACGTCTGTCCAGCTTTCCTTCTTCCGTCATTTCCCACAAAACCTCCAGGGCTTTCTCCTTGCTCATAGGTTTCTTGTAAGGTCTGTCTCTGGAGGTCAGCGCATCGTAAATATCGGAAACGGTGAGAATACGGGACTCTATGTCCAGATTTCTCGCTGTCAGTCCTCTGGGATAGCCGGATCCATCCAAAAACTCATGATGCTGAGCGGCCCATTTGGGTACATCCTCGTAGCTTCGACTAAAGTAAACCTTGTCCAGAATCTTCTCCGTCATTACTACATGGCTCTCCATCAAATGGCGCATTTCCTGGGTCAGGGTGCCCTTTCGCACGCTTAGGCTTCTGCGTTCACTTTCGGTAAGAAAGGGAATGATTTCGCCGGTCTTGCTTTTGTACACATTTTTGGAAAATTCCTGTATATAATCGTAATCTTTATCCTCTAAAATTTCCACGTCTTCGATTCGATAGATTACCGCCAGTCCTTGATTCAAAAGATCTACCATTTCTTTTGCTTCATCGGGCGTATAACGGCCTTCCAGTTCATCGATTCGGTAGTACGCCCTTAATAGAGCATATCGACTTTCCAGAACGGATAAATCCTTATCCAGACGGGTGGCACGATTCATTACCGAACGGGGTACCACCATCTTGCCGATATCATGCAGTGAAGCTGCCAGCTCCAGCTTTTCCTTCCGGTCCCGATCAAAATACTGGTCAATCTCACCCTTTTTGTAATGCTCGTTAATCTTGTCCGCCAAAATCTGGGAGTACTCGGCCACCTTTCGGGTATGGGTGCCGTTATAGGGGGTTCTTTCGTCGATGGCAGTCGCCATTGCTTCAACAAAGGAATTAATCTGTAAGCTCAAATCCCGCACATACCGGACATTGGTCCACGCGATGGAGGTTAGGGAGCTGAGGGTGTAAATAACCATTTCATGTTCCTGGCTAAAGGGAAGAATCTCCCCATCCTCATCCATAACATTCATCAGCTGAATCAGACCAATCAGCTCCTTGCTGTTATTTTCCATGGGCACAATCAGCATGGATTGGGTATGATAACCGCTTCTGGCATCATATCGCTTTTGAAGAGAAAAATCGAAACGGTCACTGTGATAAACGTCCTGCACGTTAACGATTTCCCTGTGAACAGCGGCATATCCTACGGGATTTCGCTCTACGATTTCCACCCTGGGCATGTCATCTATGAATTCCCCGTCCAGTCCACGGCTCTTGCCCATGGAACGGGTATTCATGTACTGATACTTTAATTCACGGTCTTCATAATAATAAAGAATCGCCGCATCGCAATGGGTAAGGTTCATCGCCTCTGTAAATAAGAGCTTCATCATTTGATCTTTATCTCGCTCTACAGAAAGCTGAACGCCAATATTCAGTATTTGTTCCAAATCACGATACGATAACATAATTTCTCCATTATTTACAATTCAATTCGAACCAGGATATCATCCATGGCGTATTCTCCGATATAATAGCCATCGTCTTTCTTTTCAATTGGAATACGCACCAGTTCGTTCTCCACCCGAACATCCAGATAAGTGGAATCATCGGTACGGACTACATACATTTCTTTTCCTCTGTCTACCGAATACATTCTGCCGGTAAGCACTCCGTATTCATCCATAGCGGTTCCCACCAGATCTGCCTTGGATACAATCACATACTGGGAGTTAATCTGATAATAATCCTGGGTAGGTACCAGTTCTCCGTATGCTTCCAGACGGTAGGGTCTTGAGGCAACATGCTTCTTTAATACCTTCAGTTCACTGCACAGACTGATTTTCTCCGGATTCGTGGGGAAAATTCTTCCGTACTTCTGTTCATTGACATCCAGACAAATCTCAGCAGCTCCCAAATTCTCATAAATCTGCAGCTGTTGGGGTTCCGGTCCGGACACATCGTATATTACGATTTTCTTGGCATAGTCGGTCATCAATGCATTCATCTCAGACACGAGGTACATTTTTCCGTCATCTGCCACGGTTAAAAAACTTTGGATTTCATCTGCTTCCACGGAGAAATTATCATAGCTTGCATTCATTTGAATTGCGAAGCTGTCATAATTCCCGCTTTCTCCGATGCTCATGGAGGTGCTGAAGGAATCCTCCACACCGTCACGATTCAAATCATATAAGAAAGAGCTGAATTCACTTCCGCCCATGGAATATTTTTCGCAACCGGCCGTATAATATTCTTCGTACCAATCCGGATGATCCGCAAACAGGAATCGTGCCGTCAAAATGCCGTCCGCAAAGGAGGCAATCTGATAGGGATTAAAATAGAAAGTGATTCCCGCGTAATCAATGCTCCAATCCAAAGTGGTATCCTCCTGATCAAAGCATTCCCCCAAATATTCATCGATATCCAGCATAATACAATCCGCATAACGGTCCTTTAAGCTCTGGGCTACCTCTTTCGAAAATACCACAGGGTCCTTCACCACCGCTCCAAGCTTCAATTCTTCACCGGAAGCGGTATCATATGCGATACCGGTCTGGGAATAATAACCATGTACTCCTCCACCAAAGGAACTGCTCAATACCTGTAAACTGAGCACATGGTCATCCGCACGAAGCAAATTGTATTTCATTTCATCATAATAAGGCAAATATACCTCGTAACCGTAATTCCCCGCATCCTCCAACTCCACTTTAAGCCAATCCTCCATCTGGATAAAACTATCCTCAAAGCGTGTCTTTAATTGGGCATTTCGCTGTGCTAAGGAATCCTCCAGACCGGGGGCATCGGTAACGGTTTCTCCCAAATAGATTTCGGGATATCGAATATAAATTTGCTGTTCACCGGTGTCTTCCGCACACTTTTCCCGGATAATCTCGGAGGTGTAAACCTCCAACAATTGTAATTCCGGTTGATCCACAGGCGTAATAATTTCCGGCTGCGATTCACTTTCCTGTGTGCTTTCTGAGGTGGTAATCTCAACAGAGGGTATGGTAACTTCGGTTTGCGTCTCCTCTGTACTTGGTTCCGGCTCCTGTGCCGGCTCTGTACATGCACAAAGTCCGACTACCAGCAATGTAGTGATCCAAAACAAACCAATCTTTTTCTTCATAAACTCACCTATTGTGGATTATTCTCCTGCTGCTTCGGTTTCTCACGCTTCTCAATCTTGGTGTAAAGGAAGGTATCTTTCTTCACGGAAAGCTTGAAGCTGTTATCTTTTTTGTAATCTGCAGCACCATGTTGTCTGTATACACTCTTTAACTGAGACTTCCAACCGGAAGTAATAATAAAGGCTACAAACAAACCAATCAGGATCGCCAGACCCAAACGAGAAAGAATATTTACGTCTGTACCATTAATCTGTACGGTAGCAGAAAGCATTGTCAATTGTAATAAACTCATCTTTTTTCCCTCCTTACATGATGGTGGCAAGCATAGAAATCAGGAATACTCCTGCGGAAACGCCTGCTGTCAAAATACCGAACCAACGCCAATATGCCTGCTTATCCAAGGGGAGGTCACCTACGAATTTGCCGGTCTGTCCGTTCATGGCAAAGGTGTACTTCTGTCCGTTCCAAACAGTGTTCAGAATCCATACAGGGCAAAGCACATATTTAATCTTGCCCTCGGTAAGTTTAAAGCTGGAGGCATCCATATCCACCGTATTGTATCCGGTAACCGTTGCACGAATGGCATCCATGGTGCTCTGCTTTACACGGGTATTGATACGCTCAATGTTATCCTTTGCTTCCACATCATACTTATCAGCCAGATAGCCGGAAAGATAAGCAGTCTGGAATTCCACTGCATCCTTGAATTTATAAGGCTCAATGGACTCCCATAAGGTATCGTCCATCTTGGTGGAACCGTCAGCGGGAACAGACTCAAAGTCCAAAGATCCCTGACGGGAAACAGCGTAAAAATAGGTCTTGGTATAATTGTAATCCTTATCGGAATAGCGCTCCTCTTTGGTTGCCTTATAATGAATTTTGGCATCTACCGCGGTATCATAAGTCCATACGGGCACATAAATTCCACGAATTTCCTCGATGTGATTCTGGCTCTGGAAAACCTTGGGCAACAGTTTCTTACCCATAACATGCTTCTTCAAGCCCTCGATGGCAGCCTTCTTATCCACCTTGAAAGGAATTACCAGGTCAGGTCTTAAGTCTCCGGCAAAGGCGCCCTTCATAACTACCGGGCTGTCACAATAAGGACACTTGGAAGCGGCCAAGGTCTCATCACCAATGATTTCACCGCCGCAGGATTTACAAATATATTCTTTTATATTTGCTGTCTCGCCTTCCTTCCATTCGGAAAGTTGGTCGGTATCCCACTTCATATCATCCTCGGGAATATTGTTCAATTCCTCATCCATCTGCTTCAAAGCTTCCATTTCAAACTCTGAATCACAGTAGGGACATTTCATTTTCTGTACGTTTGAGTCAAACTTAATCTCTCCGGCACAGCACGGACACTTGTAATCAAATAAATTAGACACTGTTTTTCCTCCAATCTTTTCGGTGCGGAATAATCCACATAATTTGCATACACCCTACAAAATCATACCTTTTTTTCACAAAAAATACAAGCTTTTCCGTGTGTTTTCCCTTTTCCCATACGTAATTTGCACAATTTTTGTGTCAAACTTTCAATTGCCTTACTTGCTGCCTGTTTTAAACACAGCACTTTCGGGCCCATATAATTATCGTGCACGGTCAAATAGGCTTTGCATATTCAATTGTCCATATCCCCAGGACGGATTGGGATACGAAATACCGGATTGTTCCACAGCTCCCCGGATGAAATAGGACTGCAGTTCTCTGCCCCTAAGATTTGGTACATTCCCCTCTACCACCGCCCATTGCAAAAACTGTGCAGCGGCTCCTGCGGCAATTGCAGTTGCAAAGGAACTGCCGCTTCGGGCCCCGGATATGGTGGCAATTTGAAACCCCGGCGCTGCGATGTCCGGACAAATATGACCATTGGTACTGTAGCCGCGACCGGAATTGATGGCAATACTCTGATTGGCCGGATTGTAATTGGCTACGGAAAGGATTGTATTTCCCAAGGCCGGCTCTGTCAGGGTTTCCTCCGGATTGGGTGTGAGGAAATAGACCGGTGCTTCCAGATGCTCCGAAAGGGGCAAATAAAAGAAAAATTTACCTAAGGCAGGGGGATATACAGAATCCACCGTAAAGCTCCAGATTCCGGCTGTCGGGTTTTGAATTCGAATCGTTATCAACTGCAAACCGGTAGAAGCCTCCACCAAGCCCGCCTGAATGGTTATCATCGCCTTTTCGTATATAAAATCATAAGAAATACTTTGTCGTAGCGTCCCGGAAATAGGTGGAATCTGCTCCCCGCCCGGTGTACGTATTCCCAGGGAAAAAACATCCGGAAGCGCTCCCCAGAATTCGCATAAAAATCCACTGACCCCCTCACTGATTCTTAGTTCCACGGACTGGCTTTTCGTGTCTAGCGTACCGGAATAATGGTGTGCCCCGTTTCCCTCATTGCCACCTCCCACGACCACTGCCCGCTTCCGTTTATTGGCTATATATTCCAAATACTGGGTTAATGCTGTTTTTCCGCTGTGGTCTCCCATATTTGTGCCTAAACCAATACAGATTACTAAGGGTAAATTATTCCGTGTGGCAAAACGGTCACAATAGCTAACTGCCAACATGATATCATCCTCTCCGTAGGCAATCTTCTCTTTGGGAACCAGATAATAGTCCTTCAGTGTATCTTTTGCCTGCTTTAGCTTCACCACAATCAAGTTCGCATCCGGAGCCGCGCCTGTGTAGCCTCTGGGATATGCTGTTGAGATCGGGTAATCTACGGTGTTTTGTCCGGCTGCAAGGGAGGCCATAATGGTTCCATGGAATTCCGTGTCCCTTGAGGGCAGGGGCGACTGCGCCCTTATCTCGCTTTCGGAATTGGTATCCGGGGGATTGTTTTCGGAAAGGCCGGAAAGTTGTTCTCTGGTATATTCTGTACCGAAAAGATAGCCACTTGGTGGATTTCCCGAATGGTCTGTCTGGTCCCAGTATGCTAATATTTTGTTTTCTCCGTTTTTTTGTGTAAATACCGGATTTTCAAAATTGACACCTGTGTCAATTATTGCAATCAATACTCCTTCACCGGTTAAATGAAGGGGTGCTCTTTGGATTGCCAAGATGCCGCTTAGGGAAAGGGCCAAGGGATCAAAGACCTGCTGTGTTGTGAGATATGCCGCCACATCGGAATTTTGAGGAGATTGCTTTGATTCATTCGTTTGCTCCATTAAACCATATAGCTTCGGGATATTATAATAATTGGAAATCGACAGATTCGACGGGTATTGAGATTCTTTTTGATAAGATACGGTAAATAGATTCTCTATGGTTTGATAACATGCATTTTCTGTCTCCGGCGGAAAATATGCAGTGGATCCATAGGATATATAATTCTGATATGCGGTGGATAATGCTTGTTCTGTACAGGTCATAAAAACCCTTTTTTCTTATTCTATGATTATTTGTATCTTTTTGTTTCGAATAGGCTCACGATTCTCCCTGTATTTCAGACATGAAAAAGGGATGATGTCCCGGAAACATCATCCCTATAATTTCATTCTAGAATTTATTTGATGCTAATTACTGAGCGTTAGCTTCAGCGATGTAGCCCTTCCAAGTATCTCTGATCTTTTCAACCTGAGCTGCAAGGTCACATCCAGCGGAGATACCCCATGCGAAGTCAGGTCCAAGGTTAACCTTAGGACATACGCCAACGTATGCGATCATACCCTTCTGGGTCATCATTTCTGCAGTCTCATCAACGGATCTGGTATCACGGAAGCCTGCATAGTAGTTGGTCTTCCAACCTGCGTAATCTTCGTAACCAGGAGTATCGTTGGTGTAAAGGTTCCATGCGAATGCAATCTTCCATGCCTTCTCAGCAGAGTAGCAAGCAGGAATTGCTGCAGGGTTGTTAGACCAGCAGTTGATGTAATCGCTCATCTGAGGTCCCTTCGGGTACATAACGAAACCGAAGTCATCTTCCATGTTCTCAAGGAATGAACCAGGAGTACCTGCGTAACCATCTTCAGGCATGAATGCTGCCATACCGTTTACGAAAGCTTCCTTGTAGTAATCCCACTGAGCACCTTCGGGATAAGGAAGGGTGTAATCATTCAAAATACCAATCCAGAACTCGAGAGCCTGCTGGGTCTCAGCGTTCTCAAGATCGTAGGTGAAGTTACCCTGAGCATCCTTACCAATGTAAGAACCACCGTTAGAGTAGATAGTAGCAGAGATAACGGAACCGTTGTTCTGGGTAGTTCCCCAAACATCGATAACACCATCAGCGTCGATATCACGCTGAACCTGCTTCATTAACTCAACCCACTTATCCCAAGTCCACTGACCTGAAGCCTGAAGTTCGTAAAGAGATTCAGGATCGATACCAGCTTCCTTTAATAACTTCTTGTTGAAGTACATACCAGTACGAGGCTCAGAAACACCTGCATACATAGCATAGATTGCATCACCCTTACCATACTGCTTGTGAAGTAAGTTCTGCTGGAATTTCTTCTCAGAGAAATCAAGACAGTCAAGAGTAGAAAGGTCATACATAAGACCCTGAGCCATAGCTCCGGTAGTAATAGCATCATCACGAAGGATGAATACATAGTTCTCATCGCCACCGGTAGTAGCGTAATCTACGAAATCCTGAGGAGTTGAACCCCAATCGGAAATTGCCTGCTGCTTAATGGTGAAATTGTAAGTCTCCTGAATCCAATCACGATATGCGTAAAGAGCTTCCTCGTAATCATCCTTAGCTTCGCCAGGTTCGCTTGACCACCAGTCACGGATGATGATTTCCATTCCGCCGAGATCATAAGGCTTACCGGTTGCAGGATCGATTAATACGGTAGTCATCTCTACATCGCTGGAAGCAACTTCGGTAGAAGCAGCATCAGACTTGCTCTCCTCAGTCTTAGCGGTATCAGACTTAGATTCGCTAGAAGCATCTGCGGGCTTAGCGTCACCACAAGCTGCAAGGCTTGCAGTCATAGCAGTTGCAATAGCAGCTGCCATTAACTTCTTGAACATTTTACTTTTCATTTTTATCCTCCTTTATTTATATAATTTCCCTACTCTCCGGGTAAAATAGCTTTCCGGGTCCCCATATGGATTTCGGGTATTATATACACATTTGGTATTATAACACATATTACATTTTAATACCACTACTACTTAAACTTTCTACGAAACCTTTTTGTGCGAACAGATAAAGTACGATCAAAGGCATAATCATCATCAAGGTACCGGTAGACAAAATACAGTTGGAATATGCTACAGATACGGATGTCTGAATACCGGTGATACGCATCAGGTAAGCACCCAGGGTATCGGTCAATCGTGCAAGGGAAGTACTTAACAGCTTAATATTACCAAGGAACATCTTGGAATAGAAGCCATCGGTCCACTGCCATACGAATGAGAACAAGAAGCAGGATGTTAAAATAGGCTTTGCATCCGGAAGCATAATTCGGATGAAGGTCATCAATGTGCCACATCCATCTACATAAGCAGCCTCTTCCAATTCCTTGGGAATATTACGGAAGAACTGACGAATCATGTAGATATAAAGTCCGTTCTTTAATCCCATACAGCCCAAACTCATCAGGAAGTAAGGAATAACGGAACCTCTTAAGTTAATGGTGTTACCGGTAACCAATTTTATAATTCCCAAAATATCAAAGAATCGGAAGCTCAAGTGAAGGGAGCTGGCAATGGTCTGAGGGGGAATCAATACAACCAACATTACACAGGCAAACCAGAATTTCTTAAGCGGGAAATTAAATCTCGCAAAACCATAACCTACCAAAGTAGTAACAGTAATCTGTACAATGGCAATGGTTAAAGAAATAATAATGGAATTTACCAATGTCTTGGTATAGGTCAGCAACTCATTACACAGAATATAATTCTCTGTGGTAAAGTTCTCCGGAATGGTAATAACAACCGGGTTGTACAAGTCATCCTGGGTCATAAAGCTTACGGAAATCTTGGTAAGCAAAGGCTGTAAAATCAGGAAGCACATACCGAACAACAAAATGAATCGGCAAATAGTAACCGCATAACCCATAATTGTTTTCTGTAATAAATATCCGTTGGACTTTCTGTTTCTTTCCCAGAAGTTACTATATTTGTGAACTTTCACTTTATTAGTCATAATAGTAAACCCCCTTAGAAATCAAGAATGATGTAATCGCTACGAATAACATAACCACTACGAAATACAACCAGGACATGGCAGATGCAAGACCATAATCCAACTGACCGATCATGATGGTCTGAATCTTATCAATAACTTTATTATCGGATCTCATACAGAAATCGATAACGGTGTAAATCCAGTTTACAAGGAAGATAGAAGAAATCATAGGGAAGGTAATCTTCCATAAGCTCTCCCACTTAGTACATCCTTCAATATCAGCTGCCTCATACATACTCTCGGAAATGGTCTGCAAACCGGAGAGGAAGATGATAATCTGAATACCGGAAGCAATTGCAATATCATAAATCTGATCGATGATCTTGAAAACTTCCTCGAATGCTCGAACACCTACACCTGCGGTACGAAGGATATTTTCCAATGCAGCGGTAACACTGATATTGGAAGTAGTTTCTTCAATCTGGCTTGCGATGTTTGACATCAACGCATTGTTTGTATCCAATCCAAGCATTACACCGGAGGAAAGGATAACGGGAAGGAAGAATACTGCTCTTACAAGAGCTCTTCCCTTAAATTTCTGATTCAAAATAATTGCTACGAAGAAGCTGAATACCATGATTGCCAAGGACTGGATAACCATTCGTGTTAACTCTTCTGTCAACAATCGAACATATTCAGGGTCTACTCGCAATGCATTATAATAATTGGTAATGCCTAACCAATGTGGCTGGAAGGTACCTGCACCTAATTCCACCTGACAGAAGCTCATGTACAGGGAATGGATAAAAGGTTTAATCATAAATACCAGGAAGCCAATAATAAATGGTGAGATGAACAGGTAACCCGAAATCGCTTTACGCTTTTCAAGACCTGCCAATTTGTTCGTCTCTTTCTTCATAATTTCTAACCCTTTCTAAGCTTTTACGCTTGATTACCGAACTACCTTATATGATCTGGCGCCAACCTTGACACCATCAATATTTGTATCAACAACGTTGTAGTTTACATAAACCTTGGTACCATCTTCATAAGTGGTACAAGCTACATTTTCTTCTACAATTGTATGATCTACAATTCTCTGTTTGAAGGTATGTCCAAGATCTTTATTATACTGATTATAAATCTCAAGAATCTTGTCATGCCATCTGGAGTAGTCGGAACCAAAGTATTCAGTATAGAGGGTCTTCTGAAGTGCGAATGCGCTCTCACGCATTACAGTGAAGGATAAACCTGCACCATACTCTGCAGAACGAAGAAGCTCATCTGTCATATCTCCGGCAAGATTCAAAGGATCGCCGGTGTAATTTACATAACCATGCAGTGCCATCTGATAGAACGGTACGAATGCATCAATGATTGTGTATTCATCACCCTGAAGGTCCATGTTGGTAATCATATCTGCATAAGGAGCAACGAAATCGTTACCCATATTAATCATAATATTTGTACCATCATCAGCCATCTGCTTTAAGGTACTCTCCTGATATTCCATAGAAGCCTGACGTGTCAGGAGTTTCTTACGGTTAAAGTCGGAGCAAAGCATCTCACCGATTTCACGGAAGGAAACACCGGTATTGTACTTATTGGCAGCCTTATTCAGGTTCTGTACCATCTTATCTACTTCGCCTGCGCTTAACAGATAATAGTTATCAACACCTTCTCTTGCAGCGTAGGTTACACGGCTGTAAACAAACAACTTTGCTCTTTCCTTTGTAACAAAACGAGCTGCATCGGTAAAGCTGTTAAATCCATCCAAAATATCAGAGTCATATGCGTACTGAGTAACACCATCCAGGTAAAGGTTTACACCCAAATCGGAAGCGGTAGTGGATAAATTCTTCAGATCCTTGGAAGAACCAAGATCGGAAATTAATTTTACCTTATTCAATACCTTCTGGTTTACACCGCCGTTACACCAACCGGTAAGCTTTACGGATAAGTTCTTGATTCCCTCGGAATTCAATTCGGAAATCATATCTGCTGCTTCTTTGTAAGTAGTCAGTTTCAAAGGTCTGGATACAGGAACACCAAGTACCTGCTTAACCTTATCAACCGCACCGATAATTTCCACTGCAACAGGAGTGCTGGTATCGGTATTCTTGGTCATATATCCGCTGTACTTATTCACGAGATAATTCTGATATACCTGAGCCAACTCAGAATAATCATTGGTGTTCTCAAAACGATATCTCTGTACAAGGGTTTCATCCGGAAGCTCCGGCATAAATACGTATACATCGGAGTTTGCCAAATCGCCGATATCATATTTTTCACGTGCTACAATACTGTAAATTGCATTTGCATAATTGTAACTGTTGTTCTTACCATATACGTTTGCCTGGATATCTGCGTAAGGAGCGCCGTCCTCTAAGATACAAAGGAAGGAATCCTCTCCGTTTGCAATTCCATAAACGTTGTAATAGGTCTTGGTATTATGTACAACCGCATCACGGGTTGTAGCCATATCCCAACCATATACCTTTGCGTAGTAACCATTCTGTGCGGTCTTACCATTGTTGAAGTTGATAAGTGCACCGCCACCTTCGGGAACTAGGATGTAACCTTCATCCTCTTTTCCGCCTGCACCGAAGTAAGGAAGAAGTGTGAGGGAGTAAATAGGATATTTGGAAGGATACTGAACCTCGGAAAGGGGTACACTTACTACCAAATCTTCACCCTCTAACTTGTACTCAACTGTGATATTGAATACAGGTTTGTCAGAGGTCTTTTCCGCATTATTTAATTCCTTATCTGCCTTGTAATCTTCCATGGTATATCCGGCAGCTTCGAAAATCTCCTCCATCTTGGTACAAAGGGAAGCATTAACTGTGTTACGAAGTACATAGATTACTTCTGTCTCAAGGATTGGATAATCAGCCAAAAGCTGATCCTTATCATCCTTCTTACCAAGGTTATTGATATCATACTTCTTGTAGTAACGCTTTACCATGTTTGCGCCTTCTTTGTCCATCAGGGCAACCAAGGCATCAAATCTATCCTCTGTGGTTACAGGAGGAATATAGTATTCTCTTTCTATATTACCGATAGAGTATTTCACTTTAATGGAATCGGTACCTTTTTCGATTTCATAGAGGCCCTTGGATACAGAATAATCAAAAGCATCATACTCTGTCAGCAAACCTTCCATCTTGGTGTACTGCATCAGTAAGGTTGACTGTAAACGTCCTTTTTCGGAAGACTGTGCCAAGGGATCTGTTGCACCATTTTCCGGATTGGAACGCCATTCTTTTCCGGTTTCCTTAACCTTTACAACAAACTGTGTGGTTAAAGGATCCATTGTAAACTCAAGCTTATTGTTTGAAATGGTAATCAGAGAATCATCGCCATCATAACCATAGGGACGAATGGATTCTTCTGTCGAAGCAGGTGCTTTGTAATTAATGATTACAATTACACCGACAGCAATAATCGCCACAAGGATAATGGGGAATATCATGCTTTTGATTGCACTGATTACTGCGTTATCTTTTTCTTTCATTATGTCTTCTCCTATCCTTCTGTTTTTGTTCGAAACCTTTTAATTTGCTCGGAATATAATTTCTCTACCCATAGAGATGAAATAACCTACACCCTGAGAAATCATACTGAAGAACAATAACAGAATAAATACGATAACCAACATTGCAAAAATACTAGCGATTGTAAACAATACATTCTTCGTTACAGAAAACTCATGAATCTGTCCCATAGCAAGCACGATTAATCCAAGTACCCATACAAGTGAAAGACCACTCATAACGGTATAGAACTCTTTTTCATCTACAGTAACGAAATTACTGAAGAAAATCAAAGGGAACTGAATCAAGGGGTAAGGAGTTAATCCATAGCAGCTGGCCATGTAAACCTGACCCAAACGGCCCTTACCATCAAACAATGTTGTTAAGCCCCAGTTTCCGACTACCCATAAAGCCAAGGGGAATAAGATACTGGCAATGTAAAGGAAGATGTTGATACCTTCCCAGTATACCGTTTCGATAACGAAGCTGGTAAACTGTAATTTCATAATTCTTGCAAGCAATGTCAAGAAAAGGATTGTGTTTGCTGCTGCATAGGATCCTCTCTTTTCGTGAGTCAAATCCCAGAATCCATCCAGAGGATGGCTGATGCAGTATAAAGCAAACCTTAAGGTTTTTAAATAATGTTTGTAAGTTTGTTTGTCTTTTAATGCAGCTATCATGCCGGCCTCCGTTTGTTATCTTCTAAAGATATCAGCAATATCAATCTCATGTTTGATTTCTCTTACTCTACCGATTCCAAGAGGAATGGCAAGTGCAAGAAATACCACTGCAAAGATGATTCCAATGTGCTCTTCAACCCAGATTTTACGATACTGTTTAAATGCCTTGGAATAATTCTCATCGTCATACTTGAGTTCGAAATATTCCATAGCCTCTTTATACTCTTCCTGTCTCAAGAGGGAACGACCGATACCGATGTATGCCAAATCATAGTTACCGTTTAAGGTCATTACATTTTCCCAGCTCTGTCCGGATTTCTCATATTCACCTGCATCGAACTGATCGATTGCATCGAAAATTGCCTGTCCGTATTCGGTAGGAGCAAATAAGGTCATGCTGTTGTCCTGTCTGTCCAAAACCATCAGGTCATATCCCATATGGTCAATTGCAGAAGGTTTTCTGAAGTAACCATCCTGGTTACCGTTACCACCAAAGGCAAACAACAGACGTCCCTGGTCGTTGTAGCAGAAGATACGTCCTCTGTTTCGATCCAGTGCCATATAGATATCATTATCAAATGCGGTAATATCCTGCATTAAGGAAGATCCTTTGTAACCACCACCTTCACCAAAGTAAAGGTCGCCGTAAACAGGATAATCACCGTTACGAATCAGGATGTCGGAACCCATCATGTTCAACTTACGAATTGCATCCGCAGATTCGTTTCGAAGTGCATCCTCTTCTACTTTACCGGTTACGGTATAAATGAATCCGTCATGGTCCATGTATACGTTCTCGTACTCGGTAGGAACGAAGCTCTGCATCTGTGCTCTCTGAGCCTGTGATGCAAGTCTCTTCCAAATGTAATCCCACCACTCGTAAACTACAGGGGTAGCACCTACGAATCCGGAGAAGGTTCCGTCTGCCTCGTATTTAATTAAACCTTTGTTGATACCGGTTGCAATTGCATATACACGTTCTGCGGTATCTACACAAAGCTTATCAGGTTGGAATAAAAGCTTGGCATCCAGTGTCTCATCGGTAGGCTTTGTAAAGGTCTGAAGTAAATTCAAATCCTTATCCAGCTTCACGATTCTGGCATTATTGGTATCACAGATAAAAAGATTTCCATCTTCTGAAACTGCGATATCACTGGGGCCATCAAAATTAACAACGTCTGTACCACTGCTGATTTCATCAATGATACGAACAAGTTCAAACTTGTCACGGCTTACACGGGTAAGCTGAACAATACGATTGTTGCCTCTGTCTACAATGTAAACATCATTTCCGTCAACAGTCAATCCGCTGGGGTCTTTGAAATAGGTATCCAATCCCAAATCACTTGAAGTATATACACCAACAACTTCATACGCATCGGGAGAGTCCTGAATGTCGCCCCAGTAATCGTAGCAATATGTATAGCTACCATCAGCGAGTGCTACCATGGAAGAGCCAACCAATACCATAGCTCCAACCATGAGTGCGCTGATTCTTTTTAAAATTCTTCTCATATGAGTATTTTTATTCATCTGCGCTACCTCACTCTTCCAATTAGTCTTTCAAACCGGAACTTGCCATTGTTTCCAGAATCTGGCTCTCGGAGAATACGAAAATCAAAATCGGAACGGAAATTACAATAATTGTAACTGCCTGAGCCTGACCGGTTCTTGCAATACCACCACTCTGAATCTGCTGAAGAGCATAAACAAGAGTTTTCTTTTCCTCGGAATAAATATAAGTAGCTGCCTTGTTATTCCACAATGCCTGAACAGAGAAGATGATCATGGTCAACCATGCAGGTTTTACGTTGGGCATTACGATTCCCATGAAAACCTTCCACTCATTTGCACCGTCGATCTTCGCTGCTTCGATAAGGGAAGTAGGAAGACCTTCCATGAACTGCTTCATAAGGAAGAAGCCCATAGGCATTGCAAATGCAGGAATAATGATTGCCCAATAAGTATCAATCCATCCCAACTTGTTGATGATCAAGTAGTTGGGGATTGCAGTTACATAGTAGCTGAACATCAATGCAATCTGTACAAGTTTGAAGAATACCTGTCCACCCGGGAATTCGTATTTAGCCAACACGAAAGCACCCATGGATGCGACTAACAAGTGACCTGCGGTACCTACTGCAGTAATAAAGGTTGTATTAAAAATATATCTACTGAAAGGCACCCAGGATTTTCCCATTGTTACAAACAAATCGGAGAAGTTATCCAATGTAGGGTTTCTCGCAAATACCTTAGGAGGGAACATGAACAATTCATCCAAAGGCTTTAATGCACCGTTGATTGCGTATACCAAAGGGAATACCATGGCAATTGCTACCAACAGCAAAAAGATATAAATACCGATATCTCCACCGACGGATCGGTTGGGATGTCTTTTTTTGATTAATGGAGCTTTGATTTCTTTTTCGTTCTTTTTCATATCAGGTACCTACTCTTCTCAACAGACTTTGAATTGCTTTGTTACATAAAATCATGATTAAGAACAACATGGTTGCAATTGCGGAAGCATAACCCATTTCAAATCTTGAATAACCGTAGTCAAACAAGTGGGTTACAACGGTACGTGCTGCGTAGTCGGTACTGGGGTATCCACAAAGTGCCATGGTTACATCACAAACACCGAAGGAGCTTGTGATTGCCATAACCGCACCGAACATCAACATAGGCTTCATGTTGGGAAGTGTGATATACCACAATTCCTGCCAACGGTTCTTGACACCGTCCATGTAACCTGCTTCATACTGTGAACGGTCAATACCCTGAAGACCTGCTACGAAAGCAAGGAAGCCTTGTCCCAAGCTCATCCAAAGAATAACTACCATACAGATAGGAAGCATATACTTCGGATTGGTGAACCAAAGAACAGGAGAGTCAATCAAACCGTTGTTAATCAAGAATGCATTTACATGTCCGTAAGCATCACCTCTAAAGAAGATAGAGAAGATGGTGTACAGGTTACCTGCAATAGAGGGAGCGTAGAAAATAATAACGGCTACTGCTCTGATCCATCTGGGCAACTCGTTGATTAACCAAGCGAACAAGAAACTCATGATATATCCCAAAGGACCGGTAATTACCGCGATCATGAAGGTATTTTTGATACCCTTTAAGAATACATCATCCTGCAAAATCAAGCTAAGGTAGTTCTGAGGACCGATAAATCTGGGTGTCTCCAAAATGTTGTAATACGTAAAGCTGTAAAAAATTGATGTAATAACCGGTAAAATATAAAATGTTGCAAAAATGATTGCGTACGGTGCAAGGAAAAGGTAACACATCTTACTGAGTTTAGCCTTTTTAAATGCGACCTGAGCATTGTGCTTACGCAGTTTAAAATATTTACTTAAATACTCGCCCATGCTTCACACTCCCCCTACTCTAACGGAAGACCAAATTCTTTACGTTTCTTGGTCAACTCTTCATTAATGGTAATCGCATAATCCAGAATTGTCTCACGAGGATCGTCCTTATCATTGATAACCTTACGGATAGCATTGGTAATATGACGACCGGTGAAGTATCCACCGGGAACCTCACGGATACCCTTGGTCCAATCCCACTGTTCATTCAATACTTCGATTGCATCAGCAGTCCATGCCAACTGGGAGAATGCATTTCTGTTTGCAGTTGCGTATCTTGCAGATGCACCAAGCAATGCTTCCATCTCACGTCCGAAACGAACCTGAGTATCGGTAGAAGACCACCACTTTACAAACTGCCAAGCAAGATTTTCCTGTTCATCGTTGGAAGGAATCATAAGAGTTGCACTACCTGCGATGAAGTCAGTTCTGTCGATATAAGTATTTCCTTTTGCATCTGTCTTCTCGGTACCGGGAATCAAAGTGAAGTCCCAAAGACCACGAATTTCGGGAGCGGATACCATCAAGGTATTGTAGGTACCGTAGCTGGTGATACCGATAGGCATTTCACCGGAACGGAAACGGCTTACGAAATCATAGAATACAGGAATACCGTAATCGTTAAAGTACTTAATATAATCAGCAAATGCTTCTACACCTGCTTCTTCATTTACAATTGTCTTGGTGCCGTTTTCGTTGTAAACATCACCACCGTACTGGAACATCAAAGACAAGAACATGGTAAGGTCGGATGCATTTGACATAACTGCGGTATTACCTGCAGCACTTGAGCTGGAACCACCGGCACTGGGGATACCAACCATCATGTTGTTACCCTGGATAGTAGGGAACATTTCAATAAGTTCCTTCCAGGTATTGGGAACTTCCAAATCAAGTTCTTCCAGAATATCCTTACGATAGAACATTACGTTGAAGGTCTGGGTCTCAGGTACGCCGTAAATTGCGCCGTCCAAAGAGTACTGCTCATAAGAGCTTTCACTAAAGTTTGAAAGAACCTGCTTGTAATCTGAGAATTTGGTGATATCTACTGCAGAACCACGGAGTGCGTAGTTAACAGGCTGATCACCACCGATAGAAAGAATAACATCAGGACCTCTTCCGGCCATAACTGCTGACAATACAGCATCTGCTGCTACAATTTCTACGTTAACTTTAATATCGGACTTCGGAGTAAATCCGTCATCAATCATGGACTTCAAAATAGTACCCTGATCACGACCGGTCAGAATCCATACCTTAATGGTATCTTCTGCGTCTCCTTCATAAACATCACCGACTGCATCATAATCTACAATAAAGGAAGCAACAAAGGACTTAACTTCATGGAGTACACTGGTAAAGATATTTGCCTTGTCGTTCTTAACCTGATAATCGGTACCGGATACTACTACATAGTCAACATCCAGTTTGATTTCACTCAAGGAAAGAATTGCAGTACCCAAAGCAGTAATATTATCCTTGAAGGTTGTAAATTCAGTTGTAATCTTTTCAGGCTTGTTGCAGAATCTTTCCAGCTGATTTGCAAGAGTCTGTGCGGTTGCAA
Source organism: Lachnospiraceae bacterium UBA1766 (assembly GCA_002314715.1). GTDB lineage: Bacteria > Bacillota > Clostridia > Lachnospirales > Lachnospiraceae > Acetatifactor. The sequence goes on along the minus strand of DCGY01000051.1, from coordinate 25,108 downwards.
TCTTATCTGCCTTCTGTCCGGTATATGCAACCATGTCGTCTACGATCTTGTAGAGTCTCTTATATTCAAGTTCCATTGCATCCATTACTTCAGGATATACAATGTTAATACGATAATCTCTGTACTTATCAGGTGTAGCACCGGTGTAAACCAGGATTCTTCTGTAAATCTGGTTCAAACGATAGGTAGAATCCTCAAGTTCCTCAAGGATATCACCAATTCCGCCCAAAGTAGCCTCCAAACGTAAGGTATGCTTACCTGCAGTAAGGTAGAACTTGTATGCTTCACCATTTTCATCCTTTAAGGTCTTGCACTGCCAGTCATTGCTGTACTCGAAAGCAACTTCCTTCATTTCTTCAAAAGGAATTTCGCCGTCGATCAAAAGTGCACGTGCAGAAACGCTACCACGAGAGTAGTTCTGACGACCCTTGATGGTGATATTGTAGTAACCGTTTTCAGGAACTTCAATATTCCACTCAATCCACTGGCCGGAGGTTCTCCAAGCATCACCACCAACATAGTTTAAGATGGTATTGGTAACACTGTAAGGCTTTGTGGTCGGTGAAGAACGGTCATATTTTGCATACAAAGAAGACTCGGAACGAAGGGCGGAATCCTCACCCTGTACGAGCTGTACATAATTCAAACCGTTTGCACTGGTATTTGCGCTGGGCTGAGATGCAATGTACTCTGCGTAGGTCTTGTCCTTCTTAACTGCTGTTACCTCAAGTGCCTTAAATACCATAGGCTCATTGATGCCTTCCATAGTAAGGGTATTTTCACCCTTCTCGAAATAGAAGCAGTAAGGATCGATTACATAACCCATGCTATCCTTGCAGTAAGCGGTCTGCCAATCATACTGTTCAACCTGAGTAGGACGAATCTGGTTGCCCTGGTTATCTGTCTTAACCGCGGTACCATCCTTCCAAATACGTGAGAATGCAATATCCAATGCATCATCAAAAGGAAGTTCGCCATTAATCTTGATGGAGCGTTCTGCCGCTACACCTCTGGATTCCGGAATCAAATATTCCATACGGATATTATAGAAACCGGTCTCGGGAACATCTACCGTCCAAGTAACTACTGACTGGTAATCGGTATAAAGAGCCTTTGAAACGCCATTGTAATTCTCTACAACCTTAACATTACCCTCAGATTCATAGCTGAAAAGGTCTAATTCAGCTGTCTTGGTAGATTTCTTTGCACTTGCGTGCGCATTCAGGTAGCTGGTATATGTACCTGATCTTCGTGCGCCCTCGGAATCTACATTAAGATTCGTACCGGCGTACTTGTCCTCATAGGTCTGAACGGGCTTTAAGTTCATGAGCAGACAGATGCCCACAAACACCACTACAACACCTATGGTAATCCATAATTTCTTTACAGAGTCCTTCATAAATGCCTCCCTGTCTCTTAAAAATAGAGATAGTTCTCTTTTTATAACGACCATTATACCAATATACTCGACTATTTTCTTCTCAATTCTTGCCATTTCCGAACAACATATTGCTTCTTTCTCACAATATTTTTACCTTTTCTTTGTGCAACTTTTACTAAGTTTAGAAATTTTTTATGGTCAAACCGATGCCAAGGCCCTCGGTTTTAGTAGCAAAAAGCACATTTTGCGCACATTTTATACAACATCTTGTTTCGCAAAGAAGCAATTATTGCCTAGCCGGCTTCCCTTAAGCCTCTTTGGGCGCGGAAGTCTGCATTTGCGCTTGGACAAGTCCGTAATAGATTCCTTTTTTGGCAAGAAGTTCCTCATGGCTTCCCACTTCTGCAATACGATGTCCGTCAATTACCACAAGTCTGTCCGCATCCTTTAGGGTAGATAGTCTATGGGCGATGGCAAAGGTGGTCCTTCCCTTGGTCAGTCTGCCCAAAGCTCTTTGAATCAGATATTCGCTTTCCGTATCAAGACTGGCGGTAGCCTCATCCAAAATCAGAAGACGCGGATTGGTAAGCATTGCTCTGGCAATGGCTATTCGCTGTCGCTCTCCTCCGGAAAGGCTGTAGCCCTTTTCACCCACATAGGTATTATAGCCGTCCGGAAGCTTACAGATAAAGTCATGGGCATTGGCCATCTTGGCCACCCGAATCACTTCCTCATAAGTGGCATCCGGCTTGGCGAAGCGAATGTTATTGAAAATCGTTCCCGCAAACAGGAAATTTTCCTGAAGCACCACGCCGATTTGGCTGTGGTAATTTTCCAGGCGAATGTTGCGAATATCCACGCCGTCAATATAAATGGCACCGTCGTCCACCTCATATAAATGCATGATCAAATTAATCAAAGTAGATTTACCGGTTCCGGATGCGCCCACCAGACCAATCATCTCACCGGGATGCACCGTCAGGTTCACATCCTCCAGCACGGGCTGATAAGACTTGTATCCAAAGGAAGCCCGATCAAACACCACTTCACCCACAATCTCATGGTCTACCGCACCGGGTCCATCTAATATAGAAGGATCCTGGTTGAGTACATCCCCGATTCGCTCCAAACTGGTAACCAGATTCATCAGCGCCCTGGGCATTCCGCTGATCCAGTTAATGTACATGTACAGCATGGAGGTGTAGTTCACAAACTGTAACAGTTCACCGGGTGTCATGTTACCCACCAAGACATTTTTACCGCCCACATAAATAACCAGATATGTACCTACACTCAACGCAAAGTTTAATATAGGATAGAACACCGCAAAGAATACTTCATTGCTCTTCTGAATCTTGGCAAATTCCTCTGCCGTTTCGTCAAAGTGCTCCGACTCTCTCTTCTCCTGACCATAGGACTTCACTACCGACATACCGGAGATGACATCCTGTAAATTATTGTTCATCTTATCGCTCTTTGCGCCCTGCAAATGGAAGCGTTTCTTAATCTGTTTTCTCCAACCCATGGACAATGCAACCGAGAAAGGCGCAAACACAAATGCAAGAATTGCCAGCTTCCAGTTCAGAATCAGCATAAAGGCGCAAACACAGACAAACAAAATCACAACCGTAAACAGATTACAGAAAACATCCCCAAAAAAGTCCTTGATGCGCTCTGTATCTCTGGTGATACGATTCATCAATTCTCCCGGACTTCTTTCATTAATAAAGGAAAGGGATAAGGACTGAATCTTTCGAAACAGCTTCTCTCTCTGGTCCTCGCTGATATAGGCTCCCAGCTTCGAACACAAATAACTCTTGGCCGCATTGACAAATACAATCCCGGAGGTCATAAGAAGCATCAAAAACAGACACATTCCCGCTTTTCCCCAATCGTTCACACCCGGAATCAGTACTTCATCCACCAAATATCTTTGAATTGCCGGATTGGCCAGGGTTACAAAGGTAGCCAGAAACATCAATACCGCTATCACAAACAGGCGATGTTTATGAGGCATCAGCATATTGACAAACACATACGCGATGCCTTCCTTTTTGCCGGAGCAGCGGGGACATTCCCTGGTTCCCGGCAACGCTCTTTTGCACTTGGGGCAGGAGCGCTCGTACTCATTGCTGACCACATGTTCCTTTCTGCCCTGCTTTAGGATTTCCAACCCGCGAAACAAATAGGAATATCTGGTCAAATGCTTTGCAGAAAATCTTCCCAGCAATATTTCTTTACCCTCTGCCACCACATAAACAATACCGCAGGCAATCTGAGGTTCGCTTTTTACAGCCTGAATTTCCGACAGCAAAAAGCTTTGTCCGATTTTGCCCTCCTCCAGGGTAAGAATCCGTCGATTGGTCATAACCGTATAAGAATTCTGCACAAAATCCCCATTTCGGTCAATGTCAAGCGGCAGGCAATAATATATTTCTTCCTCTTGCGTCAGATTTAGAAGTTTCATATTCTCCTCTGACAAATCATATGTTAATATCACTTTCAAAACCCCCTATAGGAATAAATCCAGCTTCTTGCGCTCTTTCATGGTCAATCGGTCAATGTCCGGGATTTCGAAACGGTTTTCGTCGATGTCGATAATCAGAATACGGGTATCGGACAAATGCACGATGCCGTTGCCCCCCATCTGAATCGTAAAACGACAAGGACCATGATCCGTATCTACCGTCCAGTATGCATAGCCGTACTCATCCTTAATCTGATGAATCCTGGTGATAATCGGCGTAAAGTAACGAAGCGTCAGCTGATCCTGCAAAAGTTTAACTGTCTCCTCATCCACGTCGCTGAATTTCTCGATAATACCGATTTCCTTGCTTCGCTCGTCTGTGGTACGGATGGAAATCAATTCATCCTTATGCAGGAAGGGGAACATGCGCACCACTGCTACTCTTGGGTAGTATTCCTCCCCTACACGAAGAGATAAAAAACCGGTGTTTGTTGCTTCAAATTTCGCATTGCTTCTATTCAAATAACGAATACGGAGCATCTCATCGGTTTCCTGCTCCATCTTCTCCAGGGAAAAACTTTCGTTGTTTTCTTTTTCTCTCATTATAAAATATCCTCCTGAGATTCTCTCTGTCTGGTCTGCAGTTCCAAGAGCTTGTAATAAATACCCTTTTGTGCTTCCAGCTCTGCATGAGTTCCCCGCTCAACGATTTCACCGTTATCCACTACCACCAGATAATCCGCATCCCGCAGAGTGGATAAACGATGGGCAATGGAAATGGTGGTACGGCCCTCTACCAGATAACTTAGGGATTTCTGTATCACTCGCTCGGTTTCCGTATCCACGGAAGCGGTTGCCTCATCCAAAATCAAAATCCTGGGGTTGGCCAAAATCGCTCTGGCAATGGAAATACGCTGCCTCTCTCCGCCGGACAAATCTCTTCCGGAGGCGCCGATTCGGGTGTCATATCCATCGGGCATACGCATGATAAATTCATGAGCACCCGCCAGCTTGGCCGCACACATGACATCCTTAATATCTGCGCCCTGTCTGGCATAAGCAATATTCTCCGCTACGGTTCCCATAAAGATATAGGTGTCCTGGGATACCATGGCCACATTTTTGCGAAGCTCCTCAAAAGACAAATCCCGAATATTGACTCCGTCCAGTAAAATCTTTCCTTCCTGGGGATCATACATTCTGGAAATCAGGTTTACCAAAGTGGTTTTCCCCGCTCCGGATCGTCCTACAATACCAATCATTTTACCTGCAGGAATCTCCAAATTTATATTTTTCAGAACCGGTCGATTGGTTTCATACCCGAAGGTCATACCCTGAATGGAAATATCCCCCTTCATCTCACCCAGTATTACCGGATGTTCCGGCTCCATTACGGAAGGGGTGGAATCGATGATTTCAAAAATACGCTGGGCACTGTTCATGGAATCCGCCCACCAGTTATGTACACGGGAGAAAAATCCCATAGGACCTTCCAGCTGTCCCACGTATCCCACGAAGGTAATCAAAATACCCAGGTTCATATTCCCTTTCCCGTTCATCAAAAACAGTACGCCCAGTGTCCAGGCACCGATGGTTGCAATGCTTTGCGCCGCACCGTACACGAAGCGGAAATAGTTCATTCGATAGGTGATGGCGATTTCCGCATCCCGAAGGCCCTGATTATTCTTTCGGAAGCGGTCAGCCTCCCTGCTCTCCTGGCCAAAGCTCTTGACTACCCGGGCACCGGTCAGATTGTCATTGACACCGCTGTTTAAGGAACGCTCCGCCCGATGTCTTCGGCCAAACATAACCCAAATTTTGGGACGAAGATACATACTCACCGCCACCAGCACCGGCAAAGTGACAAGCGCCAGTAAGGTCATGGGAATATTGATGGTAGCCATAACTGCAAAGGATGCAATCAGCGTAAATCCATGAATCAGAATATAAGGGGCACCATCTACAAAAAAACCGGTAATCCGGTCCGCATCCGACATAACTCTGGTCATCAGTCCGCCGGTTTGTCTGCTTCGATAGAAGTTGATGGACAATTTTCCCATAACATGAAATACTTCCTTCTTCATATCGCGAACCACATCCACAACCATCTGCGCCGTCAATACGCCCTGCAGAATCTGCAGGAAAAGCAGCATAATTTTGGTCATGGCCATCGTCAGAACCAGTAGCAGCAAAGCTATCAGGAAATTGCCGTTTTCAATCCCCATCTGCTCCAGGAAGGGTTCACTTTTTCCCAGAATCTTATCGTACAAAACGGTACCGTTTAAGTAGGGCCAAATCAGATTGACCACCGCCGTTATTACCGTACACAAAAACAGCAGAATAAACTTCACCCGATAGGGCTTGAAGTATTCCAGTACACGAAACATAATATTCTTTCGGTCTACACAATGGGGACAAATCTGCCTCTGTTCGTCCGGGTACATTCTTCCGCATTTGGGACAGCAGGCTGTCACAACGGGCGCCACGTCAAAGGGCTGTCCCGCACCAAGCTGCTCCGCACCGCGAACCAGACGGGACATAGTACGCTTATGCAAATGGGTAAAGCTTCCCAAATGTACCTGACCCTCTCCTAAATCCGCAATCAAAAGGTTACAGCCCACGCCGTTTTCAATATAGATTTTCCTGATTTGCTCCAACACAATCACCCGGTCCGTATAATCGGGCTCCTGTACCAAATCCTCCTGTCCGTAACCCCTGTAGGTATGGACGGTCTCTTCCGGACAATCTGCCTCAAAAAGAAACAGCCATTTGTCTGTCAGCACACAATAGCCCTTTCGATAGGCTCCTTTTTTGTCCAGATCCATTGCCGAAAAGCAAAGGATTTCCTCATTTTTTATGCTTTTTTTCTCTAAAAAAGCAAGGATGGAGCCGGGGAGCGTTTGCTCCCTCTCCATCCTCATATTTTTTCTTTTTTTCTGTAAAATACTCATACATTCTTCCTATCAATGTTTAGCCATCGATTTCCGGAGCGGTAATAATAATTTTGCCATCGTGCATTTCCAATTTCACCTTATTATCCTTCAGGTTCATGGCGCCAATCAATTCCTTGGGAATCTGTACACGACCGGCCTTATCCATGATGACATATTCTTCCTGCGTGTCTTCATTTCTCCAGTCAATGGTTACTTCCTTCAAACGGTCCGCATAGCTTTCCTTTAGGATACGCTCGCTACTGATTTTACCGTCTCGAATCGCAATTACACGTTTTACCTTCTTGGACAGCGCCACATCATGGGTAACAATCAGAATCGTCTGTCCGCTCTTGTTTAACTCAGTGAAGATATCAAAAATATAATTTGCGGTTCTGGTATCTACGCTACCGGTAGGCTCATCGGCCAACAAAAGCTTGGGTGAGTTTGCCAATGCAATGGCGATTGCAATACGCTGCTGTTCACCACCGGACATGGTATTCAAGTGATTGTGGCGTTTGTTTGCCAAACCAACCAGTTCAATCAGCTCCATGGCCCGCTCTTTCTTTCTCTTGCTGCTGGAAATATGCATGGGAAGCATAATATTTTCCAAAGCAGACAAATAAGGAAGCAGGTTACGTCCGTTGTTCTGCCATACAAATCCAACCGTATCACGCTTGTAGGCAACCAGGTCCTTTTCGGTCATGGTAAACAGGTTCTTACCGCCTACAAACAGGGAACCGGCGCTGGGTCTGTCCAAACCGCCGATCATATTTAAGAAGGTAGACTTACCGCTACCGGAGTTACCGATTAATGCGGTTAATTCTCCCTCTTCCACATTCAAATCCAAACCTTGCAGCGCCAAAACCTCGGTCTGCTTGGACTTATAAATCTTTACAAGGCCTTCTGCCTGAATAATATTCTCTGCCATGCGTTATGCCCTGCCTTCCTGGCCGGCAGGCTGTTGAACCACCTGCTGTCCGCTTTCCAGTTCGATAATCATATCACCGGCATCCATCAGACCGGTATCATGTGTTGTCATAACGATGGTAACGTTTTCTTTCCTTGTCATCTCCTGGAAAAGCTTGGTTACCTCTGCTGCCATTGCAGAATCCAATTCCGCAGTAGGCTCATCGGCAAGAATAATCTTGGGTCTGTGGGCAATGGCTCTTGCAATCGCCACACGCTGCTGCTCACCACCGGACATCTCAGAGGGGTAGTGATTCATACGATTTCCAAGGCCCACCATGCGCAGGCACTCTTCCACTCTTGCTTTTCTGGATCTGGCCGGAATTCCCGCAAGACGCATGGAGAACTCTACGTTCTGGTAAGCATTCATGGCAGGAATCAAAGAAACCGCCTGGAATACAAATCCCACCTGTGTACGTCTTAAATTTTCACGCTCCAAATCACTCAATCGACCGATATCTCTTCCCTGAATAAACACCTTGCCGGAGGTAGGCGCATCCAAAGCTCCGATAATATTCATCAAGGTGGTCTTACCGGAACCGGAGCGTCCCTTTAAGATGGTAAGCACTCCCTGGGGAATCTCCGCATTGATGTCCTTCAATGCCTGAAAGTCACCGCTTGCAGAAGAAAATATTCGATTGACACCACTTATGGTAATAATGTTTTCGTTTTCCATTTTTCATCCTTTCAAAAGGCGAAGCAGGGAGGAAATTATTCCTCACCCAGCTTCAAAGCCTTGGCAACATTCAGCTTAAATACCAACATCAACAATACAAACAGACACAGTGCCATTACTCCGGCTACCACTCCGTACAAACGGTACATATCTACGGGATTGGTAATCAGTTCCATCGGAAGCACCTGGTTGGATGCCGCATAGGCATTCTGCAACATGGGTACAAACATCTTGGAAGTCGCGGTACCGATTCCGATACCTGCCAGAATAGACAGAACACCGGAGAAAATCTGCTCGTTAATCAGCATATGGAAGAGCTCTCCCTTATGCATACCGCACGCTCTGAGGACACCAAACAGCATCTCTCTGGAGCGGATAGACATAATCCAGTAGATCAGGTAACCAACACCGCAAAGGATAATGGTTACGATAAAGCCCATGGTCAGGACACCGTTGGTTCCCTGAAGCAAAGGATCCTCCAAAACATTCTGAATCTGGGTCTCACGATCACGGAAACCACCGTCTGCACTGATGCGAATATTGTGTTCATCAATCCAGTCATAAATTACATCGTGGTCTGCACCGGCCTTAAAGTTTATCCAAACCTGATAAGGATAAACACCTAACTGCTCCTGCACTCTGGAAATATTGGCAATCACCAAAAAATTCTCTGTCTTCTCCAGGGAGCCCTCGTTATTTAAGGACATGGTGGTAGGCGTATATCCCGGCCAATAATCAAAGAAATCAATAATCTTTCCGGTGGTTGCAACGCCTGCTGCATTCTTGTAGTCAACAGAATCTCCCACCTTACATCCCATAAGTGTTTCAAAGTTACGGGATACCAGAACACCTTTAGGCTCTGCCGCAAGTTCATTTAAGTACTGGTAATAAGGCTTTTCCAACAGATCATCTGACACGCTTGTCATTAATCCAAATTCCTTGGTATGAATACCCATCAAGGTACAGTCTGTATAAGATTTACCGCTTACCTTTACCGCCGCCTTCTTATCGAAAAGCACCTTGGTGTAACGCTCCACACCGGGAATGCCGGCGAACTTGGTATAATCCGGTTCAATGTACTGTAGCGTAGTTGTTTCAGAACCACTTCCCATGGATGCGGAATTATCCGCCCATTTTTCCTGGAGAATAATATCTACCGCCTCCAGATACTCCGCATTATTCTGTGCATTCTGCAAAATGGTGCGGGCAACGGTGGCATGATACATACCCAGGGAAATCGTCAAAATCATAAAGAGCATAATAAACTGCTGCTTGCGTCCGTTTTTGCTGTTTTCCATAAAGGAAGCGTAGCTTGCAGGCTTCCAGAAGGGTTTACCGATGGCATAAACCACACGGATCAAAATCGGCTGCAGACGCAGGAACAAAAGTCCCATACCTACGATAAACAGGGAAGAACTCATATAAAGCAACGGATCTAAGGACTTGCCCTCCAACACGTTTTGGATCATCAAATCCTTACTCTTGGAATAGCTGTAATATCCGTACATGGAAACGCCGATGCAAATCACATCCAGGAAAATTTTCTCCCACCAGGACTTATTGCGAAGTGCATTGGACTGTTTTAATTTTACAATGGTCAAACGGCTGTGTTTCAATGCCGGAATGGTCATAATCAGGATAGACAGGCCAATCGCTGCCAAAGCGTACATCCATACATCCTGGCTAAAGCGAATCTCCAGCTGTCTCCGGATATTAAACTCCAGGAAGTTCTGGGTGGAACCTAAGATTCTGCAGAACACGGTGCCCAGAGGAATACCCGCTGCCGCTCCGATGAGAGTCAGGAAAATGCTCTGGAACAAATACAGTCGAAACATCTGTCCGCTGGAAGCGCCACGGCTCTTCATTACGGAGATTTCGTTCTTTTCCATATCATACATCTGACCGGAAATCATGAACAAGAATGCTGCCAGTAAAATCAATACCGGAATCTGCAGGATAAACAAGGTCGCCTCAATTCGATCCTGCTTTTTCATATAGGATTCCAGAATAGATACATACTCCGGCTTGGAAACAGTACTCTTAATACCGCTCTCCTCTGTCAGCCACTTGGTTTTCTCAGAGAGATTCGGTACCATCTCCGCACTCAAATCCTCATACTCAAACAACTGGAAATAGGTACAGGTAATGGTATATTTACCGGCATTATCCTTTGTAAAATATTCCCGGAACAATGCCTCGTTCATCATACACACATTGCTCATGTTTTCGGGCTTCACCTGCCAGTAAAAATCCTTGGAATCCTCTTCCTCGAAAATACCTACAACCTTGATTTTAATATTTTTTCCATCAGGACCCTTCAAGCCCTCCATTGTCAGGATTTCATTCAAAAGGAGGTTGTTTTTTACCATAGAAGCCTGACTGATAATTACCTCGATGGCCCCCTCTTCACTGATACCCGTCTCGGAATACATTTGACCATACAGTATTCTGGCATGCTTGGGCAAATCCGTATACATACTAAGACGCATGTAAGTGCCGGACATATCTGCACGATTCATGGTAGAATTTGCTGTAATTTCTGCCAGCGAGTAATAACAAATGGTTTCCTTCTCGGTAACGCCCAAGGTCTGAGGAAGTGAACCAAGCACCTCTTCCATACGAAGCATGGACTTACCGCCGGCGTCCTTCTTACTGGTGGTTACCATCTTATTTAAACCGGGCCATACACCCTCCTGGGACAAATAGTTTTGGAATTCATCTCTGACCATACGGTCAAATGCCGCACTTCTGTACAAAGGAAAGCTGACAACCGTGGCAATCAAAAGGATACTACCCAAAAGGAGGCAGAATACCATCCATTTTTTATGCCATAATTTTTGTAACATTAATCTAAGCATAATTCCATTCCTTCCGTAACACCTTCCAAAATCCAATACTTGGAGTTATTGTAGCCACCGACTACCACATTATTTGCCACAATCGTTCCATCTGCATTTTTTACATATACATAAGCCTTTTCATTGGTCATCTTCACTGCAGATCTTGGAACCACCAGGCAATTTCCCATGGAACGGGCTGAACATTTTACCGTATACTTGTACGGATTCCACCACTCGCCGTTTTCATTTGCCCTTTGTACCGCTTCGCTGAGTTTTTCCTTATCAATCTGCACCAGCGTATATTCTGTACTGATAGAAGAAGAAATACCGACAGCAGACATGGACACAACCGTACCGGTAACCGAATAATCGTTTTTCTCGTTGTCCTTATAGGCTACGGAAACGGTATTGCCATACTGCAAAACGCCCTTTTCATCCTGGGTGGCAATATAGCATTCGCTTTCATCTGCAATGCTGCAAAGGAATTCATTGTAGTTCACAACATCCTCCGCATTGAACTCACGCAAATAGGTAATAAGTCCACTGCAGCTGGCCTTGATTTCCTTTGTAGCAAAATCACTCTTCTGCTTTGCGATTGTCTCCTCAATATCCTTAAGTTGTTCGTAAAGACCCTCCAATAAATCCTTGTAGGTCTCCTCGTCCTCTTCTTTTTTTGCCTTTTCTTCCCAATCGCCAATGCGCTCCACCAAACGGGTTTTCTTGTTCTCGTTTCGGGTAAGGGACAACTGATCTGCCACTACTCGAACGGTACAAATCACATCGCCTTTTTCCACATGCTGATACTGGTGAACCTGCATTTCCCCAAAGTATGTGGTTCCGTTTTCAATGGGATTGGTAAGACTGACGGTAGCAGGGTACAGCATGGTTGCACGCTGACTGAAATCCGTAGAAAGCTCACCCTTCTCCACCTTAACCGTATTGGTTCCGGTCATTTTTTCTCCGTTGTAGAGAATTTCATCACCGGGTGTCAAACCGGAAACAATTTCCGTATACACGCCATCGCTAAAATCCGTCTTTACGGAGGTGTACACGTTTTCACCGTTTCGAACCACGTATACATAATATCCGCTGTCGTCCTTTCGAAGGGCAGCCTTGGGAATCGAAACTACATTCTCCCGCACATCCTTTACAATGGCAAGCACCGCGAAATCGCCAATGTTCACATCCTCTGCATCCACCAGGGTAAAGGTGGTATAAACCTTCTCGTTCTGGGCGCTGAGTCTTACATACTCATCTGCTTCCATTACATCATAAATGGCTTCATAGCGTTTGCCGTTTATATAAACATAATAATCTTTCGCCTTCATCAGAGTGGTCTTGGCAATATAATCACACTTAAAAATCTTTTGATTCAAATCACCTACCGCGATGACATTGGTATCCTTATTGATGTAATCTCCGGAATCATACAGATTGGTAGCCACTACCACGCCGTCCATATTCGTACTGATACTTTCCTGTGCACGGTTCTTCTTCAATACCTCCAGCTGATGCACAGAATAAGCACGGTCCATTTTGTACAAAGTTTCCTTCTGTTCCTTCTGAGTCTGTGCAATCATCAGGTTGTAGCTTGCCTGTTTGTAGCAGGCCTCCACATAATCATAGCCCACTTTCCAATCCGCATAGTCTGCACTACTCTCTGCAGGCTTCTGTTTCAGGTTTAAATCCACATACTGCTTCCACATATCCTGGGCTTTTAGCAATTCTTCATATTGCTCCTTATAATCCTCCAGGTATTCTGCATAGGATTGATCCATTTCCAGAATGCTTTCATTCATATTCTTAATTCGTTCATCCGCATTCTTGGTATCGGAAAGAATCAGTTCCTGACCGGCCTTTACCTCGTTACCGGGATACGCACCATACTGCTTAAAGGTCATACCGTTTAAGGAAGAATACTCTTCAATGTACGGAAATACGCTTCCGGAATAGGTAACCACATCATACATGGTTCTTGTGGTCACCACATCTGTACTGGCTTCCGCACTTACAGGATCAATTAATTCTATCTTACTGCTGTTACCGGTCTTCTTTGTCGTTGTCTCGCCGCAACCCACCAGGGAAAGGGACAAACCGATTACCAGTAAAAGGCTCATTATTTTCGTTTTTCTCATTTCAAAATAACCTTATCCCCTTCTGATAATCCGCCGGTAATCTCGACCAAATCACTTCCCACCAAGCCGGTTTCAATCCATTTTACTTCTCTGATATCATTGTCGCCTACCGTGTACACAAAGGACTTCTCATCCGCCGTATGTACTGCTGCCGTAGGAAGGGTAAGTACCTGGGTTCTCTTGTCCAATTCCAGATAAATGGAACCGCTGGTACCTGCCTCGAAAATTACATTGTCTCCTCCGTCGGAAATTTCAAAGCTCATGGCATCCTTCCAATTCGCTTTATCCACAGGGATTACCTTGTATTTTCCGGCACTGGTTCCGCTCATAATGGTCATTTCCAATTCTACGCCTTCTTCCACTACATCCGCATAGGTCATGTCACTTACCATAAAGCTGCATTCGGAACTGTCCAAAATCTCGATTACCACTTCATCCATTACGGAAGTGGAACCCTCCAGACGTTTCTTGATAGAAGAAACGTTTCCGTCCGCCAACGCATACAGCTTACTCTGTGCCACTTCTGTTTCCAGAAGTTTTAACTGCTGCTCGTCCAGTTTAATGCTATCCGTCAAATCCTCAATGGTATAGCGGTTATTCTTCTGATACTCTTCCACACCGGCCAACACCTGCTGCCCGTTGTCATAGGCATATCCGCTAAAATATTTCTGTCTGGTCTGGTTTACCTGATAATCCAGCCAGCGTCTGTTAATCTCATTGTTTTCATTTTCCTGAAGCTGTGCCAGTCGTTCCTTATTGCGATTGATCTGATAGCGCAGGCGATACAATTCTTCTTCCTTATCCGCTCCGGACAATACCGCCAACAGATCACCCTTTTTCACCGAATCCCCTTCATGGACATAAACTTTGGAAACACGCTTACCGCTTACGCCAAAGCTTAACTTTTGAGAATCCAGCTGGGAGTACTTGCAGCTCACCATCTTTGTCTTCACAATATCGTTTCTTGTAACACTGACCAATTTATAATCAATGGGGGTGGACTCTCTTTCCACAATGACAAAATTGCTTTCGTCATCTTTTACCTCCGTACAGCCTCCCAGCATACCCAGCATGGCAAGTTGAACAGTGGCTAGTCCCAACCATCGAAATACTTTTTTGCTATTTTTACACATAGTAAATCCTCCTGACCCAAACCATTGTACAATTTTGCCAATACTCTTGCTTCTTAAATCGTGCTAAATATCGTACAATTTTTGCTAAAATGAGCAAAAAGAAGCAAATACAAGCAAAATGGGAGGCCTACATTTTGTAAGCCCTCCCAAACGCAATGATTTCGACCCCTTTATTCAAAGTCCCAGCTTTGGCCTTCCTTTAGGGAAATTTCCATCCTTTTCTCCTTGTATACCACCGTTGTCGAATAGTCATCCGCCCCGTACATTCTACAGTTCTTTAAGCAATGGTTCTCCCAGGAAAGATCCACCTTGGCCCCACCAACCAGGCATAAGCCGGAAACACTACCTTTCTCCCACGCATCGGGAAGGGCAGGCAATAAAATGACACGTTTGTCATTACTCTGCACCAGCATCTGTGCGATGGCCGCGCTGGCACCGAAGTTTCCGTCAATTTGGAAGGGTGGATGCTTGTCGAACATATTGGGATAGGTAGAATGAATCAGCATCTTCGTAATATTGTCATATGCCTTTTCTCCGTCCCAAAGCTTGGCATAATGATTCATAATCCATGCCCGGCTCCAACCGGTATGACCGCCTCCGTGACGAAGTCGCTCCTCCAGGGTCTTCTTGGCCGCCTCTGCATACTCCGGCGTACCGTCTACGGTAATCTGTTCGGAAGGGAACAGACCGTATAATTGGGAGATGTGACGATGTCCGGGCTCCTCTTCCTCGTATTCCTCCAGCCATTCCATAATACGGCCGTCGCTTCCGATTCGGGTAGGAACCAGACGTTCCCTTTTCTCTGCTATTTCCTTCAAAAGTTCTGTTACATCCGAAACCTCCAGGATTACAATATCCTTCACCTCATCCCCAAGCACCTTGGCGCCCTTTTGGCAGATATCAAACAAATCCCGAAGAATCTGGTTATCCATGGTAGGACCAAAGCATACCGCTCCCCGCTCTCCGTTTGGTAAGATATACACATTTTCCGGAGAAGAGGATGGATTTGTAACCAGATAATCCCCCCACTCGGTTAAGGCATCCACAAAATAAAGAGCTGCCTCCAGCACGATAGGATAATATTTCTTTAAAAATTCCACATCCCCGGTGTACTGATAATGAGTCCATACGTGGGTACAAAGCCATGCAGCGCCCATGGGCCAGTACGTCGCCGGATACCACAAATCCTGAGGTGCGCAATCCCCGTGAATATTGGTGTTGTGATGCGCCACAAAGCCTCTGGCTCCGTACATTTCCCTGGCAACCTTTCTTCCCCGGGGAAGCATGATTTCCAGCAATCGGAACAAGGGCAGATGGCACTCGGACAAATTACAGCTTTCTGCCGGCCAGTAGTTCATTTCCGTATTGATATTGATGGTATATTTTCCGCCCCAGGGTGGAATAAATTCCTGTGCCCAAAGTCCCTGTAACGTAGTAGGCAGGGTACCGGGTCTGCTGCCTGCAATCATCAGATACCGTCCGTATTGGAACAAAAGCTCCATCAGTCCGTGATCGGCCTCGCCCTGGGCAACCTTCTCCAAACGTACATCGGTGGGGATACCGTCTTTTTCACGCATTCCCAAATCGAACTTCACCCGGTCAAACAACGCCTGATGATCTTCTATATGCTCCTGCAGCAGCTCCTGATAGTCTCTAGCCATGGCTTTTTGGAAACGCTCCTCCA
Source organism: Lachnospiraceae bacterium UBA1766 (assembly GCA_002314715.1). Taxonomy (GTDB): domain Bacteria; phylum Bacillota; class Clostridia; order Lachnospirales; family Lachnospiraceae; genus Acetatifactor. The sequence goes on along the minus strand of DCGY01000051.1, from coordinate 8,893 downwards.
GCCTCTCATCCAAAAAGCACTTGCCGGCATCTCCTATCTCCTCCGGCGTATAATGATAATCCGTATCTCCCGCAAAATACAAATACGCGGTAGTGGCTCCGGTCACCATAAGGGTTTCTCCAATCACCTCTACCGTACCATCCTCTGCCTTGGCACGAAGTTCCATGGAAAAACGGCTTCCGCCCTCGCCCAGTTTACCGAACAAACGGATGCCTTCCTTTTTCACCTTTTCAATGGCAGTCATGTACATGCTTCGATCCAGTCTTGCCTGGAAGGAAATCTTGTTCTCTCCCTTCGCCCGGAGCTTCATTACAAACAAATCCGCCGGCTTGGAAATAAAGCATTCTCTGGAATACTCGGTGTTGCCCAGACGATAGGTTACATCCGTTACCGCAGTATTTAAATTCAGGGAGCGCTGATATCCCATTTCTTTCGTATCTAACTCCACATGAACCAAATCCGGAGAAAGTGTAACCACCGGATTCACCTCCGGATAATCAAACTCCAGATAAAAGTCTCCCAGGGTCTGATAAGGATTCATGCCACAAGGACATCCGGTAAATGCAACCTTCAAAAGCTTTTGAGCTTCTGCGATTCTTCCCTCTGCAATCAGCTTTCGAATTTTGGGCATCGCCTCCTTTGCATCCGGATTGATACGATTCATCGGGCCTTCGTACCAGACGCTTTCCTCATTAACCTGGATTCTCTCCTTTCGGATATCCCCAAATACCATGGCGCCCAATCGGCCATTTCCAAGCGGCAACGCTTCTTCCCAGCACCGGGCAGGTTGTTCATAAAACAATCGATTCATATTATGCCTCTCTTTCCCTCGAAATTCTCTGCAGAATTCCGTCCAAATAGATTCTCATACGCTTTTGTGTCAAATCAGAGTAAATGATTTTAACTGGGGGTTCCCATTGCCCACATAGGTAATGTAAATGGCATGCACGCCATCGGAAAGATCAATATCCGTGGTGTAGGTCTCCCACACGTTGGTATACTGAATGGGCAATTTCGCCAGGCACTTACCACCGATTTCGGTACGCACCTCAAAGGTACCGTCGCCATAGCCTCTTGCGGTAACAGCGAACTGCTTTACGCCCTTACAGTCGAAATACTTGAAGCCGGCAGTGGCATGATTCATTAGATTTCCAATAAATCCCACCTCTTCATCTCCGTCTTTTCCGTCCTGGGTAACCTTGGGATACTTGTCTCCCGCAATATACATGCTGGGCACATCGGTAAACAGATTGCAAGCCAGATAAGCAGGGTATTCGCCCTTGCCCTCCAGGGGACCACCGTTCAATCCGCAGGAAGTAATCTCTACCTGAGGAATGGTGCCATCCTCCAGGAAATGAATTTCTTCCGCACAGCCCTGTCTGGAATACCAGCTGCCATTGGTCTGACGATGATAGAAAATGTACCATTTATCCAAAATCCGAACGATACTTCCATGGTTATTTGCGCCGTAAGCGGTGGGCATATCTGCCGGCTTATAGGTGGCAATATGCATGTCGCAATTACTTACAATGACACCCTGATAGGTAAAGCCTTTGGTAGGCTCCTTACTGGTGGCATAGCAAAGCTCATGCATCACGGTAGAAGAATAAATAAAGTAATAGGTATCCCCTTTCTTTCGAATAGAGGGCGCCTCAAAAAAGGCATGCTTTTCAAAGCCGGTTCCCACCTCATATTCCACGCCGGGCGCCACGAAAACAGGCGCTTCCTTAATGGTCAGCATATCCTTATCCAATACGGTACACATAGCACCGTGTCTGGACTTATCTCCTCTTCCGCAGAAGCCGGTATACAGATAGGTGGTGTCCCCTTCCGTCAAAACACCGGGATCAAACTGGGGTTCATCGCCGGGTTTTTCGCCAAGCTTCGTGCCATCCGCATAATGTACATAGCCGTAAAACTCATACTTTCCCGCCGGGGTATCGCAAACCGCTACGGATACCACGGAAACCTTATCCAATACATAATACAAATAATATCTTCCGTCCGGTCCGATGGTTACGTCCGGGGCATAAAGGCACATCTTGCCTTCTTTGTTTAAGGGGTCCTCGTTTCTGGGATAAATCACTCCCTCATATCTCCAATTACCCAGATCATCTACCGGAGCAGACCAGCATACGTAATCTCCCATGCAGAAAACATATCCGTTAAAGAAATCATGGGAGCCGTACACATACACTCTGTCCCCAAATACATAAGGCTCCCCGTCGGGTATATATTCCCAGGAGGGCAAATAAGGATTCAATGCCTGTTTTTTCATTTTCTAACCTCCATAAGCACCTTTGCTTTTATTTTTTCAACAGTTCCTCACATAAAGCCGCATATTCCAGCGTCAGGCTGTGAGGCACCTTATCACTTTCGATTTTCCCTGCACGAATGCAGTCCATTACTTCCTGAATCTCATAGCAAAAACCGTTTTTCGTGGTGGTGTCCAAAAATTCCTCCACCACTGTACGTCCGTTATCACACAAAATAGCCTTTTCTGCAAAATGAGGAGAGGGGATTGTAAGAATTCCCTTTTCCCCGTACAGTACCAGTTTTTCCTCTAGGCAGGCCTCTATGCTGCCCTTCAAGGTAACCAATGCATCTTCATAGCGAAGGCTTACCAGATTGGAGGTATCCACACCACTTTCGGACCAGGTGCTGATACATTGTCTCTCCAAAATCGGTTCCTCCAGTAAATAAGTGAGAAGCTCATAGCAATACACCGTTAAGTCATACGCTGCACCGCCCCCAAGCTTTGGATCAAAGTAACGATTGGTAAAGTCTTTGGGAGGCATGAAGCCAATGGCCACCTCTCCGAAATGCACCTTCCCGATTCGGCCTTCTTTTACCCATTTTTTGGCCTGTTCCACTGCCGGAAGGAAACGGCTCCACATGGCTTCCATTCCAAAAATATGTTTTTCCCTGCATAGAGCAAACACCTCTTTGGTTTGGTCCGAACCGGTGCACATGGTCTTCTCGCACAGAAACGGAATGTGATGCCGAAGACAGAGCATGCACATTTCATAGTGGGCATTGGTGGTTACCGCGATATAACAGGCATCCGGTTTCTCTGTAACCAGCATGGTCTCATAGTCATCGTAAGCCCTTGCAATCCGGTTTTTCTTAGCGAAAGCCTCCGCCCGTTCCATTGACTTACTGGCTACCGATACAATGGTACAATTCTCAATATAAGACACTGCATCGCAAAACTTATTGGCTATGCCTGCCGCCCCAATAATCGCAAAACGAAATTCCGCCATCCTCTTCTCCTCTTTTATACGACAATTTCGGAAAAGGCCCCAATGACCCTTTCCGAAATCACAATCCCCTGTTTATTTCTCGTATACAAAATCCGCAAAGGAAGCACTTCCACCTGCTTCCACGGTAGAATATACAAACAAGCCAAATCTTGCTCCGGTAAAATGATCCAGACGGAAGGCCATCTTATGTACAATACCCAGTTCGCGGAAGCTCTCACCGTCAAAGTACGAGAATCTTGCCTCATCCTTCATATAAGCAAAGTCCACGTCCAGACGAAGTCGAACACAAGGTCCCTCTACCCGAACACTTGCCCATCGTCCCTCGTCGTTCTCCATTACCAGCAGATACTGACCATCCTGCTTGGTAAGTGCAATCATTCCAAACTTGCCTTGCAGTACACCAAGACCGGCGAAATCCCCCTCATTTAAGTTCTCGCCGCACACCGTTACTTCTCCGGCGCATCCGGGATAACGCATTCTCTGGGTCAGGGTATTTTTGGCTTGATTCATATTGGCAGAAAGCTTATCGGTGGTCACCGTAAAGGTACCGGCATGCTTATCCTGCTGAATCAGTTTTTCATCAGGCTCATGATTAAACTGCCACTGACTCTTCAGCTCTCCCTTGAAATCGTCGCTGTGATACAAGGGAGCATATTCATAGTCCGGACGGGTACTGTTTGTGGTAAACATTACCGGAACCTTGCCGTTTACACCAAGTACGGGCTTTCCGTCTTCCTCAAAATGCATAGGCATTAAGATGGGCATTCTTCCCACAGCACCGCTGTCCTGGAACAAAATCGCATACCATTTGCCGTCAGGCGTATCTACAATACCACCCTGGGCAACGCCCTGTCCGCAGTAGCCTCTGTCATCATTCAGCACATCTCCACCCACGAATTCTCCGTCGATGGAATCCGCTACGAAGCAGGCCTCGGTTCTTCTCCACATTCCTGCAAAAGAATGAATAAAGAACATGTAATACTTGCCGTTAATCTTGTACAAATGAGTTCCCTCATAGCCAAGAGGGGTCTCCTTACAATCCTCTACCGCAATACGGTCCAAACCACCCTCCAAAGGTCCGGTTAAATCCGGGCGAAGCTCGGTGATGTGAATCTGTCGGTTGCCGTAAGCAATATAAATACGGTCGTCATCATCAAAGAGCAAAGAAGCATCATGGAAGAAGCCCTCCACCTCGCTCTTTTGCCAGGTGCCGTACAAATCGGTGGTGCGATACAAATAGGTCTTATGGGTATCGTTTGCCACGAAAAGAACATAGAAGGTGCCCTTATGATAACGAAGGGTTGCCGCCCACATGCCTTTTCCGTAGATATGTGCATCTCCCTCCAGACACTGTCCGGGGGTAGAATCCAGCTTGTCATACACATAGGTTGCATGCTCCCAATGCATCAAATCGTAGGAGCGCAAAATCTCACAGCCGGGCATAAAATGCATGGTGGTACTTACCATGTAGTAGGTATCCCCCACACGAATGGCATCTACATCCGGATAATCCATAGCAGTAATGGGATTGATGCTTTCCTGCTGCATCACATGTGGGTAAACGTAGCCTCTGTCAGACTTCATAGGTGCAGCCTTTAACTCAAAATAAACCACTGCATTTTCTTCCAGAGAAATGTCAAATGCCGCCAAACCTTCTTCCGCTACCTCTACACGCTCGGAACTTACAAAAGGATTTGCAGCCATCTGCAAGGTCTTAATCTGGCGTTTGGAAGGATTTGCCGGTTCTCCCAAATCATGCCAAACCTTTAAGGGATTACAGGTCTTTTCATCCACCCGCTCATATTCCACGCTGTAGCTTCCTGCAGGAAGTTCAATCTTTATATTCAACAGCAAATCTTTACCGGCGCGCTTTCTGGTATTATTCCAGGTAACGCCGCGGAATTCGCCGTCCTCGGTCTTAACAATGACACAGTTGTCGTTTTTGAATACACAGGTCCATTCCTTTTCCTTTAATTTCTTGAAGAATGCAAAAGTCCAGAAGGTAGGCTTGGGAATACATCCGTTGGCCACCATGCCGAAACCGCCGTGGAAGGGTGTGAAGGGAACTCCCTGCTCCTCGAAAATATCACCGAAGGTCCAGTAAGAATAAGAGGTATTGTCATCTCCCAGTCTGGATAACTGCTTCGCGATGTAAGCCGCATTCTGATTGGTATCATGAATGGGGCAGTTGGGAATGTAGGAGGTGTTAAACTCTGTCACATGAATCTCCAGGCCCTTATATTCCGGATAACCATCAATAATGTCTCTGGTGGTATGAAGATTTGCAAAGCCTTCTTCCTCATCCATCAGCTCCGCATAGCCATAATGTCCGTTTCTTTCCGGGAAATCGGTGGTGTAATGATGTCTGGTAACAAAATCCAGAGGAATCTGCTTTTCATGACAGAACTTCATAAAGCCGGAAATCCAAATTTCATCGGTGCCGCCGCATACTGCGGGACCGCCCACACGAAAGGCCGGATTGACTTCCTTGATGGCATGGAAGGTCTTCTCGAACAGCTTGAAGTACTCCTGCATGTCCGCATGCTCCCAGAAGCCGGGAAGATTGGGCTCATTCCATACTTCAATGGGCCAGGTGAGAACCTCCTTCTCCCCATAGCGCTCCATCAAATGACGAAGGAGTGCCTGCACCATTTTCTGCCAATCCCCATAATCCTTGGGAGGGGTTACGTTACCCTTCCAGTAAAAGATTGCCTGGGTTCCGCTTGCCATCTTGTTGGGCATAAAACCAAGCTCCAGGAACGGTACGATACCAAGCTCCAGATAATTATCCATTACCAGGTCCAAATAGGTGTAATTGTATTCTACAATACGCTTTCCATCTTCTTCTCTTTCCTGGTAAATCGCCATGTCATCAGTAAAAAGTCCATGACCGCGAATATGTTTAAAACCGATATGCTCCTGCACCAGCTTTAGCTGATCCATATATTCTTTTTGGAGGGCAAGGCCCATACGGCCTGTGCCCACACAATAATCAACATGATTGGAAAAGGATGCTGTATCCCCCTGATGAACCAGAATTTCCTGCTTATTCATGTGCTACCCCTTTTTCGTAAATTATTTCGTGAAAGACCAGTCGCGGATCTCATATCCTTCTCCATAGAAGGTGAAGTACAGATCCTGTACGCCGGTTAATTCCTTCAAAAGCTCTGCCTCGCATACAATATCCGCCGTTGCACCTGCAGCTACCGGAATGTATGCCACTGCCTCACTATTTACGGTTCCAACGGTTACACGGATTGCTCCTGCTTCCTTGGAATTCATAACGGTTACCTTTACACTCTTGGCAGAAGTATCGCCAAAATCCACGCCCGTAATTTTTACATAATCCCCGGAATCAATGGCACCCAGTCCGAAAGTACCGCTACCAATTTTCTTGGTCTGCTCGTCTGCCGGTACGGAATCGGTTCCTGCCATTACAGATACGTTGGTCGCATTTACGGGCTGATAAGGATTTACATACTTCAGCTGGGTAATGCTGTCCTGAGAATGAGGAATATTGCCGATGGTTCCGTCCTCGCCCATTTCAAACTGTACCACATGGGTAGCACGATAGCCCTTTTCGATTCCCATGGTCTTCTCCAAAAGTCTGGAGTGATAAGTAATGTACCAGTTGCCTTGGAAGCTGAATACTGCGTGATGGTTGTTTCCGTACAAGCCGCATGCCTGTCCGGGATTCTTTAAAATCACTTCCTTGAAAGTAAACGGTCCCATGGGGTTCTTGCTCTCCAAGGTAACAATTTCCGCATTATGGAAGCCATACTTTGCAGTACCTTCCGCATCTACCTGCCAGTTGCTGCAATAGCTGAAATAATAGGTGTCTCCCACCTTGTGGATACCGGAATCCTCGAAAAGATAAGGCACGTCAATGGCTACGGGAGTACCCTTTAAGCTCATCATATCGTCTCCCAGTTCTGCTACACGGCCGGTTCCGGGATCGGATACTTTACCCTCCGGTACACCACCGCCGAAATAAATATAGGCTCTGCCGTCATCATCCACCAAAACTGCGGGATCGAATAACCAAAGTACATTTCCGCACATTTCCATATCTCTGCGGATAATACCCTTGCCCACTTCATCCACAAAAGGACCGGTAGGGCTGTCAGAGGTAACTACGCCGATTCCGCCGCCACCATCTGCAAAATAAAGGAAGAACTTGTCTTTGCCGTCAATGGTCTTCCAGGCTGCAGAAGGTGCCCAGGAATTGTTTGCCCACTTTGCCGCGCCGTTCTTACCTGCAACCGCAATCTGTCCATGGTCGGTAAAGTTTACCATATCATCGGTAGATACCACCGAAATGGTATTGATGTTTCCGTAAGTATTTTCTTTAATACTGCCATCTGCCTCATAGGTAATGGCATCCTGGGTCATATAGAAATACACTCTGTCTCCATATACCATCGCAAAAGGATCCGCGCCAAAGCGCTGGGTCATAATGGGGTTCTGATTCACCAGAGTCTTCATGCTCTTGGTCAGCTTCATCCCCTTAAAATATTCTGCCAAATCTTCTGTCTTCACTGTTGTTTCCTCCTTGTTTTCTACCGTATCCCCGGTAGTCTGTTCTTCTCGCGTTTGAGTTTCTGTGGGAAAGCTTTCCCCTCCCGATGCCTGATTGGAGCCACAAGCCACCAGTCCTGCTGCCGACAACGCAAAAAGGCTAAAAAGTATTTTTTTTGCACGACACATAAATTTTCACCTCTTTATGTTCTATGCTATACTTTTTAGCCTGTTTTTTCAATGACATTTCATTATCTAAAATTGATGAATCCTAATATTCCCGGCTCAGGGGACGGTTCTTTTGGCCTTATCCCGCTATGCTTGCTCCCTGGCCGCCTTGATTTCATCTGTTGTGAAATCAAGTTCCAATATCTGGCTCTCCGTATATCCTTTGTTTATCATCTTGCGGATTTGCTCCAGGCGGGCTTGATTGTAACCTTGCTGCTGGCCCTGTTGTATGCCCTGTTGCTGGCCCAATAACAGGCCTTCCTCAAGCGCTTCCTTACGTATCAATTTTTTCTGAGTTTCAAATGTAAAATCCAAATGTGTCATCTTCTTAATCTCCTCTCCCCTCTGTTCAAAGAAATTCTCCAGCACATGGTCCTTAATACACTCTCGAATCGCCTGATCCACTGCCTGCTCCAAGTCCATCTGCTTTTGATGATTTCGTACTAATTCCACGAAATAGGTATACCCCTCCAGCACGGTAGCGCGTTCCTTTAGATGTTGATTATATGGCGGGTTAATGTTATAAACCTGGCAAATCACTTCGATTCCCGGACGGTTCGTCTGATGGTAAAAGCTCTCCGACAGCTTCATTTCCTCATACTCCGGTCTTTTTTCCAAGCCATTATAGAACACTACGAAATGCGGCGTGAGAATTTGAATCCGATTCCGACTAAACAGGTGTCTCTCCTGTCGCTTAATCCAATCCTCCAGGGAATTGACATAGTAAATCAAACTCCGAAGCGGCATATTCGGGTTATAACTGGCCTGATGTTCATAGAAACTGATATTCATATCAATAATAAAAGAGGCATCATTTCGGATGGATAGAGATACACCCTTCTCCAAACGGACAATTTCCACCTCCTCCGGATCCGTGTAATGAG
>DCGY01000093.1:8569-56870 GCA_002314715.1 Lachnospiraceae bacterium UBA1766 | reverse complement strand
TAGTTTCAAGCTTACCGCCGGCCATCTTCGAAAGACCGTCTCCCATAACACTCATTCCATATAGGAACAGCGCCAAACCTCCCAATAGGTTCAAAAAATTAAAAATGTCCATATATTTTCCTCTCAATCTATTTTTCAAATAACAGAATAGTTTTTGAAAGTAAAATATATGGACAATGTTTTGTAAAATCCATGTAAAATTATAATGCTTTATTCTCTTTAGCTTTATTTGTCTGAAATATATTCACCCAATCTTTTTACTTCGCAACCTTTTTTTGCATAATACTCCAGCATTTCTTCCACTTTTTTTAGGTCATAACTGGTAACAGCATCTGAAATTACATGTACCGGATATCCGGCTTTGGTCATATTAAAGGTAGTTGATTTTACACAAGCTGTAGCATCAGCACCGCATACATAGAATTCATTTATTTCATTATCATCAATAAACCTGACGAATTCTTCACTGGTTAACGCACTGGCTTTCGTTTTTACAAAAATATTTTCTGTAACCACGTTAAGTTCCGATACAAGTTCTGCTCCTTTGCTTCCCGGCTTAAAAGTTCTGGTTCCGGCAGTAATATTATTATGCTGAATATACACGATATGCATCTGTTTATTCTGTGCCCATTCTATGGATGCATTGATTTTGTCGATAATGCTCCTATAGTTCTTCGTAATATCATTCTGAATGTCTATAACAACTAATGCCTTACTCATTTTCTCCTCCGTTATATTTCGCTTTTTTATATAACATTATTTAATCATCCTTCAGTTTGAATAATCATAATCCTTACACCACAGTTCAATTCTTCGCGTAACACTATTGGTATATTCCTTAAAATGTTTACCCCAAAATCTGTTGGCCGTAGGATTGTAAGATTCAAAATCAACTCCTAGGTATTCAAATCCTTCTTCCTTCAAAACACTTGCCACAAAGATAAGAAGATCATCATAAATCTTCATTCCTCTATATCCCGGCTTACAATAAGCACCCTGAATATTTCTCATTTTGAAATGTACTGTTACAAAATTCTCGCCTTCTTCAGCGATATCCACATATGCCACAATTTCGTCACCTGATTTCGCGATAAAGGTTCGTCTGTCGCCTTCATCCACCTTGGTAATCCAGCTCTTATAATCATCCGCATCAGCCTGCATAAAACAAGGTGATTCTTTTAAGTGCTCATGTAAATCGTGGCGGTGCTCATGAAGTAGAGGGAAATCCTCAACTTTTAGCTCCTCAAACTTCAATTTCGTATTATGAATCTGATTCTGACAAAAAACAGATATTTTCTGTATGCTGTCCTTACATCTCATTCCAAATCCGTACTCAAATAAAGCCTTCTTACTGATTTCATCATGGGCATAAAGGCATATTCCAAGCCCCTTTATATTCTTACTTGCAAGATACCTAGCAGCATACTCATACATATCCTGATATATCCTGTAGCGATTCTCTTTTACAGCTCCATTTGCGTGAAGTGGTGAGAACGTACCTAGAGAATCCTCCGTATCAAATGCCCCGGTCCAGGGATGAAAAAAGCACAGATATCCAACTACTTTTTCATCTTCTATTGCTACTACTCCATAGCCGTTTTCTAAGAACAATCCAATATCCCAAATTTCTGCATCTTCGGGAAGTTCCCGGACATATTCTCTCTCTTCCAGGTAATTGTCCAAAGCGATTTGTTTTGCAGCTTCTAAATGTTCCACCGTGAATGGCTTACATTCCATTCTATTCATTGATTCAATACCTCTCCGTTTATGATTTACGTCTCTTCCAGAATCTTTAAGCCTTCCTCAATATTCTGCCCTAGGATTTCCTGGGTTTTTGAAAAATTATATTTTTTGTGAAGTCGGTCTTGTACTCTCAGAAACTCCTTTTTTCCATGTTTTTTTATATATAGAGCCTGAGCCTTCGCCGCGTTCGCGCCATCATTTCCCGAAGCATAGAACCCTTTTTCGCACTTTTCTATATCATCACATTCATAGCATCCGTCATATCCTTTTTCTTTGCAGCATGAAGCATTAGGGCATATCCCCTCAGGCGAACATTTTGCAAAAGAGCAGGTATTATATACTGTGCGGCAGGAACCGCACCACTCTGAAAGGAAGCAATGATTACACGAAAAACCACAGTATGCAATCGGGTCCACTCCCTTTCGTGCATCCTTACACAGCTTGTTCTTGATTCGACGCATTGCTTCCACATGCATAATATGATGCCGCGAAAAAGGCATCTTTAGTAAACCCTTCACATCCTTGTTGCACCAGTACTCAATTAACCAAGCTGCTTCTTTATCTTCGCTTACGCACTTCGACGCTATTAGCTTTTCCTTAAAATCATCACCGAATTTTTTCTTTAAGTCTTTGTACTCAAGCGATAACAGCAACTTGTTCGTTGACTCCAAAACATCCTTTGCATACCGGTACAACTGCCATCTGTCCAGCTGTTTTGAAAAATCTGATATCTCGTCTCCGGCAAGTTCATTACCGGTTGTTATGATAGGTGTATGTATTTTTTCGATATATCCATTTCTAAACAGTATTTGTTCATCCTCTGCAATCATTTCATGAGCGACGATGTCCTCAATTCGGAATATATGCCATATTGAGTAGCTTAATGTTTTACTATGATACCCTTCATCTCCCGCAAATGGCATCAAAGAAAAAGCATCTTCAGGATATCCGTTCATTATCTGCGTAATCTGATTAAATACATCCATCCGAAGCTCTATCAATAATGAGATTGCTTCATGAAAGGTGTCCTTTTTGCCTAGTAAGCTCTGCATTCGTTTATTCTTTTCAGCCCAATCTTTATCCATTACTTCTATACCTCTCCATCCCTGATAATATTTGCTTTTTCATTCTCCGAGTCTATTCCTTTTAATTCCTAAATACTCTGACAGTGTAGTGACTGACAAGTAAGACATTCCTCTTTCATTGGCTAAAACAAGCCATAATTCATTTCCTGCGGTTTGCCTTTTGACAAATGACGAGTACCGTACCAATGATATTAATCACTGCTAAGAGCACACCACAGCCAATCGCCCCATACAGAACCAGATAAACATAAGCAGGGGATATTTTCACTACATTCTCCGTATATTCCGCGCGACGTCCATCTGACAAAATCACTTGACCATCTGAGTCAAAAGAGCTGTTTAACCCGTTTTCATCCGCAAAGATTTTGACCTCCGGATAGATTCGGCAGATTGGCGAAACGCGTATGATGCCCTTGGGAGAAACATAGGTCACCGTTGTGAAATATTCATAGGAGGTAAATACATCATATCCATCCTGCACTCCCTCATATTGGTATCCGGCCGTAATTTCACCCTCGTATATTTGATATTTGTCCTGTTGACTTTTGGTGATTACGGTATCCACCCCATAGATGAGCAGTATCAATAAAAACAGGCCAACAGCGACAATATTGAATACAATGATATTTCTTTTCAACTTTCCCTTGGCAATTAAAATATTAATCAAAAAGCAGGCGATTGCAAACAAAATGAAACAAAAAATCATTTCCTTATCCTCCGGTTTCTTATCCAAAATGATTCCCTGTACCGTAACAAAATCCCAGGGTTCTCATCTATTTCTATTTGAATTATCCTTTGTTTTCTGACCATCTGTCAAGTACAATCCATTCCTTTTTAAGTGCCTATTCCTTTTTCATGCAAACAGGGCTTTTCTCATCCCAACGCATTGTCCAGGGCCATCATTAAGGAAAATCCCACCGCAAAGAAAATGGTACCCGGATATGAATGTTCATCGGCAGTTACTTCCGGAATCAGTTCTTCCACCACCACATACATCATGGCACCGGCAGCAAAGCTTAACAGGTACGGTAAAATCGGGCCCACCGTATTTGCCGCCAAAACCGTAATTAAGGCCGCCACCGGTTCGACAGCTCCGGATAAAATGCCATACCATAGTGCTTTGCCTTTGCTATACCCTTCCGTGTACAAAGGCATGGATACAATTGCTCCTTCCGGGAAATTTTGGATTGCAATTCCTATGGACAATACCATAGCGCCGGCCAGTGTGATTCCGCAGTTTCCGCTTCGAAGGCCCGCGTAAATAACTCCAACCGCCATCCCCTCCGGAATGTTATGGAGCGTGACCGCCAGTATCAGCATACCTGTTTTTTTCTTTTCGACACCAAGTCCTGTGGGACAATCACAAACAATGCGCATCTGGGGCACTGCTTTATCCAACAACAGCAATAGCAAAATACCAATTCCAAAGCCCACTACAGCTGGGAAAAAGGCCATATGTCCCAAACTGTCGGACTGCTCCATTGCGGGAATCAAAAGACTCCAGATACTGGCCGCCACCATTACCCCGGCGGCAAATCCAACCAGACAACGTTTGACTTTTTCATTCAATCCGTTTCTCAAAAACAATACACAGGTCGCACCCAATGATGTTCCCAAAAAGGGAATCATAATTCCCCACAAAATATTCATTTCCGGAACCATTTTCATACCTCCAAACAAAAAAATACGGTGTATTCCTACACCGTATCCTATGCCTTCGCAGAAGTTTCTGTGATTCCAATTATGACATTTTATTCTACCCGATAAGCTTCTACCGCCTGCAAATATCCTTCCATCCATTGTGCCTGCTTCGAACGGGATTTTTCATTTTCCATCTGTGCCTCAAAGTCGTCCGGCCACTCATCCCCCTCTTCCAGACCTTGCATCAAAAGCCAGGAATCCGCAACCTCAAATTGAATCACCTGCCTGTCCTCGCTCTCCAGGGTTACCAGCACCATCAGAGGCTCTCCGGGCATTCTTTCTTCGCAGCCAAAATCCGCTTCCTCAATGTCACGAATCATCCACATATTTCTTTCCTTTCCAAGGATTGAACAACTCCTTGTACCTATCGGTCTATTTGCTAGTTCTGTGCTTTTCCCAAAAGAATAGACCAGTAATCGTATTTATTGATCGTCTGTTTGCTTACATACGCACGGTATTTATTCTTAGTATTGCGTGTTCCAAAATGATAAAAACCATCATCGGTCTGTTTGCAATTTTTGAAATAATTAGCCGGGTAAGATTCGTTTCCATGAACCAGCATAAACACTTCACACCCCACCGGTGCCATCTCCACATCATCGTAGTGATAGATATAGTGGATTTTTGTGTCCAGGAAAATAGCATTCACACCGGAAAGAAGGGCACTTACCTTTCCGCTTGACTCTGCATCTTCCACCTTTTCATTAGCATAATCATCAATACCACCGGCCACGAAAATTTCTGCTGTCAATCGTTTGTAATCCGATAATTCTTCATCTACGGTATCCTCTGCAGATTGCAAAAAGCCCTCCAAAAATCCGCTGGCCAACCCGCCCAACGTACGCAAAAGACCGTTTTTGAAGCCGGAATTTGCCTTATCTTCCTTGGAGACATCCACATAAGTCACACCGTTTTCCGTGCTCACTTCCACCGTATATCCACGTGCCTGCGCCCACTTCTTGGCACGATCCATATCCAGATCCATTACTTCCTCGTACCGCATATTTGCATAATCAAAGGCCGGATAATCAACGGTAAATATCTCCCAATCTCCGTAATACACGTCTCCGTTCAGCGTACGTACCGGGCGTAAATAAACACTGTACTGGGCTCCGTCTTTCAAATCTTTGATGCCTCTTTTGGGATTCGTAAGATCAATCGGATCGCCGTCTTCCCGATATTTTATCTGATAACCGCTGGCACCGTTTGTTTTGTCCCAGTTCATATCCACATAATCACCATTTAACTGATACCGGAAGTTCTCGATTTTTCCCAGCATTAACGGAACTTCCAAGGTTCCCACCGTCCAATCGGAGTAAAAGACTTCTTCTTTTCTGGTTGCCACCGCTCTAACTTCAATTTTGAAGGTTTCCCCTTCTTTGACACCGGTGGTAGTCAAAATTGCTGCCGGAATTGTTTTCTCCGTACCATTTAACCTGTACTCATAGTACTCTGCATTTTCCACTTCATCCCATACGCTCATTACCGCGCCGCTGCCGTTGTAGGTAAGATTGATTTTCGTTGGTGCTTCCAGCGAAATCGGTTCCGGCTTTCCACAACCACATGCCAAAAGAAGCGTTACTGCCAAAAATAACACACGTACAATTCTCTTCATCTTTCGTAAATCTCCTCTCAAAAGATAACACATATCGTTTATACCATAATCTTTTCTATTCAACAACATTTTTCTTGTTTTGCGCTTTCGGAAGTTTGGTAAATGCTTGATGGTGCAAATTGAAAAGTGTTATAATAATCGGGTAACTGTAAATATCAAAAAGGAAAACCATGAAAAAGACAACCTATCAAATGGCGCTCCGGGGAATGCTCATTGCAATTGCGTTCGCACTATCCTGGATAGAAATGCAAATTCCATACTTTTTCCCTATTCCAGGTATAAAATTGGGTCTTAGCAACCTGGTGGTTCTATTGGCTCTTTACCGGCTCGGAATTCCGGATGCTTTTGCCATAAATATGCTTCGTATCCTGTTGGTGGGGTTAACCTTCGGTAACGCATATGCCCTGGCCTATTCCT
Source organism: Lachnospiraceae bacterium UBA1766 (assembly GCA_002314715.1). GTDB lineage: Bacteria > Bacillota > Clostridia > Lachnospirales > Lachnospiraceae > Acetatifactor. The sequence continues at coordinate 50,309 of DCGY01000093.1, read as the reverse complement.
TTGCCGGCGGAATTCTCAGTTTTCTGGTGATGACCCTGTTAAAACAATGGACAAAACTTTCCATCCGCTTTGTCAGTGTAGCCGGCGGAATCATGCATAACGTAGGACAAATTCTGGTTGCCATGTTTGTCCTTCAAAGCCTGGGGCTTTTGTGGTATTTGCCATATCTTTGGATTTCGGGAATCGTGGCAGGTATCCTGATTGGCCTCTTGTGTGAAATCATCATACGACGGATTCCCGCACCGCTTCAGGAGGTGAAATAAGAAACCATTATGAAAAAACGTGTACGATTCTTCTCCCTCTTTTTATGCCTCCTTTTATGCCTTCTTACCGGCTGCAACCGGACGCAAACTGTTTCCCAATCGTTTCTTTCCATGGATACCTTTATGAGCATAGAAGCAACCGGCCCAAAGGCCCAAGAGGCAATTACTGCCTCCATTGAAAAAATCAATCTGTTGAATACCATCTGGGATGCAGACAACCCCGATAGCGAAATCGGCAAACTAAATGCACAATCCACCGTCACCCCGTCCGACGATACCCAAAGTCTGTTGACGGAAATCCTGAATTTAAAAGAGACTACCGGAAATACTCTGGATCTCACGGTATATCCCCTTATGACACTTTGGGGTTTTCTGGGTGATCGTCAAGGAACGGAAGCATCCTCCAAAATTCCTTCTCCCGAGGCTATCTCGGCTTGCCTGGAAAAGGTTGGTTGGGAACATATTCATTACGAGGAAGCAGACAACCGTATCACATTGGATCCCGGCACAAAGCTTGATTTTGGGGCCGTTGCAAAAGGATATGCCACAGACCGGGTAACGGAAATCTTAAAAGAATATGGTGTCACCTCTGCTTTGATTTCCTTGGGTGGGAATCTCTATTGTCTGGGCAATCGAACCAATGGTACAAAATGGCGACTGGGAATTGAAAATCCCCGTTCCGAAGAGGGGCTTTTCGGAGACGCCACCTCCATCGGTATTCTGTCTTTATCCGACAGTGCTTTAGTGACCTCCGGTGATTATCGTCGCTATTTTACGGAAGATGGGAAGCGTTACCATCACATCATGGACCCCAAAACCGGGTATCCTGCCGACAACAGTCTCATAAGCGTCACCATAGTATGCAAAGAGGCATTGAAGGCAGATGCTCTTTCAACCGCTCTTTTCGTTATGGGCAAAGAAAAAGCGCTCTCCTATTGGAAAGCGCATGCAAACGAGTTTGATGCAGTTTTTGTGGAAGCAGACGGAAGCATCACCATTACCTCCGGAATTCAAAACTGCTTTGAAAGCAAATTCTCCTATCGCATTTATGAGTAAGTTCTATTCTTTACATTCTACGATAACCTTATTGGGCAAACACACAATCACCCCGGGCGTTTCCTCGGAAATCGGACTCATGTGCACACACAGCTTGTCCGGACAGGAAGCGCTTTTCATTTTTACGGTCTGATTTTCGATTACGATTCGGTTTTCTCCCCATTGCGTTTGGATGAGAATCTCCTGATTTTCATTCAAGGAATATTCTCCGTAAACCTCCCCGTCACAGGTAATTACCACCCGACTTCCTCCGGGCAGAAAACGCATGCAAAGGATAACCACAACAGCTGCAAAAATCATCAATCCTACTGCAAACCATTCTTTTTTTCTATCGCTCATATCAATCTCTCAGGATACCTTTCGGGCCTCCTTTTTCCGTTACGTAAACAAATGATAGGTGCATCCCTGTTGTGCTTTGCTTTGATACAGGGCCTCATCCGCGCGCTTATACAGACTTTCGAAGCTAAGCAACTCCTCCGGATGATTGATGCTGGCTCCAATACTGACCGCAATAAACCGATCCTGTATTTCCGGGATACGAATCTTTTCTACAAAGGAAATAAAGCGCTCTATATGTTCTTCCATTTGCTGTTTCGAAGATATTCCCGGAACAAATGCCGCGAACTCATCTCCGCCCATTCGCATAACCACATCCGTCACACCGGACGCCTGTTTCATTGCTTCTGCGATTGAAATCAAAACCTTATCACCGGTATGATGTCCAAAGGTATCATTAATGCTCTTGAACTTGTCTACGTCCAAAATAATAAACATACCCTCTGTATTTGCCTCCATCAATTGACGAATGGCATCCTCTCCGCTGCCTCGATTCAATATACCGGTCATCAAATCCATTTCTGCCAACTGTTCCTGAATGCGGAAACTGTTGCGCAATTCAATCATGGATGCAATGAAGGTACCGATGGTGGTCATAAAGGAAGATACATCCTGCATATCCTCCATCCTGGGATTATCCACTCCGTAAAATCCCTCTATATTTCCTCCAATCACCAGCGGAATTACAAACAAGCGGTCAATCTGCTGCGGTTGTAAAATTTCATAGCATTCCGGCTGGGTTGTTTTCAGTGACTCCACATCGGTGATAAACATGTTGTTTCCCTTTTGGAACTCCTCGTACCACCAGCCAATTGTGTTCTTATTGACATCTTTCAGATTATCGATTTGGGCGGTTACCCCTTCACGGCACCACTCATAAGTATTTTCTGTCGTTTCCCCATTCGCCCGATCTTCAAATATATAAATACGGTCCGACTGTATTTCTTTTCCAAGTCTCGCCAACAATTCAGTGATTACCTTATCGGGCGTCTTTTCACGAAGAGAACGCTGAATAATCCGATTGATTCTGTGGTCCATCTGAGACATTTCCCGTACTTTATTGGCATACAGATAACGCTCATAGCGAACGCCCATAGAATAAATACCAACGCACAAAGCAAAGGTTCCGTAAAATACCACATTTACCAAATCGAAGACCATGATGTCTTTCGGTTTAAAAAAGTACGCCGCAACAGCAAATACAACATAGGTCACCATGTAAATCAGAATCAGTCGATAAGGCTTTGCTATAAACAAAAAAGGGATAATAATTAACATTACAATCAATGCCAATGTAACCTGTTTCGGCACACAAATCAAAGAAATATACATACCAAAGGCCAACAGCATGGCATCAAATAAAAAAGTCAACAACGTAACCGGGAACGATTTTTTTCTGTCGATCAAATTTGTCATACCAAGTATGAAAGATGCACCCACAAATCCGATAATATATGCCAGATGATTGGTAGAAAAAACACCTGTCAGGCAGGAAAAAAGCAACAGTATTCCCATAAAAAACATAATGACAGAACAATACGCGCGAATATTTTGATAGTTACTATCCAGAATATCTTCTTTGATAGACGCATACTGCTCCTTGGAAATTCCTGCGCAAAAAATATAATCCCTTATTTTCTTCCACATAATCAGTCTCCCTTTTCCGATTTTTTTAATTCCCTTATTCCAAAATCGGTATTTCTCCCTCATTTGCCTCTTCCATCTCAACCTGTCGGGCCCCGGCCCCTTCCACAAATCGAGCCAAAAGTACTGCCTGTGGCCAGTTCACGGACACAAGCACATGCTTTTCTTTCAAAGCTGCCTCTTCTTCAAAAATATCTATCAATTGGCGCAGAATATCCTTTGTCAGATACCCGCCCCTCCAATGGAACAATAAAATCTTTCCCTTCTTTACAGCCTGTCTGGTTCGGTTTTGAACCTCCTCCAATGTCGTCCAGGAAATCTTCTTTTCCTTGTAATAAAAATGCTCTCCGTCATTACAGGAAGGCATTCGCCAGATTACCGGCTCATGGTCCCGAAACACCTGCTTGTCCGATAGATTGAAATAATCATATCGCCTTATCTCACTCTTAGCCAGGGTGTTGTCAAAGGTTACATCCAGATGATAATAGACCCCGTCTATCCGAATCACATTCCATGCATGCCGATACTTGATTCCTTTTTCCGGGTTCGATTCGGAGATTGCCACTACACACCAAATATTCAGCCTGTCAAACAAAATCTTTGCCGCTTTGGCAATTCCCTCACAAACCGCCACTCCGTTCCCCAAAGCGCCGATGATTTCATGAGAATATTCCTTTTTCAGCTTATCATAGTGTACCGTATCACAAAGGAAATCATGAACATACTGCTCTTTTTCTCTTTCGGAAAGCGTTTCTGCTTTCGACGTGATTTTGCGAATACGGGACTCCATGGCCTGCTTGTGTTCACGAAGCTTGTCCTTGGAGAAGAGATATTCCGGCACCAACTCCACATAGGTGGAATCCGCATAGTAACGATAGGAAAAAGTAACAGAATAAAACAATTCCGGATGATCCAAACGAACAAAAAAATAGATATCGGAAAGTACTTTTCCATCCAGCTTTACTACCGGAAAAGAGTCTCTCATTTCCGATAATCCTTCCCGAATCGCATAATAAGCCTTTTGCTGCTCTCTGTTTAACAATTCATAATAATAGGTGGAATTTACACTCATAGCATCTCAAACAATCCTGCATTTTATCGCACGTACAGACTGTTCTTCAATCTTTCTTCGAAATTATCGATTGCTAACGGACGGTCAAAATAATAGCCCTGAATAATGTGGCATCCGGACTCCACCAGGAAATCCAGTTGTTCCTTTCGCTCTACACCTTCACAGAGGATATATTCCTTCTGATTTGCAATCATATGAATAATATCCTGAATAAACAATTTGTTTTCTTCCTTTCCATCGGTTGCACTATCCAGGAAGGACTTGTCCAGTTTAATCACATCCGCACGAAACTCCCGAAGCATGGACAAGGAAGAATATCCGGTACCAAAATCATCAATGGCAATCCGCATCCCGGCGTTTCGAATCTGACTGGCAAAATTTTGAAGCACCTTAAAATCCTCACTGCCACTGGACTCCGTCAGCTCTATTTCCAAGTATTTACCATCCACATCATATCGGTTCTTGATTGCAATAATCTTGTTGGCAAAATCCGGATCCAACAGGTGTTTCTTGGAAAAATTGGAAGAAATACAAACGGGCTGTAGCCCACGGGTTTCCCAACTCTTAATATCTTTACAGACCTTTTCAAAAATATAAAGGTCCAATTGGGTAATCAAACCATCCTTTTCCAAAATCGGAACAAACTCTGCAGGGGGTACCAGTTTTCCGTCACGCACCCATCTGGCCAAAGCCTCCGCACCGCAAAGACGATTGGTGATCGCATCCACCTTCGGTTGATAATATGCCACGAATTCCTGGTTTTCCATGCCCAATTTACAGGCATTAATCATGTCTCTGCTAACCATCAATTCCTTAATCATATGCTCTTCAAAGAACACCATATCAGGTCCTTGTTCCTTGCTCCGGGCCAAGGCAGCAGAAGCTCGATTAATATTCTCCCGATAGGGAATCTCCTGATTGCAAACCGAGATACCGCAACGAACCTTTATGGGAATTTCCACCTCTTCTTTGCCCTCAATCTCTACCAAAACGGTAATGTTTTTCAGGCTCTTACGCAGGGAATCCGCATGCTCGTTTCGAACATACAGGAGGAAATTGTCTCCTCCCATACGTCCCATATATCCCCGACTTTTTACAATATCCTTCAATTTATGGGCAAATTCCTCAATTACCTTGTCACCATTTTGGTTGCCATATTTTTGGTTGATATATTTACAATCTTTTATATTCAAAAAGAACGCAGTATAATTCCCCAGTTTCTTCTGATGATACAAAAATCCGCCCTTATGGGTAATCCACTCTGAATTGGGTACACCGGTCATCCGATCGGTATACTTGGCTGCATTTGCCAGCTTGATTTCCTGAATGACCAATGCGATCAAAAGGGCAAAAATACTGAAAAAAAAGAAAAAGTGGTACACCGTCATAATCTGATTACCGGATGCACGAATAGCCTGAGACTGTTTCACCAGGCTTACAAGGCAATCATACACGAACAAAAAAACGATAATGGCCATTATGATGTTTTCTCTATCCAAAGGATTCATTCGCTTTTTTCTCTTCATATTTTCTCTCCTAAATCAAAAGGATATGATAACGCTTTTATCAACAGTTTACCTTTTTTTGTCGTGAATCGCAAGTTTTATCTTTGTTTTTCGGCAGGAAAGGAAAAACTTCAAAATATAAAATGCCCTCTATCCGGAGGGCATTTGTCGAAGATATCTATTTATGTATCAAAAAACTCAATTGTTCGAAACGTTCCGGGAAATCATGCAAATAGGCAAAACACTGCTCCGCGTCGCTCATGATTCCATGCTTCTCACAAGTATCATAAAATATATCCATTAATTTTTTTTGGTTGGGACTCGTAACTTCGTATTGATTTCCGAAGGTATGAATATATTTCTGTTTCATGCCCGGGAAGGACTCGTCCAGTTTCCGGTAAAAGTATTCTCTGTCCCCTTCCCGCAGAGTAACCCCCATGCCAAAGCAAATAATTCCCTTCACCTTGGCCTCGATACAAATATCCAATATACCACGTATATTTTCCTCGGTATCATTGATAAAGGGCAGAATCGGGGAAAGCCATACAATGGTAGGAATTCCCTCATCCCGAAGGATATTCAAAACCTCTGCACGCCTTTTGGTGGTACAAACATTGGGCTCAATAATTTTGCACAGTTCCTCGTCTGCTGTGGTTAGTGTAATCTGTACGACACATTTCGCCTTTTTATGAATACTTCGAAGCAAATCCAAGTCCCTGAGAATTAAATCGGATTTGGTCTGAATCGCCACGCCAAATTCGTAGTGATGAATCAGTTCTAAACAGCGCCTGGTCATTTTCAGTTCCTTCTCCAAATGCAGATAAGGATCCGACATGGAGCCGGTGCCAATCATACATTTTTTTCGTTTGGACTTTAATGCAGCCTCCAACAGACCAGGGGCATTTTGCTTGACTTCAATATCCTCGAAAACATGATCCATATGATAACAGGTACTTCTGCTGTCACAGTAAATGCACCCATGGGTACACCCACGAAAAAGATTCATGCCGTTTGTGGCAGACAGAATTCCCTTTGCATCCACAAAGTGCATGAATGCTCCTCCAATCTTTGTTTATTCCTTAAAGGCCTTCTCTACGCCCCAGACTTCCAAATCCGGATGGGAACGATCCTTCTTCTCCTCAAAAGGATATGCTACGTCTGCATAGTCACGGATCGAATCCATCCATCCCATCATACGTATGGTTTCGGACAGAGGCATGGACTTGGTTTCCGTCTCTCCCCGAAGGATTGCTTCCTTACATTCCAAAACCTGATATTCATAACCATTGATGCGAATCGGCAGTTCCTCCTTGGAAATACAATTTCCCTCTGCATCCAGCCTCTCCAGGGTTCTGGGCACATTGATGGGACCGAATACAATACTGCCTGCGTCTCCGGTAATCTTTGCATAATTGGAGTCTGCTCCTCCGAAACCGGTGAGCACACGGGCTGTTTTTCCGTCCTTATATTCCATAAGGATTTCGTCCTCCATGTCTACGCCGTATTCATTCTTTTTGATGCCAACGGACAGCCCCTTGATTTCCGTTCCAAAATACATGGCAGGAACCGTCAAGGAATAGATGCCCAAATCCAGCAAGGCTCCACCCGCCAGCTCCGGTTTTTCCAACCGTTCAATTCCCCGCGCCGAGATGCTAAAATCCGCAATCAAAGATTGAGGGGTGCCAATCATTCCGCTTTCCAAAACCTCACGGATAATATCCTTGGAAGGCTGATATCTGGTCCACATAGCTTCTGCCAGCAAAACCCTTTTTTCCTTCGCCAAACGAATCAACTCCCTGGTCTGAGTCAGATTTCCGCAAAAGGCCTTTTCCACCAGACAGTTTCTGCCATTCTCAATGCATAGCTTCGCATTTTGATAATGCTCGGAATGGGGCGTGGCAATGTAAATCAAATCCACCCGGTCATCCTTGGCCAGCTCCTCATAGGACCCATAAGCCTTTTTTACGCCATAAGTCTTGGCAAACGCCTTTGCCTTCTCCAAAGAGCGGGATGCCACTCCATAAAGAGTTGCCTCTTCTCCTAATCCGTTTACTGCTTCCGCCATGGCTCTGGCGATATTTCCGGCGCCCAAAATAGCCACTCGAAATTCCTTCCCTTTTTTGCCTCCCAATCCAAAAAGCTTCATATCAATTCTCCCTTAAACTATCTCCATCAACGCCAATACTTCCTCCAGAGTGGGGGGATTTAACGGTAGTGGTGCTCTCTGAATTGCAATGGCCGAACAAGCGGATGCAAACCTCACCAATTTTTCATCCTCAAATCCGTGAAGCAGTCCGTAAATACAGCCCGCCTTAAATGTATCTCCGGCACCCAAAGTGCTCTTTACCTCCACCGAAAAAGGCTTCATCCGTTTCATTTCTCCGCCCTTTCGACCGTACAGCATATCCTTTTCACCGGTGGTAATGATGACCAGACCTTCTGCCGTTTCCTGTAGCAAACGGAATACTTCTTCCCGGTCCATATCCTTGTAATGGCTACCCAAACACTCCTTGGATACCACATTGACTGCTGCCTTCTGATGTAATCTTTCCGTATGCGGACAATCAATGGTTACATAAGGCTTGCCATGTTTGATACAAAGTTCTGCAGTCAGGTCGGTTTCCTCCTGAAAGAAAGGGTCAATGCCCGCCACCTTACAGTTTGCAATATCTTCTTCCTTGGGCGCATTCCAACGCTTCACACCGCTTTCGTACAGCGTCTGAAAATATCCCATAGGGGATCGAACCAGACCGGCCACCACCACATAATCCATCAGTCCCCGATAGGTCGGATCAAAATACAGGGAAGACAAGTCCACGGTTTTCTCCCGATAAAAATCCTTTAGCATGTCTGCCACTTCCGTGCCAATATGTGTACCTGCCAATTTCACGTGAGTGCCAAAGGAAGCCAGCACAGTTGCTGCAGTGCCGGTTTCCCCGCCGGGAAGAAAGTGATTTTCCCGAAGTTCCGCATACTCATCCGGCTCCAAAAATCCATCTCTTAAGTAAAAGGAATGTGTTCCCAATACCTGACCATGCATATATACATACTCTTCCATATCAAATCCTCTTTTCCGAAATTTTTAACGCACTTTTTTATCCAGTTTCAAAATCGTCTTTAAAATACGAATCGCACAAGCTTCCATCTCTTCTCTTTTCAGCTTACCATCCTGATAGGCTTTCCACAAAACAGTAGGCTCGCCGCTTGGCATCTTTAAATCATTCCCTGCCTGCACTTCCGATACCTGATCCACACAGTTCATCCAGTCGGTGGTAATCATTCCATCATAGCCCCATTCTCCCCGCAGGATTCCGCCCAGCAAATCTTTATTTTGGGAGGAATAGGTGCCGTTTACCAAATTGTAGGAGGACATTACGGTCCAGGGCTTTGCCTCCTTTACCGCGATTTCGAAGCCCTTAAGATAAACCTCACGCAAGGCTCTTTCGGACAATCTGGAATCGCAAATCATTCGGTCCACTTCCTTGTCGTTACAAGCAAAATGCTTCATGGAAACCGCAATCTTTTGAGACTGAATACCGAGAATCTTTGCTGCTCCCATTTTACCGGTCATAAAAGGATCCTCGGAAAAATACTCAAAATTTCGTCCACACAAAGGACTTCTGTGAATATTCATGGCAGGGGTTAACCATACGCCGATTTTGTTTTCCTTTACCTCTTTTGCACCGGCCTCACCTACGCGTCGTACAAGGTCCGTATTCCAGGTACAGGCCAACATGGTAGCAATCGGCCATGCGGTGGTATAAACCTCCATTTGAGGCTCTATACGAAGTCCTGCAGGGCCGTCTGCCGTAGTTACATTGGGAATACCGTATGCAGGGCAATTTCCCATACCGAAGGTATTGGATACTCCCACATTGGGCTGTCCACCCAACATCTCTACCAAGCATTCTGCCGGAAGTTCTTTTACAAATGCCTCTACGCTTACCTTTCCGGCTTCCACCTTTTTAAAGCTTGGGCCCTTGGGAAGCACCATATCCTTTGTAAGGGTAGGTCCCTGCGGAATCGTCCAGGTTTTGTTCAATGCCGTCTGACCGGATACCGCCTTTTTATCTGTGGGAAGCTTCTCATAGCTTCCGTCTCCCAGCAAACGTTTCTTTAAGCGGTGGGGAACACAACGGGCGGTCAACTGTTCCTCTACCATGGTTTCTTTTAATTCAAATGCTTTCTTTACGGGAACCGCCTCTCTTACATTGGCACCCACATAGATTTTATACACGCCCTGTTCCAAAACATATGCAGACTTTTGAATCTTGCCCAAATCATCATAAGATGCCATTGCAGAAATGGGGAAGGATAACTTCAATACCTGGCTCTTCCCCTTCTTTAACAAATCGGTTTTTGCAAAAGCACAAAGTTGTCGGGCCGGTTTATATAAGAGTCCGTTGGGTGCCTCAAAATATAAGGCCACCACCTCTTTTCCCGCCATCTTACCGGTATTTGTGACCTGAACTTCAACAGAAATTTCTTCCTTGCCACCCGGTTTATGGTTCCTGGGTATGGTTACCTTTCCCACCTGGGTTTCAAAGGTCGTGTATGACAGGCCAAATCCAAAAGGATAATTTACATGTACCAATTGCTCCTTGAAGGTTTCAAAATAGCGATATCCCACATAGATATCCTCTGTGTAATCCACATACTCCACAGAGTCATTAAAGTGAGCAGAGGAGGGATATGCCGCGAAAGAATCGGCAAAGGTATCCACCAGTCTGCCGGAAGGGTTGGACAAACCGCAAACTGTTTGTGCAATGGCCAAACCACCTTCAATGCCCGCCTGCCAAGCCATTAATACACCCGGAATTTTCTCTTCTTTCAGAAACCAACCGGAATCCACCACGCCACCAACATCCAAAATGACAATCACCTTGGAAAACTTCTCCAGGATTGCATCCTTTAAGGCTTCCTCTGAGGCGGAAAGATAGAAATCACCATCCAAAGGCTCTCCCTTTCTGTCTGCCCCCTCCCAGGAGAATCTGCAGATGGTAAGGATTGCCACATCACTTTCCTTTGCACATTCTGTCACCAGTTTCTTGGTAAGCTTGGGCTGGGTCGTCCTTCCGTTTCCCACTTTCTTTTTCTGTTGCTTCTCAAAGCTGTCCCGAAAGAGTGCGGATGCCGGCTCGTAAACCTCTACCAGCCCCTGTTCCTCCATCTTTTTGAAACCTTCGTAAATATTTCTGGTATATGCCGTGGTTACGTCACCGCTTCCACCGCCGCCTCTTACATAATCAAACTGTGCCGTACCGAAAATAGATACCTTGGTCCCCTTTGCCAAAGGAAGAATCTCTCCCTCATTTTTCAAAAGCACCATTCCCTCTTTTGCTGCTTCCAGCGAAAGGGCTATATGCTTCTCGCATCCCGTAACTTTTTTAACTGTTTTTTCTGCCATACACACACCTCGCTATAAAAAAGCGTCTCCTTACAGAGACGCTTTGTATTTATCTGCATTCATCTTCTCCGTAGGAAGTAAGCATTACTTCTTCCACATTTTTTTCGTTGCTGCAGGCCAACCACAGCTTCATATATTGGGAGATTGGTGCACGGTTAGGCACAGCTACAATCCCCAGTTTCCGGAACATTTCCACCGTTTCATATTCATTCTGGCTGTCATCCAGTCCGGTCACATACACGGGAATCTTCTTTTCCTGCATTTTCTTTGCAAAAATCTTCAACTCCTCATCAATGCAAATGGTTCCGGAGTGATAGCTTTCATACAAAACCGCTTTTACACCGGTTACATCTGCAGGGTACTGCATGCCGGGAAATGCACGCAGGCGAAGTACACAGCCATTGTCCAGAAGCTTCACTTTTTCGTCGGCTCCAAACAATGCCTTAACATCCGAATCCGCCACCTGATACTTATCATTGGAAATGTACTTTCCCTCTGCGAAGGAGCCGTATTCTCCCCCCAGGATGCTGTTTACATCCGCTGCAAAGGATAAAGAATTCTGCATTCTGGTTCCCCTATGAAACTTGGGATTCTCTCCCGGATTACAATAACTTACGAAGACACCGGTACCGTACTTTCCTTCGATAAAATCCACCGCAGCCGCAAAATTTATCAAACCGTTTGCCTTCGGATCCGTCAGAACGAAATCACTGGACACCAAAATGATTGGGAAATCCACAGCACCAAACACATACTGAAGTGCAGCCGACGTATACTGCAGGGTATCGGTACCATGGGTAATAATGACACCATCATAGGTTTTCTCCGTGAACACCTTCTGCAAGACCGCAATCAATTCCGTCAAATGATTAGCCTTCAGATTTTCACTCAAAATACGATAAGGCTCTATGGTATCAAATTCCGACTTTTTGCCATACTTCTTTTCGTATTCGTCAATCAGAAGATATTTTGTAGCCTCTTCTGTAGATATTTTCCCGTCCGATCCCACCAAACTACCGATGGTTCCTCCGGTGAAAACAGTTAAAATGCGCATTACTTGTCCCCCTTGCTGTTGCTAAAGTGAAACTTACAAACATTGGATGTAATCTTTTTCTTCGGACAGTCATCACATACCAGGCATACCTTGGAAGTGGCAATCTTCTTTAATACGCCGGAGCAATAGCCCTGTACAAAACGACAGATTTTAGATTCATCCTCTTCGTCATCTTCATCCACGATGAAGTTTTCGCTAATCTCCAGTTTTCCGGAGAAGGTATCATTTTCATCATCCACCACGATATCCTTGGCGGTGAATTTTCCCCAACCTACCGCAGAATCAAATGCACACCAGCGATTTACTTTATCTTCGATGGAATAGTCCTCAGATTTCCACTGATCCTTTAAACGCTTACCAAAATTCTCGCCTGCCTTTTTGCCGGCATTAAAGAAAATTTCCTCTGCGGTTTCTTCGTCAATTTCGTCCGCTACAGCCTGATAAATGGTATCGAAAATGCTCATCAGTGTATCATCTCGGAAGCTGACATTTCTCTGATGGTCTGCAGGATTAATCATAACTCCGCGATCCTCATCATAGTCAAATACAGTTGAAGTACGCTTAATGGGCGCCACGCCAACACCCTCCTTGGGAATATATCCCAGGGCATCCATCAGCTCGCCAAAATGCTCCTCCGCATCATGATTGGTGGCCATAACCATCTGTCTACGTCCCAGGTAATAAAGGAATTCATTACTCATAGGGCAATCCTCAATAACAAAAGGTATCATCTGCTTCTGATGATTTAACAGAATATCAATTTCATTAAGCATGTGCACGGACTGGTATGCAGCTCTGGAGCAAACAATAATGGCATGCTTGCAATCCTTCATGGCATTTACCAGTTCATTGGCATAGGTCTGTCCTTTTTCAATATCTCTGGGTGCATAAAAACAGGTTTTCCCATTCTTTTCAAGATACTCTATTAATCTTTCCACAACCTGGATATCATATTCCTCGTTTTTGTAACTAATAAAAATCTCTTTCTTCGCCATTGTAATTCCCCTTGTTATCATTTGTTTGAATTTTTATATGCCATTTGGAATACCGTCAGAATATCCTCATAGGCCAAAGGCTTATATCCGATTAAGGACCTGCTCTTTCCCCTGGAGCAAAGATATGCCAGTTTCTCCAAATCCGTTTCTTTGACACCAAGTTCTGCAAGACTTGTAGGCATTCCTATGGATTTGTAATAATTCTCCTGACAATCGATAGCCTTCTCAACCGTCTTCTCGGGATGTTCAAAATCAATATCCAGATTCCAAATATTCTGAGCAAACTGCAACCATCTGGAAATATTCGCCGAATAAACGTAACGAGCCCAGCTGCACCACAATGCAGCCAGTCCTGCGCCATGGGCAACCTTGGGATACATACCGGAGACCTCATGTTCCAGCTGATGCACTACCAGTTGAAACTCTCGTCCGCATTGGGTCAATCCGTTGTGAGCCAGAGAAGAAGCCCACATCATATTAGCTCTCGCCTCATAATCATAAGGGTCCTTCAGGCAGGCATTTCCTGCTTTCATGGTGCTCCTTATAACTGCTTCCGCAATGCCATCGGTAAGATAAGTATCTTCTCCCGGACAAAAATAACGTTCAATGGTATGCATTGCAATATCTACCGCTCCACAAGCCGTCTGATATGCATCCACCGTATAGGATAACTCCGGATTCTCGATTGCAAAGTCAAAACGATTGAGCGAGGAACCATAGCCTCTCTTTTCCCCCGTCTCGGAATTGGTGATTACGCAGGAGCTGGACATCTCCGAGCCTGCTGCCGCCAAGGTAAGCACCGCTCCTTTTTTTAAGGTTCTGGCAGGTGTTGCCTTACCAAGTGTGAAGTCCCATACGTCCACCTCAGGATTGGCAATACCGTTTGCAATGTCTTTTGCCGAATCCATTACGGAACCGCCACCAATGGCCAGCACAAAATCAACGCCTTCCTTCAAGCCGAATGCCACACCTTCTCTTACCAGAGACAATTCCGGATTGGCTACCACTCCGCCAAGTTCCACGTAAGCAATCTGTTCAGCGTCCAAAGCATTCTTGATTCTGTCCAGAAGGCCGCTTCTTTTTGCAGATGCCCCGCCATAATGTAACAGAACTTTCTTAGGTGCAAAACCGGCTACAATTTTGCCCACATTTAATTCTTCCCCTTTGCCAAAATACACCTTGGTGGGAGTTTCATATACAAAATTCTTCATGCCCTAAATCGCCTCCACACCGTCACACTTGGAAACGGTATCAATGGAGCCATCCTCATTGTAGGTAAACTCTGCCACACATACACTGCGATGGAACAAGCTTCCTCCGGGAAGTTCATCGGTATGGTAGAACAAATAAGAATGTCCCTTAAAATCTGCAATACCGGGATGATTGGTAAAGCAGGGACCTTCCTCCATCAACACGCCACCGTATACCCAGGGGCCTGTGGGAGAAGTGGATGTGGAATATGCAAAGTGCTCATTGCGATGTTCTCCCTCAGCAAATGCCGCATATACCATATAATATAAATTGTTTCGTTTATAGAACCAGGGACCTTCCCCATAGGTCGTTCCGGTATTATGACTTCCCTTTGCGAAGGATTCAACGGTCATGGGAATCTTCACCACTCCAACGCTCTGGTCATAGGAAATCATGTCTTCGTTTAACAATACATAACGAAGTTCCGGGTTACCGAAGTATAAATACGCCTGTCCGTCATCATCGATAAATACGGTCGGATCGATATCGTTCCAGTCTCCTTCATCCACTAAAGGATATCCCAAATCCTTGAAAGGACCTGCCGGGCTGTCGGAAACGCCTACTGCAATGGCCATGCCACCGTCTTTTTTATGTACGGGACAGTAAAGATAGAACTTACCGTTTCTTTCTGCGCACTGAGGTGCCCAGGCTCTGTCATCTGCCCATGCAATATCATCCAAGGAGAAAATCTTACCGTGGTCGGTCCAATTCACCATATCCTTGGTGGAATAACAACGCCAGTCATACATTGTATAGAAATTATTTACCAGTTCGTCCTCATCGTGGGTGGTGTAAAGATACAGGGTATCTCCGCTCACCATAGGGGCAGGATCGGCAGTATAAAGATTTTTCATAATCGGATTGGTTCCAAAAGTTTTTCTTTCGCTCATTTGTATACACTCCCTCTGTCAATTGTAAAATACTAAAAACATTATAACACATTCCGCACAAAAAAAGCACCCCGCAATTGCAAATCAACGATTGTTTTCTTCGCAAGTGCGGGGCAGCTTCTGTAAATTCGTTTTTTATTTTTTGCAGGAAGGAATAATTTCCGAAAGACTATTCTGTAACTCTATTGCTGTCTGTGGTTTGTTCATGGTATAAACATGAATATTGTTGATACCGCTGGCAATCAGGTCAATAATCTGATCGGTGGCATAGGCCAGACCGGCCTGTCGCATAGCGGCCGGATTATCCTTAAACTTATCCAGCAATGCAACAAAGCGGTAAGGTAAATGCGCCTGAGATAATTTGTAAATACGTTCCATCTGCTTGGCATTGGTTACCGGCATAATACCGGCCACAATCGGAACCATAATTCCCGCAGAGCGAACCTTGTATAAATAGTTAAAGAAGATGCTGTTGTCAAAGAACATCTGGGTGGTCAAAAAGTCACATCCCGCATCCACTTTTTTCTTTAAATTCTCTATATCTGCCCAACTGTTTTCCGCCTCCGGATGGGTTTCCGGATAGCATGCTCCACCTACGCAAAAATCCCCCTTGGATTTGATTACGGGAATTAATTCACTGGCATGCTTATACACCCAGTCATCGGTGCCTTCCACACCCGCAGGCAGGTCTCCGCGAAGTGCCAGAATATTCTGAATCCCCTTCTCCCGAAAGATATCCAACTGGTTTTCCAGGCTTTCTTTGGTAGCATTGACACAGGTTAAATGCGTCAATGTGGTGACTCCATGCTTTTCTAAATTTTCCGCAATATCTCCGGTGAGCTTACTGGTGCTTCCGCCGGCTCCATAAGTAACACTCATAAAATCAGGCTTTAAGGCACCGATTTCATCAGTGGCTTTTTTCACCACTTCATAATTGTCACTGGATTTTGGCGGGAATACTTCAAAAGATAATGTTGGTTCATTGCTTGCTAAAATATCTGAAATCTTCATGGTTATATACGAATGTTTCTCTTTCCTTTCCGAATGGGAAAATCCCTTACGACTCTTTGTCCATTATACGCAATTGAGTCCGCAAAGTATATTCCTTATTTTTTATGGTTGGTTATAGGAATTTCCTATAGCTATTCCTCCTGATGCATGTTATACCACCACTTCCATACCGCCACACCGATAATGACAATATATCCCAAAACACTATATAAATCCGGCACTTCATGCAAAAATAGAATTCCTAAAACTGCCGCAAACAAAATCTGGGAGTAATCAAACACCGAAATTTCCTTGGCCGGCGCCTTGGTGTAGGCCTTGGTAATACACAACTGTCCTCCGGTAGCACAAACACCTGTCAAAAGCAGGCAAACCGTCTGCCACACTGTCATAGGATGATAGAAAAAAATCATGTACGGCAAAAATACCAACGTGGAAAAGGTAGAAAAAAACATTACGATTACCGGTCCCCGTTCTCCCTGCTTCCCTAATTTCCGCACAAAGGTATATGCCACTCCGGCGCCCAGACCGCCCAATGCCCCTATCAATCCATAAACAAACCGGATTTGAAAAGAGGGCTTTACAATCAGGAGCGCTCCCATGAAAGCTATGACAACCGCCGTCCATTCCACCTTGTTCGCCTTTTCCTTCAGAAGGAACACGGAAAAAATAATGGCAAAAAAGGGAGACAATTTATTCAGCATATTCGCATCCGCTATATTAATTTTATCAATGGCATAGAAATTACAAAAAATACCGATACAGCCACAGGACGCCCTCATAAACAAGGACGGCCAGCTGGTCTTTTGAACCGTAAATCCACCTTCACTGCGGGCCAGGATTATGCTTGCCACCACTGCTGCCACCGCATTTCGAAAGAAGGCTTTCTGCATGGTAGGTAAATCTCCTGCCAGTTTGATAAAGAAGGTCATAAAAGAAAAGCAAAGCCCCGCCGCAATGATAAACAAAATGCCTTGGGACTTATTGCTCAAAGTCTTGATATTACGCATTATTTCCCCTTAGAAGGACAGCTTCATTCCACCGTATTTCCGAATCTGCAATACGTGACAGGAGCCTGCCCCGAACAGTTCATCCATCGTCTTTTGATACTGTACAACTTCTTCATTCTTTACAAATGCCTGGATGGTACCGGCAAAACCGCCACCATGTACTCTGCTTACGCCTTTTCCACCCGCCAATGCCACATCACTTACCGCCAGGGCAAGGGATACATTCTGATGTGCCACATCCTTGGAGGTGTACACATTCTGGAGGTACTTATAGGAAGAATCTCCGGAAGCCTTTATATTGGCCAAAAAAAGCTCCAAATTCTCTGTCTGAAGCGCTTTTACGGCTGACTGTACTCTCTGATTTTCACAGATAAAATGAATCGCACGTAACACTGCCCTGTCTCCGCATTTTGTGCGAAGAGCCTCTGCATTTTTCAAAATATCTGTCAAGGTAATACCGAGTAATACATCTTTTCCGAAAAAGGCTGCAATCTCTTTCATTTCCTTGGGTACTGCCGCATATTCATCCGTCAAATCCGCATGACTTCCTTTGGTATCGGTAATACACAGGCTGTAACCGTGACCGTTCATATCAAAGGTAACCCTCTCTACCACCGGCTCTTTGGGATTCGCAAAATCCACATGAACCAGACTTCCTACGGAACAAGCCATCTGATCCATTAAGCCACAAGGTTTTCCGAAATAAACATTCTCTGCATATTGACCGATAATGGCATTGGTAATCGCATCCAGAGATCCGTCATTGTAAAGGTAAGATACAATTGTGCCAAGCAGTGTCTCAAATGCAGCAGAGGAAGACAAACCGGCACCAATCAAAACCTCACTGGTGACATAGGCGGTAAATCCACCCACCTGATAACCTCTGTCTTTTGCGCCTGCCAATACACCCTTTATGAGAGCCTCGGTAGTACCCTCTTCCTGTGCCTGCTTGCCCAAACTTCCGGTATCCACCAGAATCTCCTCATAGCCCTCGGAAATCAGTCGTACAATTCCGTCCTCTTTCTTTTGCACAATGGCAATGGCATCCAGATTAATGGAGGCAGCCAGAATTTCTCCGCGCTGATGATCCGTATGGTTTCCACAGATTTCACTTCTTCCGGGAGCGCTGAAAACTTCTACCTCCTGTACTCCGTAATTCTTTTCGAAAACCTCAATAGCCTGAATATAACGGGCCGGTTGTACCGCTGCTCTCTCTGCGTCCACATACACATCGGTCAAAACATCCTGATAAATTCCCTTTTTCAAATTCTCTTTTAATGTTGTCGTTAATATCATAATCATCCCCGCTTTCGCAATCCGGTTATATTTAGCATGAAACTTTCTGAGTAAAAATGCTACAGATTGCAACACAAAATTTTAATAGCCCCCGTAGGTATAAACCAGGTCGCCGTTCTGATCAAAGCAAAGGGTATATCCCTCAGTCGCCATATAAACATAGGTACGCACTTTGACAAATTGTCCTGCCGCATCATAATATCCGGATTCGATAACACTACAGTAACGTTCTTCATCGTCATCATATTCGCCCTGCGTCCATGAACGGAAAGCTTCTGCGGAAGTATCAAACCATCCGCAAGTAAATCTGTAATACACCTCTTCCCCAAATTCCGCCTCTATTCTTTCTACTCCGTTCACAAAATAGTGCATGCTATTTTTCAATTCGCACAAAAAATCAAATCCATAATCTATTCCGTAGAAGCACAAAACACCCGGTTCATGGAAAAAGCTTCCGTCCTTCAAAAGGTAGAAAACCACTGCATAATCACTGTTCATATCGACATATATAAGCATCTCTTCCTGCGTTCCCGGCAAATAACCGGAGAATCGATATTCGTCTTCCCATTCCGAGAGGTCCTTATCGACACAAACAAAACCAAGGGCATACAGTTCCTCTATGGCTTCCAGCATCTCTGATTTTGCGATATCGTCCATATCAAAATAGAGATTTGTAAGGGATCCGTAACCGGAATAAACCTCTGCGAAATTGGAAACCTCCGAAAAAGGAAGGCTTTCAAAGGTCTTCTTTGCATCATTCGGATAAGCTTCTCCGGTACTTTGGGACGCAGAGGTATTGGAACTACCGTTGTCTCCCGTGTTTGATGAATTCTCTTTCCCGGAATCCTCTTTCCCGGAGTCCACTTTTCCGGAATCCTCTTTTTCGGAATTCTTTATTGCCTGAATTCCGCCAATTTGGGAAATGTCATAATCTTTTATTACATACCGGGGTACTTCATCGATTCCAAGGTAATAGCACAAAACCTCAAATACGGAGATGATTCCCTCTCCAAGCTGGGTATCGATTCTTTCCCCGCAATCGTCCAGTGCTCTGACATACTCATCTACCACATCCGCCACATGATAAGCATCTGAAGCAAAATCGGGAATCGTATATCCATTGTAAGCCAGTACGTTCATGGAATACAAAACAACATAATATCTTGCCTGTCTGGTGTCCGCCGGTCTGGGGAAAAGCTCTACAAAGCCGTTGAGCCAAGCCTCTCCATTGGTGGTTACATCCATATAATCATTTTCTGTTTTATATACAAGCACACGGTTTGGCTCTGTCTTTGTATCGCCTGCATCCGAATTGATTTCCGCCTGCTTCTTTCCGTTTTCGGAAAGGGTTGTTGCGGTATTTGCTTCTGTGGCAGCTTCCTCCGCATCCGACTTTGCAAAGATATCGGTCTGATTGGTATTCTCGTCGATAACCTCTTCTTTTGCCGCATCCAGAACAACTGCCGCCAGAACCTCGTCGCGGATAGCCTCCGCATCAGTCTCCAATTCCTCGCCCGTAAAGAAGTATATTCCAAAATCCTTCCAACAGTTTTTGTAAACCTCATAGGCATTGGGATAAGAAAGTTCCAGCAGTGCCGCATAATCTCTACCTGCCGCACCCAGATTCAATCCGTCAATATTGTGCCACTTTACCATATCTTCATCAAGTAATACGTTCCCATCTTCTGCCACCACATGGAAAACACTGTAAAGATTATTGTAGTCTGAAGGGTCCGCTATTTCTGTGAAGGAAAGGCGCGCCTCCATACCGGTGATGGTATCCTTTATCAAATGAATATCGCCTTCTGTACCATATTCTTCGTACTGCATGGGAAGCACCACATAACAGTGAAATGCCGGGAAATAAATCTCCTTCATTTCCGTCGTATTTACATCATCCCCTTCAATGCAGATTTCCAGCATATCATAGGCATAAGAATAGATTCCTTTATAAGCTTCATCGTAAGTCATAATTGCGGTCCAAAGATATCCGTCTCGTACCGTCACAAAGACAATTTCGTTGTCATTTGACGCCCGGAGAGAATGATCGCTTACCAGATTACTTTCCTTTACATTCAGAAGAGACTGCGCTTCACCGATTGTCATCTCGCTTTCAAACCTGGTAACCTCCAGAACGGCTCCGGTGACCGGATCGGTAAAATATAAACTGTCTCCTTCATATTGCTTGGTAAAGATATCCGGATAAGCAACCACACAATTTAACTTCTCGGAATAATAGGATGTACGCTTTAAAACCGGGTCATACGCAGAAGGAGACTTTTCCACTGCAGCGACCTTCTTTCCTACGCTGTCTTCTGTCGCATTACTTACCCATATTCCATCACCCACAAACTGACACTTCAGCAGTTTTCGTAATTCCTCAAATACAAAATTATATTTTTTCTCGTAGGTAAGGTCCGCTGTTACACTGTATTGATTGCCCAGGCCCGTAAGGCTGAAGGTCGTGGTATTCTTGCCGTATGTTTCGGCAGAAAACCAGTCCGTTCCGCTGGCCAGAATCGTGGAATATTCGCTGTTTGCAATCAAACTTTCCACTTCGTCCATAGAGGCAAACTCATTTTCATCCAAAGTCACCTTTAATTCCGCATTGCTTCTGGGATCTCTGAAAAATAAGGATTGATCCTCGTTTTCCTTCACAAGGACAAGCTGCTTGGGATAATACAGCAGACAATTTGCCGCTTCCATATAGTAAATGGCATAGTTATGGTTATAATCATCCACACCCTTGGTGTAACCTGTCTTGGAATCAAGCGCAGATGCCACCGCAGCTATCTTACCGTTATCCTTATCCTTTGTATTCTTCTCGACGGTTACTGTTTTTCCATCCACAACCACTTTGTCCCCGTCTTTTTTCCATTCTTTATCATCTCTTGTGGTGCCGCCTACGGGAAAGTTTTCCTCTTTCGCCGGCTCCATCACCAGTTTCAAATCGTCCGTTTCGTAAACTACCTTGTCACTGTTCTCTACCACAATATTCTGAATTACCGGAATATTCAGATTGTTTACCGTGATTACCACCGGCTCATCTTTCGAACCAAGGAACAGTATCAGCAATCCAATATCGATTACAACAATCACCCCAAGAACAATTAATACAATTGCGATTATTTTATTATTTGCGGCTTTCGCTTTTTTTGCCATATTTCCTCCATCATTTTATTATATTTTTCCATTTTCCCCATAGATTAGTTCCAGTACGCGGACCGAAAGAATTCCGGATGTTCCAAAACACTCACCTCTACCGTCTGATCCCCCACATAATAAGGTGCCAGCTCATAAAAGTCATAATAGAAAATAATTTTGTTCGAAGTAATCCACCAATTTTGCGTAAATGCATCTATCTGATAGAACATCTTCCGGGCTGTTTCCTGATAATTATCGTAGAAATCACCGCCATAGGCAACATTCTGTCTTTCCAGTTCTTCCAAAAGATAGGCAAACAAACCATCCTCATCCGAAATCAAATCCCTATAAGATATTTCCTCTCCGGTTTGGGAATCCAGGGCATAGGTGAAGGAATCAACAAAACCATGGGCTCCACCGTTGTAGCCATAGTAATTCAAAATCAGGCAGGTAATCTTTTCATTGGCAAACGGAACCGAAATGCTATAGGTGAATTCATATTCCACCTCATCCTGATCATATCGCTCCTGTGCCTCCCGAAAATATTCCTCCATGGCCCATTCACTGCCTTCTTGAATCTTTCTGTTTATCTGATTCAAAGTTTCTGCAAGCTTTGGATATTTCTCTTCATCGGTTTTCGCCATATCATATCGAACGGTTAATACCACATTCCCCGCATCATTTTTCTTTTCTACGCTATATGCATTTTGGACCGTAACAATGCTTTGCTCTTCGTTTTCTTTGTCCGGAGCCGATTCCTCTTTTGTAGATTCCTGCTCTTCGGTGGACCTCAAAACTTCGGTCGACTCCAAAGCTTCGGTTATTTCCGTAGAACTCTCTACCGAGGATTCCTCTATCGTTGTATTCTCTTCGGAGGTAATACTCTCCTGCGTACTCTCTACATAGGACGGAATTGTTTCAATCTGTCCCTCCGAATTGCCCGTAGCCGGACCATTGCACCCCATCAGTCCAAGCAATCCGATACAAACAATCATCAATCGTATTTTTTTCATATTTTCTCTCCTAAAGCAAGATAGCCTTATCATAACACATCTTTTCTTTTGCAGATAGAGCAAACTTTTGAATTCAACAAAAAAGCCTTGCGCCAAGGCACAAAGCTTTCATGGGAGCTCTATTTTTTCTTACGAATACCAAACAACGGCTCATATCTGTGTCGAACCAGTCGAACCACCTCATTAAAACTGTTTTCATGGATGAGGACATCATATTTCTTTGGAATAGTTCCGAAAGTCACACACTTTTCAATTCCATACTTCTCCTTTAGGTACAAAAGCATATTCTCTTTGGATGCATTTTTGTTGTAAATCTTGATATAAGAATATCCCTTGTAATCATCGGATGCATATTTTAAAATCTTCAGTTTTTTATCATATTCGAGAATAACCAGTTGATTCCAAAATTCCTCAATACGCTCCGTTTTATCCAACACCATAAAATAAACCACATTTTCATCTCCCGGAAATTCCCGCTTCAAATAATTTCTGTAGGGAGAACGTTTCATTTTTTCCACCAGTTTTTGATTTACTTCATCCTGGGAATCCCGGTAATAAATCAAAAGTGTATCGTCAATAATCACATTGATAAAGGGATTCAGCCCTGCCTTTCCCATGACCCGCAGCAGCTCTGTCGCCGTTTCCGGCGAAATCACATACTCCTTCAGGTACGCACAATTCTTAACATCATACAAGGCCGCACCATCCATGACGATTACAGGATATTTTAACTTCAAATCCGAAAGGGGCTCCAAAAGCGATGCCGGCGTTCGCATGGTGGCAAACGTAAACCGCATGCCATCCTCCATCATGCGGTTGAGTTCTACTTTGGAAAATGCACTGACGTGATTCTGCTTGTCCAATAAAATATCGTCTACGCCGGAAACAAACAGTGTTTCCCGGTCCGGTTTGAGACAAATACGAATGTTATTAATCATAATACCGATGGCAATTCCGATCATTGTGTCCAGAAAACGATTCCACACAAATTTGTAAGGATTCATATCCTGGATATGATTAATCACAATACTCAAAAATACCACACAGGAAAAGTAAGAAGCCTGATTCTTATGGGTGATTACGGTAGTGTACAGCACCAGAACAATGCTTACAAACAAGCAGGCCGCTTCGATTATTGCACCGGTCCCAAAGAAATGAATCATATGCGGATACAAAAGAAGATACAGTAACCCGTATAACGCTCCTACCACCGTACCCACAGTTCTTTGAATCGCATTCTCCAACGTATTGTTTCGATACATCTGGATACACCAAAGGGCTGCCAGCTGGGAATAAAAAACCATTCCGTTTTCTCCCCGAAGGAGATTGATTACAACACACAAAGAAACCGCCAGGGCGGACTTAATGATTCGCATTCCGATCCCCGGTAATTTTATTTTTTTCATAACAGCATCACTCTTCTCCAAGAATTTTTATTACAGCAGTATTGGCATAAGTCAGCGGTTCATTGTGCATAAAAAAGATGGTACCGCTTAGCGGTGCATATAAGGTTTCCAAAATATCCCCTTCATAGGGATTGATAATATTGGCCAAAGGTTGGCCGGCCTCCACCGTTTCCCCCGCCTTTACCAAGGGTTCATAGAATCCGGACAATGCCGTTTTGACCGATATAAGTTCAGTGTCGTCAATCGTTCGTATCTTTTTCTCACCGATTGCATTATATTTAATAATTCCGTTATTGGCCAGGAAATTCATAATCGACAAAACCGCCTGTCCTGCTCCGGTCTTACTGATTTTCTCGGTGGTATTTGTATAAAGAGAGAAAGCAATGGTGTCCCATACCTGCCAGTTATAATTCAGTGTGGCAGTATCATAGGGTCGCACTGTTCTTTCCACAATGTATTTCAAACCGAATTTTTCCGCGTCTTCCTTTGTGGTAAAACCTTCCTTCATATATCTCACATGGGGCACAAAGTCACCGGGCATGTAAAAGGAAGTAAACTGAATTCCGTATTTATAATCCTTGATTTCTTTAAACACACCATCAGCGATTCTCTGGGTCGTTTCTCCCAAATTATATCCCGGAAACATACGATTGATATCCGTATTGTCCGTTGACCAAAAACGCTTTTGGATATTCACGGAATAAGGGTTTATGGAAGGAATAATCAAAATTTTGTGTCCCTCTTTAATGCGCCCTTCCTCTTCTAACTGCTTCATCTTTTTCACCAGTTGCGAACAACAGTAAATCTGTTGCACCTCATTTCCTCTGGAATTTCCCAATATACAGACAGACTTCTCTCCGTTTCCAAACTCATACCCCGTCACGCGAAAATCGTCACGATACATGCCCTTGATTTGATAGATAATTCTCTTATTCATGGATGCAAACCTCCTCCTTGAGAATTCGACCCATCAAGGAGCCTTCGTCTACAATCGGATAATCACGAATCGTAAATAACATTCCTCCCTGGGGTGCTCTGACTTCATCCAAAACCTTTCCGCACAACGGGTCCACGATCTTTCCAATCAGATCCCCTTTTTTCAGATAAACTCCGTGAGAAACCTCAGGCACGAAAAGACCACTGGCAGAGGCATTCAGATAACTTACATCCTCCGGGTTTTGAGAAATCATAGGAGTCCGAACCTGAGCCACCTCTCCGCTCCAAATTCCCAACTCCTTCATGAGATTGAAAATACCCTCTACCATCTGATTCCCGTAGGCCTTTGTCAGTCGCATTCCCACACCCATCTCTACCACCAGTACCGGGGTATTGATGCTGTTTAAGCTGTGGGCAAAGGTGGCCTCCAAAACCGTGCTGGCACCATGCACCCAGATAAAATCCACGTTTGCCAGTTTGGCCAACGGAACCAAGGTATCTGCATGCAGTTCATTGATTCGTATCTGAGGGATTTCCGTCAGATAAATATTGCTTGCATGAATGTCCAATACGCAGTCGGAGCCTGCCACATCCTCCATAATACCTGCTGCCAGGTACTCTGTCATATTTCCGTCAATATTTCCCGGAAACAGACGGTTCATGTCCAAATCAAACGCAGGAATTCCTCTGGTGATGGAATCAATCCCCAGAGGATTCATAGCCGGATAGATATCTACAATTCCGGTAAGTTTTTCTTTTTCCCCGGCAATACGTCTCTGCAGTTCATAGCAGACATATTGCCCCTCCAACTCATCACCATGAATACCGGTGACAATACTGATTCGTTTCGCCCGAGAAAGGTTACTTTCGTTCCAACCCTCCGGGATAATTCGATTTTTTTTAATCATCAGCTGTTCATCTATGGGAAGACCAACCGATGTGACTGTCTCAACCATTTTCCCGACTCCTTGCTCCTAATGTACTTTTCTAACTGTGACCTGAATATCCTGGGTTTGTAATCCACCACCCCACATAACGCCTCGGTTAATGGCACAATCCAGAGCATCCCGTCCCACGCCCAATTTAATATATTCGTCCGTAATTTCACGATTATGGGTGGGGTCAAAAGCGATATAACTTCCGTCACAGGCAGCCTCCACCCAGGCGTGGCTCTGCCCTTCACCCACAATCAATCCGCACACATAACGCGCCGGGATATGAAACATGCGAAGAAGGCAAATCAAGATATGGGAATAATCCTGGCAAACCCCTTCTCCCTTCGAAAAAGCTTCCTCCGCAGTCGTCTCAACCACGGTGCTTCCCGGAATATACCGCATGGCCTCATATAATCTCGCCATGATTTTCTTACACTTTTGAATCTCCGAATCTCCATCCGATATTTCCTGTTTCAACTCCTCGGCAAAAGATTTTATGCAATCGCCGGGGATACATTTCCCATGGGGATGCCGATACATTCCGACTCGATTCTCCTCCAGACCACAGGAAATATTAAGGTCATGGGTTTCCACCAGTCCCTTGATTTTAAATTCAAACACAGAGTGGGGGACGTTATCACATCCAATCAGCTGTGTATTTCCGAAGGAATCTTTACTTTCCGAAAATGTGGTGGAGGGAATCATCTCAATATCATAGGTAATATTTCTTTGTCGAAAATCATCCGTCGGTACTGCTTTGATGGTAAAGTAGCATTTGTCTACCGGCTCTGAATAACTGATTTTCATCTTGTACTCATAATCTAAAAAAGCCACTTTTTCACCTTCTTTACATTACAATGGTTTCTACATTGGAAATAAGTCCGTCATAATCCAACTGATTGTCATTAATCAGACTTCCGACTTTGCTTAGGGAGATTTCGTTATACTTCATTCCGCTTCTGAGCACGCGGGGAATCATTCTGTTTACTTCTCTTTCCAGCCTCTTTTTATCGATTTCCAGTCTGGCATATAAATCCACGCGTTCAATTCTTTTGCCTGCCTTCAGGATATTACGAATTTGCTCTGTATCAATCTGGTCATCCACGATCCCCCAAAAGGACAATAAATCATCCATGATTTCCTGCAATTCAATCAGGGGCGCGTTGCTCTTGGCCGCATTACTCATTGCATAAATCGACAGCTGTATATAAGACAGGGCATCCGATCCGATTGTCTCCCGAAGAACAATTGCATTATCATAAGCTCTGTTCAGGTTGCTGATAATGGAATCGGAAACCTTTTCATCAAAAGGATATCTTTTCAAAAAATCTTCTTTTGACTCATAGATGTTGGGAATATCCAAAGAATCACAATACTTCGGATAACTTTCTTCCGTCTCATCAATCATTCGGTCATAATATACAGAATATATTTTCAGGGTGGTATATACCCTTTCCGCATATCTTCCCAACCAAAAAAGATGATCAACCTGTTCTACTGATATAATACCCATGTGTCTTTAAATCCTCCTCCTTGTGATGAATTGACAATAAATGAATCCGGATTTCTGGAAAATCTGGTAAGTCCGCTGGCCCATACCATAGGCTCCTCCGCCATCAAAACAAAGGCTCTTAAATCCGCCTTTCTGGGCACGATTTCTCCCTCGTCCAAAATGTCCAAATCCTGGAAATCAATAACTTCCTGTGCAATAAACCGTCTGGGTTCCGCCTTCAACAATGTGATAAAATCTTCTTTTTGCTTTGCCGTCATGGTATTACCAAATACAACGCCGTATCCTCCGGCTTCTGCCACATCCTTTAATACCAGGTCATCAAAGTGCTCCAAAACATAAGCCATGTCCTCCTCGTAAAAAGGCAGATAGGTGGGGGCATTCTTGAGAATGGGCTCTTCGTTCAAATAATACTGAATCATCTTGGGTACGAAATAATAGATACCCTTGTCATCTGCCACACCGTTTCCCGGAGCATTTATAAGTGCCACATTTCCTTTGCGGAACACATCATAAATATGCGGAATGCCAATTAACGACTCCGGATTAAAATTCATGGGATCCAGATATTCATCGGAAATTCTTCGGTATACCGCGCCTACTTTCTCCTTCATACCGCTTGCGCTGATGTAGTAAAGATAATCGTTTTCCACAAACAACTCCGATCCGGTTACCAAATGGGCTCCCGTCTTTTCTGCCAGATAGGAATGCTCAAAATATGCGGCATTATATCTGCCGGGGGTCAGGATTACCGTATGTCCTCCGGTGTTTACATAATCCATGGTATGTCTAAGTAAATCCGCATAATCACGATTATCCACCAGCTTGTTA
This sequence comes from Lachnospiraceae bacterium UBA1766, assembly GCA_002314715.1. Lineage (GTDB taxonomy): Bacteria > Bacillota > Clostridia > Lachnospirales > Lachnospiraceae > Acetatifactor. The sequence goes on along the minus strand of DCGY01000093.1, from coordinate 21,747 downwards.
TTGTGGAAGGTTTCCGGCGAGCTCTTTCTGCACAAATCTCTGGCAATCATCGGATAAGAGGCACCGGAGGGCACTCTCAGGTTATCCTCCAGGATATACCAGGTGTTGTCTTTTCCCTTTACCAGGTCAATACCGGATATATGTGAATAAATCCCTTTAACCGGCATGACTCCCTCACATTCTGCCAAATATCCCGAGGAAGCAAAAATAAAATCCTCCGGGACCACTCCGTCCCTAACAATTTTCTTTTCCGAATAAATATCTTTAAGAAATAAATTGAGGGCTAAAACCCTTTGCTTTAGCCCTCTCTCCAACATTTCAAATTCAGAATGTTCAATCACTCTTGGTATCGAGTCAAATGGGAACAATTGCTCTTTAAACACATTGTTTTTGTAAATTCCAAACTTTACTCCGTAGCGGGCCAACAAATTATTAATTTTATCTGTATGTTGTAATAGGGCTTGTTCTTGCTGCTTCATTTTTGTTCGTCCTCCTTTACTTTTTCCGAATGAAAGGTAATAAAAAACGCCTATGCATTTCTGCACAAGCGCCTTTGCTTACAAAAAAAGACGTCCCGAACCGGAACGTCTTTGCTCTCATCTGTGGTTATACCTTAACAAGAAATCCTCACTTTGTCAATTATTTTTTCATTCAATATATTATTTTTTGAAAGAGAAATAAGAAAATCCATTGCATCCCACCTCAAAAAAACTTACAATTTAATCAGTTCCGATTTTTTGAAAAGAATGGAGAAAACCTATGAACGCAGAAAAACTAACCGAATATTTGGATTCACTGATTCCTCTTGGCATTCCTTCTGTAGACTGTATGGTTTACAAGGATCACACCTGTATTTATCGACACATGACCGGGCATACCGACAACAACCGCACCATACCGGTTAGCAACGATACCCAGTACCTGATGTTCTCCATGACAAAGGTACAAACCATGACCGCACTGATGCAGCTGGTGGAGCAGGGAAAAATCTCTTTGGAGAATCCGGTAGCCAATTATCTCCCGGCTTATAAAGATTTGACCGTTTCAAACAAAGAAGGAGAAATCACTCCCGCCAATCCGATGTTAATCAAACATTTGGTTTCTATGCAGTCCGGCTTGGATTACAACCTGGAAAGACCCGGCATTTTGCGCATCCTAAAACGCGACGGCATGAATGCCACCACCCGTGATTTGGTGGATTCCTTTGTGGAAAGTCCCCTTTCCTTCCAGCCCGGAACACATTTTTGCTACAGTCTGAGCCATGACGTTATTGCAGCCGTCATCGAAGTTGTCAGCGGCATGTCATACGGAGAATACTTAAAGAAAAACATTTGGGAACCGCTTCAGATGAACCGTACCCATTTTGCAAAACCGGTTAACCACGAGCCGGGCCTTTCTGAGCAGTTCATTATGGAAGGAATTCCCGGACAGATTGTTCCTATGGCCCCCACCTGTAATTATCAGCTTAGCGAGTGCTATGAAAGTGGTGGCGCCGGTTTGGTCAGCTGTACCGAAGATTATGCAAAGCTGGCAGATACTTTGGCCTGTGGCGGAGTAAGCAAGGACGGAGTTCGTATCCTTCAAAGCAAGACCATAGAAACCATCAAGCAGAATCTTTTGGGCCCGGATTCTCTAAAGGATATTGAAACCACCATGGGTAGAAAAGGCTATGGATACGGTGTGGGCATGCAGGTACTGATGGATCCGCAGGCTATCCAGTCCACCGCTCCTGCCGGTGTATTTGGCTGGGACGGTGCCGCAGGAAGCTGCATTACCATGGATACCAACAGCAAAATCTCCCTTGTCTATACCATGCACGTCAGAAACTGTGGAATGGCCTATGGAATCATTCATCCTACCCTTCGGGATATGGTCTTCACGCAGGAATAAATTAAGAAACACTGAAAAAGGCTTCCGGATTCAACAACCCGGAAGCCTTTCTTTCGATAATCTTTTTATTCTTCACTCTTGGAAGCATAATAATCTTCAAACAACTGATTTGCTGCTTTCATGGTATCCTGGCAAATACCGGGCAAGTCCTTTCCCCAAGCGGAGGTTGCCTGCTTAAATCCCTTCTCCATGGCTGCCTGCATCTCTTTCATCTTCTCTACATCGTCGCCGGCCAACGCGGATGCGAAGTCAAACAAACGCTGTGAGGTCTGCTTTACGCCCCAGTATCCGTCCTCGGAAATATCTTCCTTGGCCTGTGCAATATCTGCAGCAGTGACATTCTTTAAATTCTCCGGAGAGAAAAGACCGGACAAATTGGAAACACCTGCCTGCTCACCAAACATTTTCTGCACCAGGCTGGTAAGCTGATTTCTTCTGTTTAAATCATCCTGCTTTAACTGTTCTACCAAAGCTGCTCTGTCTTCTGCGCTCATTTTGTTGATCGAATAGGTAGCCTTCTTGGTGGTCTCTGCAGCCTTCTCGAATACAACACCATCTTTATTTTCTGCTTTTTCTGTCGCTTTGCCGGTGCTCTTTTCGCCGGATTTTGCATCATTTTTCACAGAAGCTGTCTGATATCCGGACTGTGCACTTACTACGCTGTCAATGTTTAGATTACTCATTGTTCATCCCTCCACTTTTCCTATTTTACTTCAAATTACTTTTCCTTGCAACAAAACCAATCTTTGATGGCAAAAGCGGATTTCTTTTCGACCGATCACAAATTGATAATAATAGGCTTCTAATTATTTTATCGGCATCTTAATCGGAATACCTTAGCCCTTTATTGCCTTTTCCATTTTATTTAAAGCTTCCGTAAGAATTGCCCGTCTGGTGGCAAAATTAATTCTTACATATCCTTCTTTTCCAAAATCTTTTCCGTCTGTCAAAAAGACCTTGGCATTCTTCCGAAAGTATTTTGCATCCACCTGTTCACCATATCCTCGGAAGTCAACCCAGGCCAAAAAGGTGCTTTCCAAATGAACAAATTTCGCCTTCGGAAATCTGGTTCTTAATTCCTGCTCCAGATAATCTCTGTTGGCCTTTAAATATGCCAGCAATTCTGCCTTCCATTCTCCGGATTCTCCATAGGTCGCAATTCCGGCTTCCACGTTCAGTACATGCTCTTCCCCAAACGCATAGCCCAGTCTTTCAAAGGTTTGCATAAGCTCCTTGTTTGGGATTACCGCAAATGCCAAAATCACATCAGGAACATTGCACATTTTTCCATTGGAATAAAGGGTTATGGAGTGCTCGCGCGCGTAGTCATCTACCGTAAAAAAAGGAATATGTTTTCCCTCGTATACAATCTCACAATGGGCTTCATCCGATACTACCAGAAGATGATGTTTCTTGGCAAAAGCACTTACCTGTCGGAGTTCCTCCAGGGTATAAACTCTTCCCACCGGATTGTGGGGATTGCAAAGATAAAATACCTTTGTATCTTCTGTAACAGCCGCCTCCAATGCATCAAAATCTATGGAATAATATTCCTCCACATTCCTTAAGGGAACTTTAATCATTTCATTTCCGGCGCTCCCGGGTGCCTCCAGCAAATTACAATAATTCGGGATATTGGTAATAGACTTTCCGCCCCCGATATTGCTGGCCACCGCAAGGGCAGGCACGATTCCCGGAACAAGTTTCATCCAGCTTTTATCCGGTATTACAGCATTGTACTCCTCCCGAAACCATTTCCGAAGGACATCGTATATTTCATTACCGGTCAGTAAATACCCGAATATCCCATGCTCTATTCTTTTTTTCAGTCTTTCCGTAACCGCAGGCGGAACCTCAAAGTCCGAATCTGCAACCCAGAGCGGCAGGTATTCCTCCCCCAGCAGATCCCACTTGTAACTATGGGTATTTAATCTGTTGATCTCTTTGTCAAAATCATACATAAGTTGCGATTCCTTTCTTTTCGTACCACCCCGGTATCTATTTTCTACACTTATGTTTCGCTGGAATCCGAATTGGCCGTCAACCATTCATGAAATGGGTTAATTGCAGGGAACGTCCAAAATCGCATAATCTTCTATCCTGCATCTTTCCCCTGTAATCGCAAAATATACTTTCTTATCAAAACCATTGGGTAAAATCAGTTCCCCATCAACTATCAGCAAATCATTTTCAATCTTAATATTTACAAGAGAACCATAACGAACCACAGAAGCCTTGTACTCCATTCCCGTTTTGTTTCTTTGAATCCATTGATCATAATCTCTGAACGCATCCGTTTTCGTAACCCGAATGGATTCATCGATTGAAGAACCGACTTTCCAGCTGTAGCCACCACTAACGAAAACACCTAGTTCATCATATCCCTTCCCACCGATAGCTCCATCCTCTGATGAAAAGACAATTACTGTCGGCACAAACCATACCAGTTCGCCATCCGGATTTGTCGTAGATTTAAATCTGACCGAATGCATTTCCTTCTCGACCTCAACCGGTTGAGAAGGATTTGCCCAGTTGTTCACGCACATGGTAAATTCGCCCAGTGTAGCTACACTGGTTTCCTGCATCACCTGGTTTTCATCTGCAATTTCCGTAGGTTCATATTTCCATACAATTTCTTCGCTTTGGTCATCAAATATTATTTCATCCAGGTAATCCGGCTTTTCACGCATATCATAATCCAAATCTGCGTCGATTAACGAAATCATTAGTTTTGCAAAGAACGGGTCAAACTGAGTTCCCGATCCTTTCCAAATTTCCTGTTTTACAATTGCCTGATCCATTACATTTCGATAGCTTCGGTATGAGGTCATCGCATCGTAGGCATCTGCAACGGCAATCATTCTGGCGATTTCAGGAATTTCTTCACCTTTTAATCCTGACGGATATCCCGTGCCATCGTAGCGCTCATGATGATAAAGAGCCCCCTCCTGCAAGAAAGGAAAATCCATCATTTTTTCCAGAATCTTTCCTCCTTTTGTAGGATGTTTTTTTATCTGCTCGAATTCTTCTTTTGTAAGCTTGCCATTCTTATTGATTATTTCATCACGAATGGATATTTTACCGATATCATGAAGAAGACCTGCCAAATATATTTTTCTGCATTCCTCTTCACTTTTGTTCTGCATCTTTGCAATCTGACGGGAATACTTCGCCACGCGAAAGGAGTGTCCCTTGGTATAACGATCCTTTGCATCTATGGTATACGCCAGTGTTTCAATGGCCTGATCCAGCATCTTTTTTGTTCTCTGTTCCTCTGTTTCCGAGAAATTTTTGTTAATATCCATAACCTCTTCCTCGTGAAAGGCTGCCAGAAAATGCATTAAATAATAGGTTACGGCAAGTGGCATAACAAAACTGTGAACAGAAGTATCGTAAACGGCTAACTCTACCACCATGTCAATCACCAGCATCATGATAACACCAAACAATAATATGCTTTCTTTTGCGTCATGCTTTCGTCTAGCCAAATTGATTGCCAGTATCAAAACAAAATAAACCATAAGCATTACGAAAAAAACATATCTTAACGGGCCACCGCTAAAATGATTTTCTTCCGTATAGGAAAATACCCAATCCGTAAAAAACGCCAGCATCGAAACGATAATGGTTACGAGTGTGGGAATAAATAACCATAGGGAGAGGTATTTCTTTTTCGAGTCCCGGATCATAATAAGCAATACAACATATAACATCAATGGACGCAGGCAATAACCGGCAGCCGATACAGCTATTCTGAATAACCCATATCTGCTGTCGGGCACGGAATTTAATGTGTAATCCAAAAACGACTCCACACCCTCTGCCATAAAAAGAATTGTCAACAAATACAAATATTTCTTTATACTTTCCGGAATGAATTTATTCATCACCAAAAATGCAGGTATGGCAATTGCCGCGCATATGGCCACAAATTCATACTGCCATATATAATTGATATCCCAACTCATAACTTATATATCACCCTCATTTGATTTCAGATTTTACTTTGTTTTGAAGAAACCATCAACCCGTTCAATAATATGCTCTTTTGACATATTCTTTAACAGATATCCTTCCGGCTTTAATGCCAAAACTCGTTTCACACTGTCCGAATCATTCTTTCCGGTCAAAAAGATAACCGGAATACTTGCGGTTTTCTCATCTGCCCGAAGCATCTCAAGCAGCTGTGGGCCTGAACAGCCCGGCATCTCATAATCCAACAAAATCAAATCCGGAATACTCTTTGTCAAAAAAGAAATTGCATTCATGGCGGAATTTACAACAGAAACACGATACTTATCCCCTAACCATTCCTGCATTGTGGTCAGCATTGTGCCCGAATCATCCACAACAAGAATATGATTTCTCTGCTTAATTGGATTGCTGTTTGTCAGCGAAGAAATCTTTTCCGCAACTTCTGTCGCATTGATCGGACGATAAAATGCACCTGCTATGGAATTTATTTTATTCGCATTTTTAATCTCATCAATATCATCCTCATGCCCGGCAAGATAAAGATTATTTTTTTCGGAGCATACCTCCATCAAATATTGCATAATCTCCTGATCCAATTCATCGGGATCGTCAATATAAGCCAGTACAACCTCTGAAAAATCATCCTTATTCGATGCAATCTCTTCCTTTGACCAGGGAAGAAGCTTGCAGGTGTGGCCAAGCGTCTCTAAATTTTTCACGATGCTGCCAACAATAAATGACTCTGTATCATCAATTACATATATTCTCTTATCCATATCACGTTACTCCTCTCTGTGCTTTTGATAATAAGCTTCCAACTGTTCTCTGCAGGCCTCAAATACCGGCTTCATCATTGGATCAAACTGCGAGCCCATTCCATCAATCATAATCTGAGCAGCCTGTTCAAAGCTCATGGGTTCCTTGTAGCAGCGCTTACTAACCAGGGCGTCGTATACGTCTGCGACTGCCATAATTCTTGCTTCCAAAGGAATCTCTATTTGAGCCAGACGTTCCGGATATCCCTTTCCATCCCAACGCTCATGATGAAATCTTGCCAGACAATAAGCAGTCTGAACAAAATGCGGCTCCTCTACACCTGACAATATTGCTTTAACAATCTTTCCGCTCTTTGCAGAATGTGTCTTCATAATGGAATACTCTTCATCCGTTAATTTGCCCGGTTTGTTCAATATATTGTTTTCGATTGAAATTTTACCAAGGTCGTGCATAGGCGCAGAACGTATTATTTCGTCTGCATATGTATCATCCAGATTTCCGAGTCCCTGTCTTCGCATTTCCTCCACCAAAATACGAATAACATCACTGGTTCGTTTTACATGACCTCCCGTATTCATATCTCGGTTTTCAATAATGGTAGCCATTCCAAGAACCACCTTCTGCTGAATATGCTGAATATGCTCCGTTTTTTCCGCTACATCTTTTTCCAGAGACTGACCATATTCTTTAATCAGATTCATATAACCCTGCTCAGCCGTAATGTCCTGTAATTCAACAAGATAACCTAAGGATTTACCGTTCTTATGCATACAGAAATTAAATACGGTGCATCGAAATACGGTATTTCCAACGGTAAAATCACCACTTGCCTTACCATTTTTTGCAAACTCATCTATCAGCGGATAAAATACCTCTGTCAAGCGAATATCTTCCCGGGTAAATCTGGCATCTATTTGCTTTCCGTCAATCTCCGGAACATAAAACGTAGCCTTCTCATTATAACCCAGAAGTGCTTTCTGATTATCAAACGCCACATAACCTCTGTCCGCATGTTCCTTTTTCTGTTCAACCGCTACACAGTCCATATCATGGCTGTGAATAAATTCATATTGCAATGCTATCACAATATCTCCGGCAACATACAAAAACGGCAGGATTGAAAAATCCAGATTGGCTACCATCTCAACCACATAGCCCAATACACCTGCGCATCCGAATATTCCATATACCTTCAAAGCTCTTTTCGAGCAGTCCTTTTTCTTTGTAATACAGTAAATAAATACAAATACAATCGCCAGAAACATTCCGGCAAGGTAAATATAATGGAATTTTTTCAGCGGGCCATCGGTCATTTTTGTGACTGTCCCAAGGGGTGTTTTGGTAATCTGAAATGTAGCGTAATACAAATCATTATCTTTACACATCCAGACCATAATCAAATGCAAAAAGCAAATAATATATGCCGTAACCTTAATCCAGTTTTTTATTTCCACCCCCAGATACTTTACCATGGAAAGAAGCATCAGCAACAATAATACGGTGCTGTCCAGGTACAAAAAGCAAAAGGCCAGCCTGGCATCATCCACACTGGAAGCACCTGCCTTAAATGTATATCCAAGCAAAATGATAGGGATAACGAGAAGAATTGACCAGAAATAGCTATCAATATTCGCATAGTTTTTGCCGGCCATATAAATAATTACGCCAATTGAAATCAAAAACAAAATCGCAAAAACATTATACATTATTGTTTATTCCCCCTCTTCTAAGAATGCTTTTATTTCCTTCGCCAAAGCCTCATAATCCACTTCAGCCATATGCAATTTTATGGACTTATACACCGGGCAAAACTCATCCGGCAATTGATATTCCTCAAACGTCTTAAACAATGATTTTGCCGATTCAAAATCATATGCATTTATAAGCTCCTGTAATTCTGTCAGTTTTCGTTTCAGTTTTTTCAAAGGAAGTTCCTTTTTCAAGACTTCATCACCGGTACTCTTTTGTGCTTCCAAAACCGACATCAAGCCCTGTCGCACAGTTTCATAGAAGTCCAACAATTGGTTTGTATTTTGATTTATCAGTACTTCATTGTTTTCTTTTCCGGCCTTTTCCATTGACAGCGCCAACTCAGAAAGCTCTAAGGCACCAACAAGTCTTGCCGAGCTCTTTAATGCATGTGTCTGAATTGCGTAATTCTCAAAATCCTTTGCGTTATAATAATCCCAAATCATCTGTATACGGGCCCCAGCTGTCTCACAAAAGTTTTCGCAAACGCTGATATAGGTCTCCCTTCCTCCTGCTGCCGCAATTCCTGCCGAAACATCAAGAAAGCTTTGTTTTGACAGTTCCTCGAACAACGCATCATATTCGTCATTTTTTCCGGATGCGTTCTCGTTTTTATTTGATTCGGTATAATCACAATATACAAGCTTTTCCTTCGGTAAATAGGTTTCAATCATATCTTCCAGAAGTTGACCGTTCACCGGCTTGGACAAATAATTTGTAAAACCTTCTGCCAAATACTCTTCCTTTGCGCCAAGAACCGCATTTGCTGTCAATACCACTATAGGCGTATCTTTATTATATTCGCTTTGCTTCCTTATCTGGCAAAGCGTTTCCTTTCCATTCATTTTGGGCATCATGGCATCAAGTAATATCAAATCATATTTTTTCTTCTTTGATAATTCCAATGCTTCCATTCCGCTAAAACATACTTCAGGAATAATCTCAATACGCTTTAACAGGTTTCTTGCAACAATCAGATTCATTTCCACATCATCAACAACAAGAATATCAGCTGTTGGTGCATGGAATTTTTCGGGCATTTCTTCCTCGTTATAGGTTTCATTCAGGTGGGTGCCGATTTGATCCTCGCCCCATACCTTCTGTTCAATTTCAAACGAAAATACGGAACCTTCTCCATAAACACTCTCAACAAGAAGTTCCCCGCCCATTTTTTCAATCAGATTTTTGGTAATATTTAAGCCCAGACCGGTTCCCTCAATACTACGGTTTTCCGTCATGTCAAAACGCATATAGGGGGAAGCTATGTTTTTCAGGTCCGCCTCTTTTATTCCAATTCCTGTATCTTTGACACTAACCATCAGCTTGCAAACAGACTCACCGATTTTTTCAAAATCAATACACCAGGTAACAGATCCTGTCTTTGTATACTTCACGGCATTGCTTAAAAGATTCAGAATAATCTGCTTTACCCTGATTTCATCCCCTATCAGCTGTGCAGGCGTATTGGGATTTAATTCCATATTTAAAACAAGGTTCTTTTCCTCAGTCTTAGGTTTTATCATATTAATCAAGTCATTTATGACGGAATCCAGCCTATAATTCGAGGAAACGATTTCCATATTTCCGGATTCAATTTTGGAGAAATCCAATATGTCATTCACTAATGACAATAATGTATTGCCGGCATTTTTTATATCCCTCGCATATACCTTTACATTCTCCTCATTCGATTCACGAAGTATCATCGTGTCCATACCAAGAATCGCATTGATGGGTGTACGAATCTCGTGTGACATATTGGCAAGAAAATTCGATTTCGTTTTGTTGGCTTCTTCCGCCTGAATCAAAGCCGCCTCCAGCTGACGCTGTTTTTCCTGCTCCTCCCGAACCAGATGATCAATGTCACGATACGCAAGTACGATATTCTCTTCCTTCCCGTTATTGGTGGTCCTTGTAAACGCCATCTGAAAATAATTGCACTCCGCATCGTATGGATGATGCAAAAAATTAACCGTAAAGAAATTCTCCCGGGAAAGATGCTTAATCAAACTATCAAATTCTACTTCCTTACGAACACGCTCTCGATCCTTTGCATCCACATAATGATTAATATAATAATTAATTGTTGTATCGTAATCCTTAAAATCCTTTGCCAGCGCTACCGCCCTTTTTATATCTTCCGCATCGTGGTTACGCACCAACTGAATCGTTTTATCCTTCACATTGATCAACCAGAGCGTATTATATTCATAGCTCAAACCATTAATCACAGATTGCGTAACAGAGTCCACCGCTCTTTTGGTCTTGCGATAGGTTATGATTGATACCACATGTATCAAGGTAAAAAAAGCAAGAACATAAAGCATAATTACGATGGCATCGAAAAGAACACCATCTGTTATTTGACGATCGTTGTAATAGGTAATAACCGTGTCCGATAAGTCGATGTCCTCTTTAAAATACAGAATACACCCTATACTCACACTACTTTTTTCACGAACTACATCCTCTTTATTTTCGACAGAAGGGTAATAAATCAGATAATCACCGGGAAGAAGATGAATTAAAAGCGTATCGGAATATTTGTTAATATCCAGCTTGGTAATTTTGGAAACGACAACACTGCTGTCTACTTCTTCTATGATTTCCTCACCATTTCGAAACTGATGGATTTCATAGTTTCCACACCAGAATTTATTCAGATAGCACTCTGTCTCTACATTCTGGCGCAATACCCAATCCTTTATTTGAAAGGACTGTTTATTTTCTATCGTTGTAGCAAAGGTTGCTCCATAATATATGTCTGTATTTCCGGGGTAATCCGGCCGTCGAATAACAGTCTCCCACATATCCGTGTATTCATTGATCCCCTCAAAGTTGACACAGACAACATCGCTCTTGAGTTTCGAGGAAATACTCACCGGCTTTTCATCAAAAACACTCGTCTGATACCATTGGATAAACAAACAAAAAATAATGGTAATAAACAGACCGATTATAAAATAATAGCCTATTTTATATATATTATTTTTACGCATCTGCACCCTTTCCGAAATAGTTCTTCAAAAGCAATATCGCTTCGTCTCTGTTCACATCTGCCACCAAAGCCTTTAATTTGGGATATATTTCCGTTCCTTCCTCCGGTAACCGGTATTGTTCGAAATCGTCAATTAATCCCCTTGCATTTTCAAAATCAAAGGACTCCATAAGCTCCAGCAAATCATTCAATCTTCGATTAAATTTCTTTACCGATAATTCCTTTTTGTCGTACTCTTTCGATTGACCAAAAACAATTCCCAGTGCTGCAGAAACGGTTTGATATTTCAAAAGAAGCCCGTTTGTATGCTCGGTAATTGCAGCCGTATTTTCCTGTTTCCCTGCCATTTCCATATCAAATGCCAGTTTTGACAATTCCTCTGCTCCAATCAATCTTGCCGAACTCTTTAACGCGTGAACCTGAATCGTATAATTGTTTATATCACCGGCTTCATAATATGACTTTATCATTTGTATGCGGCTGTCGGCGGTATCATAGAAATTCTTGCAAACACTGAGATATGTTTGTGTGTCTCCGGTTGCCTGAATTCCCTCTTTGATTGATATTGCCTGAATTTTTGATAAATGCTCTATCTGCTGATTCTGTTCCTTTGAGATTTCCTGTGTTTCCACAAGCTGCTCATTTGCTTTCAGTTCATCAGCCGATACGAGTTTTACCTTTTCCTTCGGCAAATATTTCTGTATGATTTTTTCCAGTTTTCCGCCATCTATCGGCTTTGAAAGATAATCGGTAAATCCCTCTTTGATATATTTTTCTTTCGCTCCAACAATAGCATTGGCTGTCAATACAACAATGGGGGTATTGGCATTTAGTTCGCAATTCTTTTTGATTGCCTGCAGGGTCTCCTCGCCGTTTAACCCCGGCATCATGGCATCCAGGAATATTAGGTCGTATGTATTCTTTCCTGCATACTCCAATGCTTCTTTTCCGGACAAACAGCTGTCAGGATAAATCTGCAATCTTCTTAACAGGCTGTTCAGCACCGTGATATTCATTTCAACGTCATCTACTACCAGGATTTTTGCATCCGGCGCATGGTACGTTTCCTTCTTCTCCTCTTCCAACAGTGCATCAGACAAAGACAAATGCTCCTGACTAATCCGATCCTCACCCCAAATATGCTGACGAATACAAAATGAGAATATGGAACCTTCTCCATAAACACTTTCAACAACCAGCTCACTGTTCATTTGCTCCAGGAGATTTCGTGTAATAGAAAGTCCCAGACCGGTACCTTCAATCAGTTTATTTCGATTCTCCTCAATTCGTTCATAGGGAGAAAACAGTACCTTCATATCCTCTTTCTTTATGCCGATACCGGTATCTCTGACTCCCACGCAGAGTGTCATTTCATCCGGGTTATCCTGCTCATAGCCAATCTCAAAGGTTACAGAGCCTTCCTTCGTATACTTTACAGCATTATTTAATAAATTCAGAATAATCTGCTTTACTCTGACTTCATCCCCTACAAGCTGTGCAGGTATATCCGATTGCATCTTCAGTATCAACTCCAGGCCCTTCTCTTCGGCCTTTCCGCGCATCATATTCATTAAATCATTGATTACAGAATCCAAACGGTATTCTCCGTCAATAATCTCCATTTTTCCGGATTCAATCTTGGAAAAATCCAGAATATCATTTATGAGTGAAAGCAACGTATTGCTGGCTGATCGAACATTTCTCGCATATTCCAAAACATTTGACTGATTGCTCTCTCTCAGTATCATGGTATCCATTCCAAGAATGGCATTGATAGGTGTTCTGATTT
>DCGY01000093.1:0-8561 GCA_002314715.1 Lachnospiraceae bacterium UBA1766 | reverse complement strand
TCATGAGACATATTTGCAAGGAAGGTGGATTTTGCTTTGTTCGCCTGCTCTGCTTCCACCAGGGCATTTTCCAGCTCCCGCTCTCTTGCCTGTTCCTTACGAACGATTTCATCAATATCACGGTAAGCCAAGACAATACTTTCATTTCCGTTTCGATCAATGGTTCTGGTAAATACCATCTGATTATATCGAAATTCGTCCTGTTCAATACATTTCAGGAAATTAATCGTGTATACATCATTGGTCGGAATGACTTCAAGCAATCTGTCAAACCGTACCAGTTCACGAACCCTTTCCTGTTCCTCTTTTGCAACAAAATGCTCAATATAGCTTTGCATTGCAAAATCATATGAAACAGAGTGTACAATCGTATCCCTCTCCATAGGGCCAAGGGTCGCGTACTGGTTACTTCGTACCAGTTTCATGGTTTTATCGGATGACGAAATCATCCAAAGGGTTGAAAACTCCACACTAAGGCCGTTGATAATTGCGTAATTGTTAAATTCTTTTTCTTTATCTTCGTGAATGTCCTGAATCGCACAAATGACCCTCTGAACGTTTCCTTCTTCATCTCTTCTTGAAACAATCAGAGTCGTTCTGATCCATCCTGTGGTTTTGCCCTTCGCATCCAGATTGCAGGAATCTCTTTTTCCCAATCGTTCATTCCAGGTATCGATCATATAAAATTCTTTTGCTTCATCAATAAACTCCTGGGCAAACATAGCGTCCGGAAGCATTTTCAGACACAACGATGCACTGGAATAGTCTTTCACAAATTCGCTTACCACAGATGAGGCTTTGACTTCGATAAACGAGTCTTCTTTTATATCTACAACATATATGATGTAATATAATTCGGACAGTGATTTTACCAATTCATTTTCCTTCTGGGCAATTTCCAATGCATTCTGGATTTTATTATTGTTCTCCAACTGGTCGCGAACTGCACTATCCACATCCTTATACGAGAGAATAATATCTTTTCTTCCTTCCGGTCTTTTAAAATCCAGTTGAAAAAATCCGCTTTCACCCACTTCAGGATGTCTGATATATGTAATCGAAAAGTGATTGTTCTCCTGTAAATTTTTCTGCAATGCAGTAAACTCTACTTCTTTCCACAAACGTTCCTTATCATTTTTGTCAACATACCGATCGATATAGTCTCTGATTGCGGTATTATAATCGATTCGTGTAAGTCCCGACTCAATCCAGGTTTTAATGGCGTCTTCTCCCGTATACTTTACCACATGAACCGACTGGTTTTCTTCGTGAATAATGAGTACCGTAGGGAAATCTCCACTAATACCCTCCAGCACATTTTTGATAAAATGTACGCAGTTTTCCTTATGATTAAAGCCGTTATAAATTGCCTCAGCCATCTCTCTGCAAGTGCTGTAACCGCAGGAGGAACAGTTTATTGAACGGTCCTCTTTTGTGATTTTGTTCATGTTTTCAAAGACAACATCCAGCTCTTCTTCCGTCAGTTTGTGATATTTGCAGGTTTCTGACTGATCCTCATAATCGCAAAAGTAATCCTCCAGGGAAAGCTCCTGAAAATCTTTATTGAGCTCATCAAGACGCTCCTCAGGCTTCATTTCCGGGGACCAGGCTTTTCCTTTTTTTTCGGACTTATTGCGTTTTTGGATGCGCATCATCTCTACCAGCGTATCTTCTGTTGAAATCGCATCCATCTCAACTCCGGTTCCGCAAAGACAGCCTTCGCTGCAATTGAGAACATCATAGAGTGTATATATGGATGAATCCGATAAAATACGTTCTTTATTTTCATGCAGGAAACGGTACATTTTCCTTTCGCCATCCACCTGACGAACCAATGCATCATCCCCCAAAAACCAATGGATGTTCTCCTTCAAACCGCCGGGCATTGCGTATACAGAGCCAAGCCCAAATTCGGATTCGTCTATAAATTCCTGCGCTACCACATCCATACTGCGCAGTTTTTTCATCATATGGTCAAAGGTAACATTATAGGAAATCCTACCCATTCCACGCTTCGACATCATTTCACTTTTTTTGGCAATACAGGGACCAATAAAAGCAAGTTTATCATTTATTCCAAGATGTTTTTTCGCATAGATTGCCATGCACATCATAGGACTTTGGACAGGCATAAGCTTGGGAATTAATTCCGGTATGTATTTTTCAATATAATCAACCGCCGCAGGACAGGGCTGTGAAATCCCACCTCGAAAATTGTATTTTTTAATGTAGTTAAGGTATGCCCAAGTAGTAATATTCGCACCAAAAGCAACACTTAGTATTCTGTTAACACCGAGTGTTTTTAATTTTCCCAATATTTCTTTGTATTCAACCGGATAATTTGCGATGAATGCCGGTGCTACCATGACAGAGATATGCTCTCCGTTTTTCAGATCTTCGAAAAAGCTTTCCGTATCGTCAATAAACTCTCTGGCATGATGTTCACATGCATCAAAACAAGCTCCGCAGGCGATACACTTTGAGCCATCCGCCTTAATGATATTGGTACCCTCGCCGGATTCTGCCGCAATAGTAGCGCCAAAACAGCTACATACACCAATACACTTGTTACAGCCCACACAATTATCGTTTGTGCAAATTAATCCCTCATTAATCAATTCCTTATTCCCCTCAACTACAGAATAAAATCTCTTAAAACAAATCTTTTCACATTTATGAATCGGAACCTGCGATATTATATAAATTTCTATTCAGACAGACTCCCCCTATTATTTATCATAATATTTTATCTTATTTTCGCGAAAAAAGAAAGAACAAAAAAACGACAGTTTATGTTGCGAAAGCCAACACAAATCCATCGTTTCCCTGCTTCTTGTCATACAATTCCACCGTATTTCATACATTTTATGCCTTTATTGCCTATTCTTTATAAAGAACAAAAGTGTATGTTTATGTAAAGATTTCTAAATAATCATTGCCCCTTTATCCTGCAACTTCGCTAATATTTTCTACATGAAAAAAGATGCTATGCACGCCAATCTCTTTTCCACTTAATTATCATACCGCACCCATTTATGTAAACAAAGAAAAAATTCTCTATAACTTATCTGTCATCTCATTTTTATAAACCTTGGCTACGCAAAACTTACTTATCACAAGTCCTATCTCAGCCACAATCAATGCACCAACCATATCAATAAGCAAATGTTGTTTGATTAGTACTGTACTAAGAAAAACAAGCACAGTTATTACTCCCATTATGCTCCTATATTTATTGCCAAAATACCTTTTATCTCTACTGCTTCTATAGCAGATCCAACTTTCCAAACAATGAATCGAAGGAAATAAATTGATTGGTCTATCAATCTGATAAATAAATTCTACCATTCTCGAGAAAATATCATAATTACATATTGTAGCTCGCTCCATAGTCGTTGGTAATGCCATAAATATAAAACATACAATGATTTTTGATATGATCTCACTCCACAATATATATTTGCAGTAAAGGTTATTTGTTTTTGTGACAGCATAATATCCAACAAACCATTGAACATAAGCTAGTATATAAATTACCGCAAATACCGGAACAAACGGAATACTTCTATCAAAACTCGTTTCCAGGCAAAAATGTTTCATCTGGTTGATCCATAAAGGCGTAACATTATATGTAAATGTATTTACAGCAAGCATGACCAACATTGGTGCTATTGCGTATTTAGGGATTACTTTTTTCATACTACTTTACGGCTTTCCTCATAGCCCTTTCGTATTGTTGCTTTGAAATTTTACCCTGCTGTAATAATAGCCTTAACTTTTGACCCGAGCATTTTGCAAGGGCTGCATCTGTCATTATTCCTTCCCCCGTAATCACTTTACCATCCGTAGTTTTTGTCTCCTTTTGAGATATTCCTCCAGATTTAAGATTTTCGGAAAGGGTAAGCGTATCTCCATCTTTACTAACTGCAGTATAATCCTCTTTCCTTCCATTAATTGACTGCTTTGTCATAACCTGCTCCTCTTCATTGCTACTATTTCTCACTTGCTCATTCGTTGTTCTTTTTGCCGCATTCAGAGCACTTGCGCCTTCCAAAGTCTGCTGCGAAGACATAGCTACTTTACCAATTTCCATAATGACACTTCCTTTCTTTATTTGCCGAATTGCTTTTTGAGGGCTCCTGCTGACAGGTCATATTCACATTGCTTCTATGGGCAAAAATGGGCCCCAGCCATCTGGAGAAGGAGGATAAAAGGAATCTGGCTGAAGCCCTTTTTGATTATGCTTTCTTTTATAAAATATCTGCTCCTGAAAGTATAAATACACCCGCCATTTCAAAAACACCAACTACTATCATAATAATTTTGCCTACAAAATTTGGCTTTTTTATCTCTATCCCAGTTATAAAACCAGCTCCAAGTAAAATTGTTATTAATGTAAATATCCATAGACCCATAAATTCAATCTTTGAATATAATAAATAAGCCAACGGAAGTATTATTGCAGAGGAAGTTATTGGAAGACCTAAATATACTTCTCTTCTTGCATCTGTCATTCTTTGTCTCTCATACTCCTGTACATTAAAATATGCCAGCCTTATAAGGCCACAAAGAGTATAAACACTTACAAGAACACCAACAACTGCATTTTTCCCGGAAATCATGTATACAAATAATGCCGGCAATATACCAAAACTTATTAGATCGCACAAAGAATCAATCTGAATTCCAAAATGCTTCTCGTATTCATTTCGTTCCTTTGTGGAGGCTACTGCTCCGTCAAACATATCACATATACCGGCAAACATTAGGTTAAAAATAGCATCTGTATATGCAGTATTCATCACCTTTATAATCCCGGTAAAGGCGAATATCATACCCAAATAGGTAAGTATAACTGTGTAATCATAAAATCCTATAACTTTCTTTTGTTCCATCTTCAACTTCTCCGTCACTTAATTAATCCAAACAAAATACTATATGCTAATATGCACCACGGTTTTCCCCAAATGATAATCCGCACAAACCGCCTTCTATCCATGTGCATAAGTCCCGAAAAATAACACAAAAAATCATCCGGGAAAAGCGGAAGTAAGGTTGCTATAAACAAAAAAGCTTCATATGATTTTTTTCCATCTATTCTACTTACCCATTTCTCATATTGCTTTTCAGAGAACATATCCATCACTAACTGCTTCCCATATTTCTCAGCCAGAAAGAATGCAATGATTGAGCCCAAGCTAATTCCTATGTAATTACAGAAAAAACCTATGATTGTTCCATAGCTTATTGCCCCAACTGCACATCCCAGATATCCGGGCAACACCGGGACCACAACCTGAAATGCCTGGATAAAAGTCAACATAAGTGGGCCGGCACTACCATACCCCTTCATCATCTTTTGAAAATCTTCAACACTTGTGATATTGCCAGAGAAAAATATTTTTATAAGGAGCATGCATAGGAATATAACTGCTAGTATTGAAATCACTTTTATCTTCTTAGCCACGATACTTTCCTTTCTATGAAAAGAAGTATATAGTTACAAACTTAAAATGACATTGAAAAATAGTTTTATCAACTATTGAAGGCAAAATTTATTTTCAATTTTGTATTAAGTAACAACTGTCAAAAAATCACTCTAAAAATTGTATTCACACCCGGATTGCTTTCTACCGTTATTAAGCCTTTATGCCTTTCAACTATCGTTTTTGCAATTGCTAATCCCAAGCCAAAACTCCCTGCTGTCCTAGATGTGTCAGAAGTATAAAAGCGTTCAAAAATATACGGAAGAACAGCCTCCTCAATCCCTTTCCCTGTATTTTCTATACAAAGTTCCTTATGTCGTTTCGTCACATAACATTTCAGATTTATACTTCCATGCTCCTGCGTATTTTTTACTGCATTGTCAATTAATATTGCCAGCAGTTGCCTGATTTCATCCTCATTTCCATTCATATGTATATCTGCATCTATTTGGCATTTTAATTCCACCTTTTTCTCATAAGCTACACTCTCATACGTAAGCGACATTTCTTCACAAATAACAGACAGGTTCATATCCTTTAATTGAATATTCTCCTGCTCATCTAATTTCGCAAGAACAAGCAGCTTCTCTAAGAGACGACCCATCCTTTTTGATTCGTATACGATATTTTTTATATACATATCATCTTGATATTCCATTTCCAATGCCTGTGCATTTACACTTATTGCACCCAACGGCGTTTTCAGTTCATGTCCCGCATCTGAAATAAAACGTTTTTCTCGTAGTAATGTCTGCTCCGCCGGTCTTGTTACAAATCTTGAAAGCCAGAATGTAATTCCTAATAATGTCGCTGTACCTCCTACAATTAAAATACAAATTCCAATTGCCTTTACACCATTTTGTTTCTCTTGATTAGAATTCATAACAACTAGGAGGATTGTTTCATCATTAATATTTGTGTAGGAATAATAATAAGTATCTATTTTTCTTTTACCGCTATTATAAGAAAACATTTTGTCTATTGCTGTTTTCGGAATTGTTGCTCCATTCTCAGCGCCAAGTACACGAGTGTATAATATTTCTCCCTCCTTGCTCATAATTATTCCAACAATGGGACTTTCGTCATTCACAATGTCACGAATTAGCGCTTCACTTGTATTATCCATTTGATATGTTGTAAATATTCCACTATACGCTATCCAATCAAGCATCTCCACTATCTCAATTTCATTCCAATAATTGTTATAAATTGTATTGATAATAAGAAAACCGCCAAACAAAATAACCATTAATGCAGTAGTAACCAGGACAAATTTATTTCTGAGTTTTTTAACCATTTTCTTCTTCCTTTTCACACAAAAGATATCCCACACCTTTTTTGGTCTCTATAATTGTTTTTGCATTCACAAATTTTAATTTTTTACGAAGAAAAGATACATACACTTCGATATTGTTATATTCCGAGTCATCATCATATCCCCAGACTTTATTAAATATCATTTCCTTGGACAAAATTATATTTTTATTCATCATCAGGTATTCCAATAAGCAATACTCTGTTTTAGACATCTTTACTGATTTTTCTTCTTTATAAAGCATATATGTGGTTGGATCCAATATGATATCGTATACCTTTATTCTGCCATCCTTTATCTCTCTGTTTCCTCTTAACCTTGCATTAATTCGAGCCAGAAGTTCTCCTGCGTCAAACGGTTTCGTGACATAATCATCTGCTCCAATATTTAGCCCCGTGATTTTATCATCTACCTGTGACTTGGCGGTAAGCATAATAACCGGTATATGTATTCCCTGCGAACGTATATTTTTGACGATATCAAATCCATTCAATTTAGGTAGCATCACATCCAGCAGCACAAGATCATATATTTCGCTCAAAATGTAATCCAATCCAGATAATCCATCGTATGCACAATCCACCTGATATTTCGCCTTTTCTAATATTTTACAGATTCCGTCGGCTATTTCTTTTTCATCTTCGACAATTAATATTTTCATTCCGACTTTCTCCCACTTAATCGATTTCCTTCACAAAACGAAACATCCCATCAATATCTTTATCATTTTGGTTTTCTTTTATTTCATCCTTTTCAGCTACCATTTCCCCTGTATGATATTCACAAAAAAATTCAACAATTTTAAATCCGCATTTATTCACATAGAAGTGTATGTTTCTTTTTTCAAAGTACGGCGTCATAGTTTCCCATCTATTCACTTGTGGATATCGTTTTTCAATCAGTTGCCATGTCTTTGTCCCGATTCCCTTTGTGTGCTCACTTGGAACAACAAATAACAATTCCAGTTCTCCTATATTTCCATCAATATGAACGACTGCACCTCCAACTTTCCTGTCATCAACAATAATTCTATATGCAACTCCCATATCTATTGATTTTTCAATTGTTGCTCGGGATATAATCTCTCCATCCTCTTCAAAGTGATTATCTCTTTGTCCAAATTCTTCCATGGCTCCATAACGAAAAGCCTCTTGATTATCTAAAATGAACTGCTCCTTATCGGTTTCTTCTAATAATTCTAAGATTATTTCTTGCATAAAAATTACCTCCCGTAATTATTCTGTTTTCGGTGCAAGTCACAGCTTTGCTACTTCCGGATTTGTTTCGTATACGCTTGTTTTCTCGCCGAGCCACAAAAAAAGCCCAGTTATAGTGTGAAATATCACACTATAACCGAGCTCACTCGACATCTTATCCAACAGGCGGCCTGCAAAGTTTTAGCTTTACGATCCCCTACGCTACGGCGTACTGTCCTCCGATGATTATTTTTTTAATAGAGTACCATCAATTATACTGTTTTGCAATCAAAAGTACAAATTTCATATATTTTTACTCTACTACCTTAATTAAAATGCGAATACCTTTAAATAATATTGAAAAAAACTTTTTCTCAATTATTCTTATGCACTTTTACCAAAATTCACACCCGATATCGTGGCCCATGGCGCGCAAACAAAAAGCTCCGGTAGCAAGCAAGCTTGCTCCGGAGCAAAATAATTTGTAGTCAGTCAACTTTCGACTCAAAATTACTCGATGATGGTAGCTACACGACCAGAACCTACAGTACGTCCACCTTCACG
>DCGY01000065.1 GCA_002314715.1 Lachnospiraceae bacterium UBA1766 | reverse complement strand
TGCAATTAGGTTGGAAATCTACCAACGCACTTATTTATTTTCGACTTCTTCCGATATACATAAAAGCAAAATCTTTAGCAAAGAAAGAGAGGAATTTATCATGAATTCAACAAAAAAATATGTCGCAGAATTCATCGGAACCATGGTTCTGGTTATTCTGGGATGTGGTACCGCAATGTTAGTCGGCTGTGACGCAGCAAATGGCTGTGGTTACATTCTCACCGCTTTTGCATTCGGTCTCGTCATCGTAGGTATGGCTTACTGTGTAGGCAATATCAGCGGTTGCCATATCAATCCCGCCGTTTCCTTGGGCGTATTGATGAGTGGCGGAATCAGCGTAACCGAATTTATCGGCTATGTAATTTCACAGTGCCTCGGCGCTTTGGCCGGTGCAGGCGTGCTGGCAGTAATCTTTACCGCAGGTAGCGTAACCGACAAAACCGGAGGCTTTGGCTCCAACGGCCTGGCAGGTGTAGGAAGCAGCGCAATCGCCGGTCTTTTGGTAGAAATCGTATTGACCTTTATCTTCGTAATGGTAATCCTTGGTGTTACCTCCAAGAAGGCAAACCACGGTTCCTTCGCCGGTATCGTAATCGGTTTCACCCTTACCTTAGTACACATCCTTGGCATCGGCTTAACCGGTACCAGCGTTAACCCTGCAAGAAGTATCGGACCTGCTATCGTAGCAGCCATCAGCGGCAATACCGCTCCCATCCTCTGCTTATGGGTATTCATCGTTGGTCCCTTTGTAGGTGCTGCTCTTGCTGCAGTCGTTTACAAATATCTGGAAGCAGAGAAATAAGTTGATTTCTTAATCATACAACAAAAAGAGCCCTCCTCGTGCATTTCACGAAGAGGGCCTTTTTGTTTATTATCTACGATAATATACCCCAAAAGTAAAAAGATTATTTTGTAAGCATCTCATAAAGAAAAGTGAAAAAGGGCCAAATTCCAAGTCCGGTACAAATCATCGGGTCCAACATAATAGCGCCTCCTCTAAAAAGTATTTATCTGATTTGAATCATAATCGAATCCTATGGAAATGTCAAAAATTTCCGGATGAACGACATATTTTTATGATGAACGACATATTTCCGTTGTTTCCGGGCCCAAAAGCATCTTACATCACAATCGATAGCCGAAAGCATTCCTTTTGTCTGTCGTATTCTATCGTTCCGTTGTACTTCTTAACCACGTCTTCCACATTCTGCAATCCAAAACCGTGACTGGCCTTATCTTCTTTGGACGTGCTCGGTTTTTCGTTGGATATGATTTGATCCACGCAGGAATTGACAATGTCAATGACAATCTGTTTCTCCATCGTAGCACATTTCAAATGAACATATCCTCCTTCCGAACATTTTACGGCAGCCTCGTAAGCATTACTTAAAACATTCGAAAAAATAACGCACAAATCATATACCGTGTATTCTTCGGCATCCGTCAGTTCACCGGACCACTGCCACTCGATATCCTTTTCTTTTATTCGCTGGTGCCATTCACTGATAATTGCATCCACAGCGTATATACCGGTGAATTTTTCCACCTGAAACTGTTTTATACCATGCTCCATTTCTTTGAGATAGGCTTTTATTGCTTCCAAATCTCCCTTTTCACTCAAGTACGACAAGGCAGTTATATGAGCACGCATATCATGATGCATCTTACGCTTCTTTTCATCCGCCCGAATCACCAGGTTCACATACTGTTCCTGTTGCTCCAGGAATTTACGGTAATTTTCGTTATCCCTTTCCAGGGTATACTTCTGAGCTAAAATAAACTGTTGCAAAATCATCAAGCCGAAGAAAAGAATCGAAGTCACAATTGTAGCGATAATAAACCACTGCTTGTATTGCCAGACAAGTGGATCTCCTTCCGCAAATCCTTGCATGAGTCCCACCTGTATAAAGAAACAGATTACAGCAGCAATCTGAAAAACATACTGGCCAAAATTCAGCTTGGCTCCCTGCAGATTTATCTTGCGGGCCACGAAACCAACGATTAAATACACCAAAAGCGCAAAAGGTTCTATAATCAACGTCAAAGCAAAGGACATTCTCACATCGTTTTGCTCAATTCCCAATAAAGCAGCTTCCCCGTAAGACATCAAAAGGTTCATAATCGTCGTCAAAAAATAAAGCACCGGAAACAGAAAAAACGCTTTCCATTTATCCTTTTCCGCCAGCAAAAGCATCCCCAGCATATCACAGGAAAATATGATTAAATCGATAATCGGATCGCCCCAGCTCGGGTGAAAAATGCACTGTATCGCACAGGTTCCGCCGATTACGATCACATAGGGTAATATTTTCCGGGTAAAGCGTATTCCAAAGACGTTTTGTGCTCCCACATAAAAAATAGGGTAACCGATCAATGTAAATATAATAACCTCTATCATTTACACTCTCCTCAAAGCTACCGCTTTTAAATAGCTGTGGTATTTCGTCTTCACTTCATCCCGGTAGGTTCTTCCGATTGGAATGGATGTTCCATTTTTCATAGTGACCTGGGTAACGGAAACATCCTTTATTTCCTGCATATTCACCAAATAGGATTTATGAATTCGAATACAATCCCTATTTGCAACAATTTCTTCGCATTTTTTTAGGCTTTCACATACAAATATCTTCTCTTTTTGGGTGTGAACATAGGAATAATTACCTTCTGATTCCAAATACAGAATTTCATTTTCACGGATATACAAATCACCCTTCTCTGTAGTAAACCGGAATACTTTATTGGCTTCCTGTTCCTCCACCGCAATCGAAATCCATTTTTCCGCCACTTTGGCATCCACCGGTTTTCTGGCAAACCCCATGGTTTTCAGTCCAAAAGCCTGTCCGATAACCTCCTCATGGCTGGTTACAAAAACAATGCGCCATACTCTGTCGGTTCTTTCGATTTCCTCTTTTAATTCAATTCCGGTAATACCGGCCATTTCCACATCCAGAAATAACAGCGTCAGAGACTCGCCCCGATATGCCAGTACTTCCTCTGCCGAAGCAAACTCCAAACACTGAAAAGGTATATTTTTTCCTTCAAAGTACTGAAGACATATATTACGTATTTGTTCCCGAAATATCGCTTCATCATCACATATACCAATCGTAATCATCCGGTGCTATCCCCTTTCTTCTCTGTAATCCCCACAACATTATATAATACTTTTTTTCAACACGCAAACAAAACCCTCACCCGGTCGAAGGGGGTCAGAGTTTTGTTCTCATTTTCAGGGTTTTACACCGAACGAATATGTAATGAATCGCCTCAAACTATTGCAGAATGAGTTTTTTATTGATTATGGAATATACCTTTTCTGAATTTTCCTCTGCATGAAAGCCTTTCCATCCTTAATACGTACCACTCTATCTGCCTGGTTCGCGATTTCTTCATTATGTGTAATCATAATCAGGGTCTGACCGTATTTTTTACAGGTTTCTTTCAAAAGCTTCAACACTTTATCACTAATCTCCGAATCCAAATTACCGGTAGGCTCATCTGCCAAAATCATCTTCGGCTTATTGGATAACGCTCTCGCAATTGCAATTCTTTGCTGCTGTCCTCCGGACATTTGTGACGGAAGTCTCTTCTGTAATTTCTTTATCTCCAGGCACTCCATTACCTCATCCATATATTCCCGATCCATTGATTTTCCATCAATCAATAAGGGCATTTCAATGTTTTCGATAGCGGTTAGCGAAGGCAAAAGATTAAAAGCCTGAAATACAAAACCCACATCGCTTCTTCGATATTTTGCAAGCTCGTCATCTGAGTATCCGGCAATATTTACTCCATCAATCACCACTTCACCCTCAGTAGGATTATCCAATCCGCCAAGTATGTGTAACAATGTGCTTTTACCGGAACCGCTGGGACCAAGAATCACGAGAAATTCTCCCTTTTCAATTTCCATAGAAAGATCGTTTAGCGCATACACTTTATCGGTTCCCTGCGAGTACACCTTATACAAAGATTTTAACTGAATATAGCTCATTCCAACCCTATCTCCATTCTATTTCTGTACAATCCCCAATATGTTTTTGGAAAATTCACGACTGCCCTTTATCAGGCAAATCAAATAGTTCATTCCGTAAACCAGGAGTGCACTTATCATCGCAACTCCCAAAATTTTCATCAAATGAATCTCCTGCCCAACCATGGACACCACGCCGAAGGCAGTGACTACGCTTAGTGGCAATGCAACCAAAACCGCTTTTTCTACCACAATCATTATCTCGTATATAATCAGGCGTACAATCTCTTTCCGACTCATTCCCAGCGAAATCATGATTCCATACTCACGCATACGCATTTGGATGTTAATACTGATATTGCATACAATATTCACAATCGTCATAAGTCCCACACAGAAAACAAGATAAATTGCAATACAGATAATGGACTGCAGTTGGGTACGGGCATCTGAATTATTTGCCTTCAAATCCACGGAGTACATATCGAATCCATTATCTTTTAAATATTCCTCCGTTTGATTAAGTCCGGAGATTTTCTCTTTTGTGGATACAAATATCACATTATAATTCAAATCACCGAAATACGTTTTCGCCGCAGCTTCATTCATGATCAAATACACTCTTTGGGTCATCGGCATGGATTCACTGTAAATATCCTTATAAATAATTGCATCAATCGGAAATCTTCTTTCCTCCTGTTGCTTGTCATACAGAAGAATTGATTCCTGCGAAACAGGTTCATCCACAAGTCGCAGCACAGTGGCTTTTCCCTGGCTTTCATCATAACGCACGTTGTTCTCTTCACAAATTCTTGCAAACAGGCTGTCTGTATAAACTCTTGTTTCCACCAATGTATCTGCGTTTATGACTGCATCCTTTTCCCGGAAAAACTCGTATACTGCTCTTCTGGATGCCCCAACATTTTCCACTCCCTTTAAACCGGCGATTTTCTCCAAATCTTCTGTTGTCAAAAAGGAGTGCTCACTGTCTCCGAAAAATTCGTAATCGAACTGATTTCCCTTTTTCAGTGCATCCATATCAAACAAGTCCACGTTTCCCAGAATCGTCACAATGGTACAGACCAAAAAGCACATTACAAATACAGTGACCGCCGTATAAATACTTCGCCATTTGTTGCGTGCCAGGTTTCTTTTCCCCAAAAACGGAATCAATTTATCTTTTTTGCTTTTTTCTTTTTGTGTTACAATTTTTCCTTCCCCTCTGTATTCGATTGCCGCCAAAGGAGTCATCCGCAAAATCTGAAGTACCACTCTGCTGTAGACAATCAACATAATCAGGAAAATTAATAATGTGCTTTGTGCAAAGGATGTCACATTAAAATGCCACTGCAAATCCACTGCATCCGAAATATCAAATCCCCCCAGGAATCGACTCATAAGGATTTGTCCAAATATTTTTTCCAAAATCAAATACAAAACAAATCCGATCCCCATACCGCTTATCAGATAAAGCAGTAAATTCAAAAACAAACCTCCAAACAGCTGCCTTTTATTCAGTCCAATACAACGCATAAGCCCCAACTGCTTCACCACATGTACCGTAGTCATTTGAAACATATTAAACAGGAGTGCGAAGGATGTGATTGCTATAAAGATTCCTATATATCGAAACGCGTTTGCAAAGGAGCTGGTCGCCCCATCCCGATCCTCTATCATTTGTAAACGTGTATGATTCATAACCACCTTCATACGAAGTTCATCGTTTAGATCCGACAGCATTTCAGAAATGCTGTCTATGCTTGCCTCCTCGGCACACACCATTGCCAGATAGCTTCCTCCGTGATTCGCTTTCTGCAATGCCCGATTTGCACCCTGCAAATCGGTAAATCCATACAGTTCATAACCCCCGTCATTTTCAGCCATAAAAAAGCCACATATTTTATAACATATCTTCTCACTGTCCATTGTTTCCTGAGAAAATACGGAAAATTCAATCTCATCTCCAATTTTATACGCTTTGTCAAAATAACTCTTAAATCGATTGTCTAACACAATTTCATTCTTATCTCGGGGAAATTCCCCCTCTGATACATCAAGGCGATATATCTTCCGGCAGTCCCCCTCCATACCGATTACATTAAGATAAAACTCACTGTCCGGTATATCCAGCAGAAATGCATTCGTAGCAAGCATCCGAGACGCATTCGGATAATTTTGGGAAACCGACTCCACATACTCTTTTGCCTCCTGATAACTCAGGTCTGCTATCATATAATCATACTGAGAAGATTGATACAGCGCCTGATAAAAGGATTTTTCAATACTTTCGCCGGTAGCAGAAATTACCGAAACAACCGTAATCACGAATGCAGTCATCAGAATAATCCATTTCGTATCCTTTGACTTCCAAAATATACTTTTCAGAATTCGACGATATAGTTTCACTTTTTGTTTCATAGATACCTCTGGGTTTCAAAAAAATCTACGGGATGGCTTAAATCCATCCCGCAGGCACTCTCACATATTTTCCAATCATCATAGCCAGTCATTTTCTACATTCTGCCCAAATTCACAATATATTCATTATGAAACAAACCAATCAATCGGTCCAAAATAACCAAAAGAATAATTCCAACAGCAATAATAACGGCACAAGCCAAACCACTGAGTTCATTTATAATATCATACTTAAACAACGACATAAAACAACACCCAAAAAACAGTAAATAGGGAACCATCGTCGCAAAAAGCTGGCCATGCTGAAATCCCCATAAAATGAAACATAAGATACCCGAAATAACTACCGCCACAAAAGGCACAAAAGCAAGTAAAAAGAACAATTCTTTCGCGCGAAAAACCAACCAAAAACTATTTATCACGCGCAAAGACAGCAGCGTAACTCCCTCCGCCATCAAGCTAACTAGCTCTGCTACAATAAATGCATTCGCTAATTTACTTCTCCATATCTGCGTCTGACTTACCCCATTTGCCAAAAGCACCATGATTATCCCTTGCTTTCTTTCTTCATTCACACCACCGGTAAAAACAAGAACACTAACGATAGGAATTGTCATTAACGGATAAAATACTATCATACCAACAAACAGATGGTTCAAAAGAGACTGATCAACAATAATACTTGCAGCCTCTTTCAAAAACAATATAGGAGCAAAAACCTGGAAAATACACCATAATAAAAGAATCCACTTGGAAGCACGAACCATCAGCAACAATTCTTTTTTTATCATATTTTTCATTCTGCACCTCCTACTTCAGAAAGGTATATATCTTCCATCGATTTATATACCGGCATAAATTCGCAAATCGTCAGCTTACGATTCACAAGGATTTCCAGTATTTGATTAGCATCCTTTAATCCGTTTTCCAAAATAATAGTCTTCTCTCCCACTTGATTAAAATATGTCTGATTTCCTAACAGCAAACGCCAATCCCCAACATTTTCCTCAACAGTAATTTTATATTGGCTCGTTACCTTGTTATTCAGATCAAACATAGATAAATTATTTAATAGCTGGCCTTTTTTTAACATTAGTACTCTATCGCATAATAATTCTACATCGGACATATTATGCGAGGTAAAAATGACAGCGTGTTTTTTTTCTTTTACCCAGTTTCTTAGGAAGGATACTAAAAAAGCATGGCTTGCAATATCTAATCCATCAAATGGCTCATCCATCAGTAAAATATCCGGATTGGTCAGAAGCGCTCGTGCAATTGCCAATTTTCTAGCCATGCCTTTTGAAAATTCTTTAACCTTTTGATTTTTCACCTCGGACAATTCCATATTCATTAACAATCCATCAATTTTTTCCACTTCTTTCTCTAGCAGATTGTTCTTATTTAATCTGTAGAAGAAACTCAAATTTTCATATGCTGTCAATTGTGAATACAAACCATTTCCATCAAAAACAGCACCTAATCTGATCCCTTCCTCTCGTACAACTCCACCTTCTGAAGAAGAATTGATTCCAGCCGCAATTCTTAATAATGTTGATTTTCCAGCACCATTCGGTCCCACAATCGCAACAATCTCATTTGCATGCAATTCAAATGAAACTTTTGAAAGAGCTTCTTTATTATTCTTGTATTTCTTACTGATATTAATCGCTTTTAACATTCAACTCTCCCGTCGGATAAAATTGTATTATTCGCATCATCATTGCGACACAATACTTCATGCTTTAGTATTCCGTCTTTTACCATCAATTCGGCCAAAGCACAATCCGTGCAGAAATATCGGTTCCTACAATCCGAACATCCCTGAATTTCACGTTTCGTCAATCGCCAATAATCATCCAATTTTTGTTCTTGAAAAAGTTGGTCTACCGTTTGTTTCCCCAAATCCCATAAATCGTCATTAATCATGGGGCAAGGACGTACAAACCCTTCCTTTGTTATCGCCATTTTATTCTTCAGACAATGGTGAAAGCTTTGATTCGTCCAGTAATCCTTATTGCCCTCTTCAATCCTGTTTTTATATGTCTTTTTATCATTTAACATATTTCTATTTACATTTACAGCTATACCTAATGATATCAGCTTATCAAATAAATCATTATTTAAATTTTCTCCGTTGTAGTATATATCTTGATTAATTCCTGCCTGTTTGATTTGTAAACAAAACTTTTCCACCAAGTTCCCTTCAATCAAATCAGAATCCTTCACAACAATTCCCAGATTAACATTCTGAGAGCTCAAATATTCCAGCATTTCCCGTTCAATTGGTATAATCGGCGAAATAATCTCTATACACAAATCTTCTCTATACTTCCTTATTTTATCCACATAATTTGCAATCATTTTCGAATGAGCCAACGGGTTACTTCCTGTCAAAACTAGTTTATCCACCCATAATTTCACAATTCTGGAAATGATACTATCAAAATCAATTGTTTTATTATTTATTCTATTTTTATGAGGCCATTCTTTGCAAGCATGACACCCGCAAATATACTCCTTTATATCGCTTTCTTCTTTATTACCATTTGCGCCTATTTCAAAAAAAATTTCTGAAAAATGGGGTATTTCTTCCATTAATCCTCTAATTTCAACTGCATTTTTATCTTTATGAATATCATTAAATGCAGGTTTATCGTAATAGTAACAATAACCTTCTGACATTAGGTGTTCAAGCAATAACCTCTTTTCCTTTTCTAAATTGCCCAAATCATCCGATTCGTTTTCCAGAAGTTCTTTCAACAAAATACTATCATCATAAGAATAGTTTATTTTTTGAAAAGTAAGTGTATCAATTACACTTGCCCCTTTTTGATCATAAACAATATGTGCTGTTGGTAACAATCTATAGAATCCCATTTTTCTCTCCGTTATGAATTTAAAATCCATTCTTCTTTGTATGTAAAATTGTCTTTCGCATGAGGATTACCTTCAAGAATGGTATATTCCATCATTAGATTCGTTTTAAAATTTTGTATTAATGCATCACAATTCGGGGAACAAAATTCACCATTTTGTATCGAATAAGCGTAGCACATAGAACATTGCTTATTAAATGGGCAACACACACATTTTGAAGCAACGTTTCTATTATAATCTTTTACCAGCCGAACAATTTCCGTATAATTTATCCCCGAATCAACATCCCCGATTGGTCTGGTACCCTCAATCTTTTCGCAAACATCAAGCTTCCCATCTGTCCTTACAGAAAATTTCATTCCAGGGAAACATGCACCGGTAAAAGGAACAATCGGAAGTTTTTTATCATCCAAACCATATTTTAATATTGCAGGCATTAGTTGCAGTGTAAAAAATATATCTTTATAGGTTGTCATTTTTTTGTTCTGCATTTTACTTGTAACGTAATCTAATCGAAATGATAAAAATCTCTCTGTATATTTTATTATGTCTTCATTTGTAAACTGATTGTAATAATTTGTTCCATTCGTCGATACCAAGGACACATTTCCAACGTATGGTAACCAGTCCTTGTTCTCATAAAAGAACGCATCATTTCTTATCAAATCCGTATGATAATCATAAACGCAGGACAAATTAATTTTTCTATAATCCGGATATTTTTCAACAAATTTCTTGAGGTTATTCATTACAGTTTGAAAAGTACCTGTATTTCCCGCAGAAACACGATTTCTATCATGTTCTTCCATTGAACCGTCCAGGCTTACTGTTATAGCCGTATTGTTACTCACCAAGTAGTCTGCTATATCCCCGGATAGCAACAATCCATTTGTAGTAATGTTAAACATAAACCCTATTGGAGCATTTTCTTTTGTATATTCGATTGACCATTTTATAACATCAAAATTTAAAAGAGGTTCTCCTCCATAAAAAGTAATAGCACATTTCTTCCCAGGATTAATCTCACTATAATTTCTCATTAATTCAAAATATAAATCAAGTGCTTTTTTTGCGGTTTCCACACTCATCATATTTGTAGTTCTATTTCGAGTATAATGATATGTTTCTGACAGAAAGCAATACTTACACCTCATATTACAGTCTTCTGTTACATTTAATATTATCTGTTGCGTGAACCCTATTTTCATAAGTTCTCGAATGGTATCTTCATTAACCTCTAATGCATCCAACCACTTTTTCTTTTCAATTTCCTCATTTATATAAAAGGCCTTTTTATTATATTTTTTTACAAATGCAATAGCTGCCTTTATTTTTACTTCATCACTATATTTCATTTGGAGTTCTTGAATTAATTCCTCTTCACACTTACAATCAAAACCACGTATACAATCAAGCAGTATATCATCTACAGCCATAACGCTCCCTGTAACGCCGTCATATATATATTTATTATGTTGTGTTTCAAATTCCAATATTTTTAAGCTCATTAACAAATCCTCTTATTCAATTCTATTGCCCATAACCAATTTACCCATGTAAAAAGGTTCCCGGAATTTATTCAAAAAATAAACTCCGGGAATTGTCTTTTTGGTAATTATGACGTAATAATAGCTGATGAAGTTGCACCAACTGCCGCAGCTGCAACACAACCAATTCCTGCCGGAGCAGAAGTAGTTCCTACTACAGCCAAGCAACCAACTACACAGCCGGATAACCCTAACATACCACAAGTTCCCGCACAAACAGCGCCTGCCATAACATTTCCTCCCTTCTTAAAAATAATATCTCGAAATCTCAAGGCCTTTATATACGAAGTTTCAAGATTCCTTTCTGTCCATCTCCTTTTCCAATACTTTCTAACACGGAATTTCAAGACCATCACAAAACAGAGTTAATGTATTCTATTAAGGAGTGCTTTTACTATTACATCATATATGCCTTTCTTCCCAAAAACAAACTCTCTCGGACGAACGACATTTATTTCTGATGAACAACACAATTCCTGCAAAATGCAGAACAAATTCTGTTTTTTGCGCAGAAAAAAAGACGATAGAGTCTATCGTCTTTTTGTACATCGAATTTCTAAATTGGAAAAATCAAACCATTAGAAAGACTAAGGAAAGTAATAGTTCAACCAGGCAAATTATCACCGGCCAAACAGATACATCCTTCTTATCTTTCAGGTATTTACCCGAAAGATAAATCATGCCCAACAGAACCACTGCGAATGCATAATACTTTCCGCCCTTCACAAATAATACCATATAAAAACAAACCACAATTAAGGTAGCGATAATCACACTGGCCAATCGATTCATTGTGTCAGACAGAACATCCAATGTATCGACAAAAGGCTCCATGAAATATTGCCAAAAAATCTTTTCTACCACCGGAATCAGGAACAAAACAGAAAGTCCCATAAAAATACCGGAGACAGTGCTGTTTCCCAGAAATCCGAGCAGAATACCTATCGCATTTAAAATCAGAATCATCCAGCTCATTTATTTATAAGTACTTCTTCAAGGTCTCAGCTTTATCGGTCTGCTCCCATGGAAGGTTCAAATCATTACGGCCGAAGTGACCATAGCTGGAGGTAGGCTTGTAAATCGGGCGACGAAGGTCAAGCATCTTGATGATTCCTGCAGGACGAAGATC
>DCGY01000075.1:38688-39103 GCA_002314715.1 Lachnospiraceae bacterium UBA1766 | reverse complement strand
CTTTTTTGAAATTTTTCAATTTCTTTTTTGTCCTGAAAACTTTCGTTTTCGGCGACGAAAGTTATACTATCATATCCCAAACGCCTTTGTCAACACCTTTTTCGAAAAAGATTTCTACCGAAAAACAGGGCATTTTTATGCCTTTCTTCTATATTAATAAGAATATACAATATTTAGTATTTCGAATAATTCAAACACCATTTTATTGAATTCTATTTTACCTTATATCCTCCCCTCGGAAAAGCGTTCCTATCATTTCATCCGGATTCTTCCTGCATCGAAAATAAACAAACATCGTAAATTCGATGTGCCATTTGCTTTAATTTTGTATTTTCTTGCACCGAAAATTCATTAGGCGTATTATCCCGATGCATTTATTGTCACTTTTCAACTTTTTTCACATCGAGATCTGAGT
>DCGY01000075.1:38365-38519 GCA_002314715.1 Lachnospiraceae bacterium UBA1766 | reverse complement strand
CGCGACTTATGCGTTTATTTCATGTATGCCCGATGAAAAACAAATACCCACTGCGTGGGTGCTTGTTTTTCTTTACGGGCATACAAAAAGAGATGCTTTTTCAAGCATCTCTTCTAACTCTCGGTAGAGTACTAAACGGAGAAAGAGGGATTTG
>DCGY01000075.1:0-38288 GCA_002314715.1 Lachnospiraceae bacterium UBA1766 | reverse complement strand
TCGGCCTCTTGAGTATTTCTCCATATCCGAATGCGTCTCTACCAATATTTAATTCTGTGCTGCTAACACAGGCCTGCTCATCACAAGCAAGATTCATTATACATAAGCACCTATGGTTTGTCAATCACAATTTTATATTTCTTTTTGCGGGCAATGTACCACAGAAAAGTGACACATTACCCCTTTTTCACAAGCTAAATGTTCTTACAATATTGGGCAGTAGCGGTTTCATACAAATCATTTCCCTGGCTGTCGATTACCACAATACAGGGAAAATCCTTTACCTTTAACTCGCGAATCGCCTCTGTGCCCAAATCGTCATAGGCAATTACGGTGGACTCCACGATTGAGCGGGATAATAAGGCACCTGCTCCACCTACTGCAGCAAAATAAACCGCCTTATTGCGCACGATTGCATCCTTAACTGCCTGAGAACGCTTTCCCTTACCAATCATTCCCTTTAATCCCAGATCCAATAATCTGGGTGCATACTTATCCATACGGGATGCGGTTGTAGGGCCTGCGGAGCCGATGGGACGTCCTTCTCTTGCAGGGGAAGGTCCCATATAATAAATGACATTCCGATCCATTTCAATCGGAAGCGCTTCTTTTGCATCCAATGTCTCATACATTCTTTTGTGTGCCGCATCTCTGGCAGTATAAATTGTTCCGGTTAAATATACATAATCTCCTGCCTTAAGGCTGACTGCATCTGCTTCCTGTAACGGTACGGTAATATATCTATCCATAAATCAATATCCTCTTTCTTCTAATAATAATACGGTTTCTTATAATACACGTACTGCATGACGGTTTACATGGCAGCAAATATTGATTGCAACCGGTAATCCTGCAATGTGTGTGGGATATGTATTGATATTAACAGCCATTGCGGTTGTCGTTCCTCCAAGACCGCCCGGGCCAATGCCGGAAGCATTGATTTTTTGCAGCATTTCCTCCTCTAATTCCTTTACATAAGGAATCTCAGAATGGGTATCAACAGGTCTGGTTAATGCCTTTTTTGCCATCAAAGCACACTTCTCAAAGGTACCGCCCACACCGACTCCGATTACCATGGGAGGACATGCGTTGGGACCGGCATCTTTTACAGCGGTTAAAATTGCATTTTTAACCCCCTCGATTCCGTCTGCAGGCTTTAACATAAATACACGGCTCATGTTTTCGCTTCCAAAACCCTTTGGTGCTACGGTGATTTTCACCTGATCCCCCGGAACCATTTCATAATGAATAATCGCAGGTGTATTATCTTTGGTATTTTCGCGGTAAATCGGATCTTTTACCACGGACTTACGAAGGAATCCATCCACATAACCTCTGCGAACACCTTCATTAATGGCATCCTCCAGGGAACCGCCCTCGAAATGCACCTCCTGTCCGATTTCCAGAAAGATAACCGCCATACCGGTATCCTGGCAAATCGGAATCATATCCGCTCCGGCGATCTCCATATTTTCCTTGAGCTGTCCCAAAATCTGTTTGCCCAAAGGAGCCTCTTCTGTTTCTATAGCGTGAAATAATGCCTGCTCCATATCTTTGGAAAGGAAATGATTTGCTTCGATACACATTTCCTTAATGTTGTCTGTAATCGTTGCTACCTGAATTGTTTTCACTGTTTTCTCCGTCTCTTTCTTATCTATAGAGGGACTATCCCTTTTTCGTACTTATGAAAGCTGTTCCTTCACTGCGTCCAGCTCCTCTGCAGAGGGCTCGGTAGGTGTCCAAAGCACCATCTCACCGTCCTTCTGATAACGGGGAATCAAGTGCATATGGAAATGCATAACCGTCTGTCCGGCCACTTCGCCGTTGTTCTGAACCAGGTTCAAACCATCCATACCAAGTTTTTCTTTCATGTTGGCAGCGACTTTCTTTGCTACCAGAAGTACGTTCTTCGCATCCTCTTCCGGTAATTCGAACAAATTTGCCGCATGCTTCTTGGGAAGAATCAACGCATGTCCCCGGGTTGCCGGGCCAAGGTCCAAAATTACACGAAATGCCTCATCTTCATAAATCGTTCTGGAAGGAATTTCTCCTGCCGCTATCTTACAAAAAATACAATTATCTGCCATTTTTATGCTCCTCACATTCATCTCTTTATTTTAATTTTTTTCTCCGCCAAAGGGGAAAATCTGATCCAATACACGCAGTGCCTTAAAATCGCCTCTGGTTTTTGCGCCTTCCATAAAGGCTCTTTGGAAGGTCATACGACCATTCACAATCTGCTCCATGGAGACACGGGAGATTTCCATCTCTACGGTAGGGTTATCGGGCTGTCCGTAACGAATCTCCATCTGAGGACCTTTTATGGTAAGGATTAATTTCCTGGGTTTTTCCGGAATGGTAATGGAATACTCCGCGCGAAAATCCGGTTGCGGGGCAAATGCCTTCTTAAATTCCGTCAAATATTCTTCTTCGTTGTCCGCTCCTTCATTTCCCATTAAACCGCGGAACAAGCTGGCAAGCTCCTGAATATCCTCTTTTTGACGCTGTACGTAGCTGTCATCGGAAACATATTCTGACAATTGTTCGCTTTCCTGCGGGGTCAAAGTGGTATTCTGGGGAATCGCAACTCTCTGGCGAACCGCCTGGTTGCTGGCCGGGAAGCTAAACATGTGCTGATTAATGGTTCGGTACATGTTTTCCGCTTTCTTCTCAATAATATTCAAATACTGCTCGTTCATCTCAAGTGTGAGAGAATTCTCGATATATCCGCAAATACCGCTGCAGGGACGTCCGCCCAGGATTTCCCAAGCGGTGGAAAGATTTAATTTGGCTTCTCTCTCTCCATAGGTGGTAGACATTACCACAGGGCACATATAAATTTTGGATATTTTCTCCTTGTCGCCAAACAACCAGCAAGCATCCAAAAACTGCTGCATATATCCACCGATTCCGTACCATTCCACAGTGGTCGCCAGGATGATACCATCGGCTTCCTTTAATGTCTGGGGCAGAGTGGTGATATTATTTTTGGCTTCGTAGAGATTATATCGGGCAACCTTTACATTCAGTTCCTCTAAAATCTCCTGCATTTTGTTAATCACAAACAGTGTGGGATCATCAATAATTCCGCGTCCACCATAGTAGATATTAATATTCAATCTCCATACCTCCCATACTTCCTTCTGCGCTTCAGAATGCATATTATCAATCCGGTAAAAAATCCAAATAGCAAACCGCCAACATGTGCGGCATTATCAATCTGCGTCCCTTTGAATCCGTTGTACAAGGAAAACACAATCATAAACAAAACTCTCTGCAAGGTCAGATTCTGTCGGTTGCCGCCATATAACAAAACCATGGCCAACAGCAATCCATCCAGGCCGAACAAAGCACCGCTGGCTCCCAAACTTCCGGCAGTGCTTCCGGAAATCACCTTGTACCAAAGGGAAACCACATTCCCTCCAATCCCGGCCACAAAATAGGTGACCAACAAGGGCAAATGGCCAATCTCCTGTTCCAGCATCATACCCAGAAACAAAAGCAGTACCATGTTATTAAACAAATGCTCGATTCCGCCATGCAAAAAGAAGGCGGTAATGATACGGTAATATTGGCCGGCACCCAGCACCTCTACAGCGGTGAGGCGTCCCAACACCCACAATTTATCTTGCAGAAAAGAATTCACAAAAAAACAAATCACATTGATTGCGACCAGCGAAACCGTCACAAACGGAGCTTCTTTTAATTTGTTCATGTATCCTCTCCCATATTTCTCTTCACGTCTTTATCAGGTTAAAATACACCTACGTTAAATGTACCACCGAATCGGCTATAACGTCAACTGTCGGTACAGTCAAACAGGCTATTTTCAACATTTCCGTTTTGGTGTATACTATTATGGAAACATTTTTATAACTATAGAAAAGAAGGGACAAAAAGAATGGAAAAAATTGCCAGCTTTACCATCGACCATATAAAGCTTCAGCCCGGAATCTATGTATCCCGAAAGGATCATATCGGAGCAGAAGTTATTACCACATTTGATTTGCGCATGACAAGCCCCAATGAGGAGCCGGTTATGAATACAGCAGAGGTGCATACGATTGAGCACCTGGCCGCAACTTTTCTTCGAAATCACAAGGACTACAAGGACAAAACCGTTTACTTTGGACCCATGGGCTGCCGTACCGGTTTCTATCTGCTTCTTGCAGGCGATTTGGAGTCCAGGGATATTGTTCCCCTGATGATCGAAATGTATGAATTTATACGTGATTACAAGGATGAAGTTCCCGGCGCCTCTCCCAAGGATTGCGGTAACTATCTGGATATGAATTTGGGAATGGCCAATTATCTGGCAAAGCGCTATTTGGAGCAGGTGCTCTATCATATCACCGAGGACCGTCTGGTATATCCTCAGTAGCCCCTTCAAAAATACAGGAAATGAGAGAATCGAAAATGAAAAAAATTGGTATTATCGGAGCCATGGAGCTCGAAGTAGAAGAATTAAAAGCAAATATGCAGGTAACGCAGATTATCAAAAAAGCCGGCATGGAATTTTTTGAAGGAACCTTGAATGCAACACCTGTAGTAATCGTTCGATGTGGTATCGGTAAAGTAAATGCAGCCTTGTGTGTTCAGATTTTGGCCGATGCCTTTCAGGTAACCCATATCATCAACACCGGTGTGGCAGGATCCCTAAATGCAGGACTGGATATCGGCGATATCCTGATTTCAAAGGACGCCCTGCACCACGATATGGATGTTTCCCCTCTGGGCTATGCTCCGGGTGTGGTACCCCAGATGGATTGCTCTGTCTTCCCGGCAGATGAACGCCTTTGCCGACTGGCAAAAGACTCCTGTGAAAAAGTCAACCCAGACATTCACGTTCTGATGGGACGTGTCGTCAGCGGAGACCAGTTTATCGCAGGCAAGGAGATCAAAGACAAACTGATTCATTTGTTTCAGGGCGACTGTGCGGAAATGGAAGGTGCTTCCATCGCTCACGGTTCTTATTTAAATCAAATTCCCTTTGTCATTATTCGTGCAATCTCCGACAAAGCAGATGACAGTGCTACCATGGATTATCCTTCCTTTGAAAAGGCTGCCGCAAAGCACTGTGCAAAGCTGTTAATGGACATGGTAGAAAAAATCTAATTTCGGAGGGTATAAAATGGAATGCCTGATTACCCTGCACTTAAATTTATTTCCCGCCAATCAGGTAGGAAGCAGTAAGGGCGCAATTGTGATGATTGGCTTTGAGGGCACTGCCGAGGGGGAATACTTTACCGGACATACCATCGGCCAGTGTGTCGATACGCAAAAATATACTCCCGACGGTAAGGGCACCCTTTCCGCACGTTATATGCTGGAGGGCGTGGATCATACCGGCAGGAGCTGTAAGGTTTTTGTAGAAAATTTCGGTGCCTCTTTGGAGGATTTACATCCTACCATTCTCACAGACAGTGAGGCTCTGTCCTTTCTGCAGGAGATTCCCCTTCGCTCTACGGTAACCGTAGAACCCGAGAATCGCATTTGTGTCAGAATCTTTCGCGACAACAAATAAAAATTAAGTCCAAAAGGGCTTCTGATCCTTATGGGTGAAGCCCTTTAAACGACTTTTGTAAGAATACAAACGGTCCCCATACATCTTAACCTGGTCCTCTTTTAAGGAACCGGTCTCTTTTAATTCTACAAGTTTCTCCTCAAATTCCTTGAGATATTCCTGTGCCGCATCCTTGTAATTGTTGGCCATATTGGATTCAATTCGTTCCATCAGCGCTTCCAAATCTCTGTTCTTCTTGGGTTTCTTCAGGAAATCAAACATTACTTGTAAACCTCCCTGCTTATTCTTTTGTTTCGTTTTTCTTTTTACCGAAAATCAAAAGTTTACTGAATACATAATTTAAAATCGTAACCAGTACGGATGAGATACAAATCTTTACAAACCAATAATTCAGATTGTCCAATGCTGCACCTTCTGCAGGAGTGGTAAACCAGCTCATGACCGCATGAATGGGTGCTTTGAAAGTACAAACATTTACGAAAAGCCACATAACAACCAAATCCAGCACCCAGGTGGAAATACGGGAGGCACAGAATCCGAAAAACTCTTTGGCAATATTTTTATTGGTGCTCTTAAATACCCACACACGATTTAAGGGATAAGCAAAGCAAACACCGGCTACCCAGCCTATGGTGTTAATGAGGAAATTCTGAAAATCATTGTTGGAATCCAAAAATATCTTTGCTACAGCGCAGGCTGTCCAGGAGACAATGGTGGTCATTACACCAACAATCAGGTAAATAATGATTTCCTGATACTTATTATACAATTCTTTTATCTTCTTCATAAGAACTCTCACCTTTTCTGTCCACAAAAAGGCTGCCTTTCGTTAAAATACGTAGGTAAATAACACCTTTCGAAGCAAAAAGCTGGCTGCCAGAAGCACTACCAAAAGCACAATGGTTTTTAGCCAATAGGTCTTGGTATCGTACTGGAAACGCTTTAATGTCTTATAGATACCGAACAACTGGAAGAAATAAAAAAATAGGAAGGGCAATGTGGCAATCATAATCGCATTGTATGTAAACAGCATCAGTACAAACATCACACCGAGACATCCCATCCACATTTTGTTAATCTCGTCCTTGGGATAATGTTCGTCCACCTCTCCCACTTCTTCGTCAAATTTCTGAAGCATTCTGTGCATACTGATAAAATTGACAGTACTCATTACGCTGGCATGCACACGCTCTCTTTTAAGCAATTCCTCGTCTACTTCGTCACCCCATCTGGAATTCATTTTAAAACCTCACTTTTCTTCTGTATTCATAAATTTATGGATTTACTACGTTTCTGTTTTCTCCCCGAAGGAAAGCCTGGATATTATCATAAACTCCCTTGACGCATCTGGTGCGGGCTTCTACACTGGCCCAGGCCAGGTGGGGAGTAATAATCAGGCGATTGCTGTCCTTGATTTTGCTCAAAGGATTGCTCTCCTCCAAAGGCTCTCTCTCCAATACATCCAAGCCTGCTGCCTGAATCTCCTCTGCCATCAATGCATCATAGAGATCCGGATTATTAACCACAGGTCCTCTGGCAACATTGATCAGAATCGCGCTCTTTTTCATCTTCCTTAAGGCATCCCTATCAATAAAGTTTCTGGATAAATCGCTGAGAGGACAATGCAAAGAAAGAATGTCGCTTTCTGAAAGCAGCTGCTCTTTGCTTACATTGGGATAATCGGTACAGGTACTCTTCCCTGTGACAGAATGGAAAATCACCTTGCAGCCAAATGCTGTTGCCAGCTTCGCCACTCGCTTTCCGATATTTCCCATGCCCACGATTCCCCAGGTCTTACCCTCCAATTCATAGAAGGGAATGTCAAAATTGGAAAAACGGTCCTGGGCACTGTAAGCGCCGGATTTTACATAAGCATCGTAATGAGGAAGCTTTTGGGATAAAGCCAGCGCCAGGGCAATGGTATGCTGAGCCACCATGCCGGTAGAATAATCCACCACATTGCGCACCTGAATTCCTCTGGACTTGCAATATGCCAGATCGCAGTTATCAAAACCGGTAGCCAATTCACATATCAGTTTCACCTTGGGTGCATCCTTCAGGCTCTCTTCGCACATGGGGGATTTATTGCAAACAATAATGTCTGCATCCGCAATACGCTCTGCAACCTGATCGATTCCCACCGTATTGGCATAAGAAATCACTTCTCCAAAATCCTGAAAACAGTCTACCGAAATATCCACACCGGCACTGTTTCTCTCCAACAAAACGATTTTCATAAGCACTCTCACATTCTATAACCGGTGTGTAAGAAAACAATAAGAAAATTATTTGCCTGTCCCCGAAACCGAGGGCAGGCAATCAACTGACTTCGCTGTCACCGATATAAATTTCCTCTTCAGTTTAGCAAAGAACCCTAGGAAATTCAAGAGATTTCTAAAATTCTCAGGCCAAAAACTCCTTGAGAAGTGCCTCCAATTCCTCCTCCGTAACCTGCACTGATTCCGTCTTTTTCTCCCGATCGTGAATGGGCATCAGTTCCACCGTCTTGCGCGGGGGAGCAATTCGTTCCAGGTCCTCTTTGGACTGCTTTAGATGACCGGAAAAATGATTCTCCAAATAGTCCACCAGTTGAATTTTCAAAATACGCTTTCTTCCCGCCAAATCAATGGCAGAAGACAATGCAAAAAACAGGTATAAACTTCCGAACACCACCATAAAATATGGTAGAATCTCCGGCAGTGGGTCTCCCTCTGCCAATGTCACACATATTCCAACCCCTGCCAATGTAATCCCCAGGAGCATGGACTGACCGCTGAAGTGGTAGAGACCTTCTACCGAAAAAGGTCCGAAATGTAACCTCTCCACAAATTTTTCCACAAA
Organism: Lachnospiraceae bacterium UBA1766; assembly: GCA_002314715.1. GTDB lineage: Bacteria > Bacillota > Clostridia > Lachnospirales > Lachnospiraceae > Acetatifactor. The sequence goes on along the minus strand of DCGY01000075.1, from coordinate 29,923 downwards.
AACCGATACATTTTTCACCCCACCGTTTAGCGCGAAACAATTGGCAAATTTGGATTTACACTGACGAAGCACACGATTTTTTGTAGAAGCCATATTCTCGGTTTCTCGAATCAATACACCTAAAACAGCCCCCAAAAATACCCTTAACAGAAAACTAATCCCCAGGAAAGCCAATAATAAGACACAAATCCTGGGATGTTTCCAAAAAGCATTCAACATAGCTTTCCCTCCTTTTCTAAGTCTGATTATAGTCCTGTAAAAGAGAGAATTATAGGAAAACACATCGTCAAATTCCTACACAAAGACGGTTTCTTCTATCCGCTACGATTCTTTTCGAGAGTTTTTCACGAACCTTTTCCAAGGGACAGATTGCGATTTTTCGCAAAATCTGCTATACTGTCATAGAAATAAATCACAAAGGAGATAAGCGTATGTATACATATAAAACTTCCGGAACCTGTTCCACCGCAATCCATATTGATGTGGCAGACGGCATTATTCAGTCCGTTCAGTTCCAGGGTGGTTGCAACGGAAATACCCAGGGCGTTGCGGCTTTGGTAAAGGGAATGCCCGCCGCCGAAGCAATTGCCCGTCTGAAAGGAATCAATTGCAATTTCCGCGGAACATCCTGTCCCGACCAGCTGGCTCGTGCTTTGGAGCAGATTTTAGCCAATCAATAAACCGAAAAAGAAGGCTTTTCATATGAAGAAAATCGTATTAACCGGTGGCGGAACTGCCGGTCATGTTACACCAAACATCGCACTGATTCCTTCCCTGCAGGAGGCCGGATATGAAATTTCGTACATCGGCTCCTACGAAGGTATCGAAAAAAAATTAATTGCGGATTTCGACATCCCTTATGTAGGTATTTCCACCGGAAAGCTTCGTCGCTATCTGGATGTAAAAAACCTCACCGATCCCTTCCGCGTTATCAAAGGTTTTGCAGAGGCCAGAAATGCTCTGAAAAAAATCCAGCCCGATGTAGTCTTCTCTAAGGGTGGATTTGTCAGTGTCCCCGTCGTCAGAGCTGCCGCCTCCTTAAAGATTCCCTGCATCATTCATGAATCCGATATGACTCCCGGTTTGGCCAACAAGCTTTGTATCCCGGTAGCCAAGAAGATCTGCTGTAATTTCCCGGAGACTCTTCAGGGTCTTCCAAAGGACAAAGCAATTCTCACCGGTTCTCCCGTACGTCGGGAGCTTTCTCAAGGCAATAAGGAAGCCGGCCTGAAAATGTGCGGCTTTGATGACAGCAAACCGGTCATCATGGTCATCGGTGGAAGCCTTGGCTCTGCCAATGTAAACAAAGCCGTTCGAAGTGCTCTGCCCAAGCTTTTGGACCGCTTCCAGGTAGTTCATTTAACGGGAAAAGATAAAAAAGATAATCTTTTGCTGAACACTCCCGGCTATGTACAGTTTGAATATATCAAATCCGAATTGAAGGATTTGTTCGCCATGTCGGATTTGGTAATTTCCAGAGCCGGTGCCAATGCCATTTGTGAATTACTGACTCTGCATAAGCCAAACATCCTGATTCCGCTCCCTGCTTCCGTGAGTCGCGGAGATCAGCTGCTAAATGCCAAATCCTTCCAGGATCAGGGCTTTTCCATTGTGATTGATGAAGATGATTTGACTACAGAATTGCTGGTAGAAAAGGTTAACGAACTGTATACCGATCGAGAAATCTACGAAGAAAAAATGGTAGGAAGCGGTCAGACAGACCCCATTCCCACCATTATGAAACTCATTCAGGATTATTCATAAATCGCTCTCTGACCACCGATATATTTCGGTCTGGTACGAGCACAAACTACATGGGCGTCGCCGATTTGCGAGGTACGGATTCGTACCGGCACGGCGACGTCTTTTAAATGCATTCCGATTAAGGTATCGCCAATGTCCATTCCCGCATGAGCCTTTACATGCTCTACCGCAACCGGCTCCTCAAAGGCCTTATACGCCGCTGTGGCAAAGGAACCTCCTGCCTTGGGCTGAGGTACCACGCAAACAATCTCATAACCGTTTCGAAGTGCCACATCCTTTTCCATAATCAAAGCTCTGTTTAAATGCTCACAGCACTGAGCCACCAGCTCCACACCGGCTTCCTGTGTAGCCTGATAAATTCCACCAAATACCATCTCCGCAAGCTCCGGAGAAGAAAAGGTACCGATTCCGGCTCCTCCCACTTCACTGGTGGAACAACCCACTACCAGCATCTGCCCGTTCTCCAGTTTGGCCTCCTCCAAAAGCTCCTTGGCCGCTCTGTAAGCCTCTTCCCCAATGATTGTAATTTCACTCATCTTAAAAACCTCCTATATCCGCAAAAAACTAGCCCAAACGACTGATCCGGTTGATTATCCAATACACCAAACGAAGCACCACATATCGAAAGAAATGTCGTGCCATCAGGGCTACCATTATGCCCAAACACACTCCCCTGCAGGTACGGAACAAAAGATATCCGACCGCTCCTCCCACAAGAATCCAGACTGCACCAAATCCGTAAAAGAATATATCCTCCTGATACTGTGCCAAAAACAACAAAACACAAAGAATGGTATCGATATACAGCAGAATATCCCAGTGAAAAAAATAAGCAACGATTCCCAAGGCACCGCACAGCAGGAAAAAATAATAGGAGGCTCTTGCCAGTCCCGCAAAAATATTGCCGATTTTCTCTTCCGCCTCTGTGGATTGCTTCTTCGCCCTTGACTCCCCAAATTCCTGTGTCAAATGGGTTTTGCAAATGGGACAGTTGACTTCCCTGACATCGTTCATGCTCTTAATTTTAATCTGTACTTCTTTCCCGCAGGTAGGACAATATCGAATCATCTTTTTCCTCAACTTTCCGACCGGAAACACCATCACACTTTTTCACCGACTCCCCGATGGTTTCCAACGAATCCATTAAGCCGTCGTTTTCCGCTTTTTTCTCAGATTACGCACGAAATACAACAGCTTAAAATAAAGTACAAACAACAAAGTCGATTTTTGCTGAAGTCCCATGAGTTTTCGCTCTTCCTTGGTAGCGCGCTTCAAGTAATAGGGATTTTCCTGAAAATCCGGAAAAGCCTGTTTCATTCGCTTGCCCAGCATGCGGATAAAGGCTAATTCCTTGGGTTGGTCCCCAAACATATAAGTAAACAGGGTATTCATATAAGCCAGGTTCGTATAACGGAAACAAATTTCGTCTCTGTATTTCTCCAAATGACCGTCATGCTTTGCGGCAGTCAGCATCAAATCCATTGCTTTTAGGCGGTCCATACATTTTTCCTTGGAAAAGCTGTGTACCGTAGAAGCGGAATGCTGGTAATAATAATACATGCACTCCGGAATATATTCAAAGTGCTTTGCGCGAAGCATCAAATCCGTAGCCACCGCATTGTCCTCATAAAACATTCTCTCCGGGAAACGAAGTCTGGGGGCTTCAAACATACTGCGTTTATAAATCTTTACTACCAAAGAACCGGAATCCAAAATCAGACTCTTATATTTCTCGTCATCCAGCACACCGGACTGAGACACCCGGTTATTTTCCACCCGGGTACCCATGTCCACGCCCTGATGGTCCGTAAGACAATAATCACAGCCTACCATATCCGCGCCGGTTTCTTCTGCCTTTCGAAGCAGTCTTTCATACATATCCGAAGCAATCCAATCATCACTGTCCACGAAACCGATGTAATCACCCTTGGCCAAATCCAGGCCGGCATTTTTGGCTCCGCCCTGTCTCATATTCCGGGGAAGATTCACGGCATGAAACTTCTCTCCGTAAATGGTATCGTATTTTTTTAGCAGCTCATAGGAATCATCGGTAGAAGCATCATTGACCGCAATTATCTCGTAGTCGTCAATAGTCTGATGTACCAAAGATTCCAGACAATATTTCAGTTTATTTCCGGCCATCATATTGTAAACCGGCACAATAATACTTAGTCGCATGGGCTTCTCCTATTTTATCTTTTCATTCTGTCGATGAATTTCCGGTGCCTCGTACAAATCCATAAAATCATTTCCCAGACGAATCTTCTCCTTGGCAAAGGTAATTCCCTCCAAGGGGGTAAAAACGGAAATAACCTTCTCAAAAACAATATCCTTCATAAATCCAAGCATTTCCATGGGAACCGTCTTCTCAATCATGGTATACTCCGGAAACAGAGTTTTATAATCCAGTTCATCCCTGGGATGGGGCTTTAAAATCACCTGGGCATTCTTGCCGTAAGTATCAATAATGTCATGGAAAATACGCTCTCTGGTACCCAAATCGCAAAGCGGCTCTGTGAGAATCAAAACTTTGTTGTCATGGTTTTCCCCGGAACGCAGGTCTGTGACAATCTTGTCCATATCCTTTACAAAGGCACGAAGCAGGATATCCTTCTCATCCTGTTGCAAACGTTGAATCAAATTCTGTCTGGGCACCTCCACAAACTTCTCGCATGGATATTCGATTTTGCTGATATCGTTAACTTCCATATCAATACAATATTTTCCGTAGCCGTTCTGAATAAAAATCAGGTTCAGTTTGGAAGACATAAACGCCTTCACCTCAAAATTGCCCCGGTTATCGTATCTGGCCGCATTAAATTGCACCAGTGTATTCAGACCGTCTTCCAGCGCATGATAAGGAATGTGCTTATAATTCAAATAATAACCGATGGGATCACTGTCACAAAATACATAGCGCTCCTCATATTTGCGAAAATCCACCGGAATATACTCAGACTCTATTTTTCCGAATTTCTTAGTAAACAGAAATCGCTTCCACAAGGCCATCACCCCATTTTTCGAGGGGGTTCTGTACTTGGCCAGCTCCGGGAAATTCTCCGCTCTCTGCTCATCAAATTCAATGACTTCCTTGAAATAATCCAATGCCCGAATACGGTCCTTTAAATCGAAAAATTCAGTGGACATATTGCTGAGCACCAGTGTTGCTTCACCCTGTTTCTCCTTGGGCAATGCAAACTCCTTCAAAAAAGTCACATATACATGATAAAAGGTATGGCATACATAAATTCGACTGCCCATGAAAACCTCCGTCAACCAAAAGAATAACCATATTATACCACACTCTCCCGGAAAAAACCAAAGAGTTTCGCCCCCAAAGAAGCTTTCCTTTCTGGCCATGCATAAACTTTATCGGACGGGACAGACTAACCTCCAAGAACCGGTATCGGAAGCGAAAGGAACAACTGTCTATGAATTCATCTCTCAGGGTATCCAAACATCTGGCAGAAAATATTGCCTATCTGAAAAACTGCCTTCCGATTGGAACAAGCTATGACCTGATTGCCAGGACCTTGGTGATTGCCAATCGGAATGCCTACTTTGTCTGCATCAACGGCTTATGTGAAATGAATTTAATCAATGATATTCTGGCGGACCTGCAAAATCCTTCCTTTTTGGAGGCCTTTGATTTCGAAACAGCCAAGTCTCTGATCGAGCAGAAAATCGGATATGCCCAAACCTCCGTCAGCGATTCCTTTGATGAGATTATATTACAGCTGTTAAGCGGTCCCTGTGCAATCTTTGTGGAAGGCTATGACGAAGCCATTGTTCTGGACGTTCGTTCCTACCCGAAGCGGGGAATGGACGAGCCGGAAATGGAACAAATGACCCGCGGTGCCAGAGACGGTTTCGTGGAAACCTTATCCTCCAATACCTGTCTGGTACGTCGAAGAGTTCGAAGTCCCCACCTGGTTTTCGAAAAGCTGCAAATCGGTACCGTAAGTCAAACCGATGTGGCTATTTGCTATCTGGGCGATTTGGTGAATACCTCTCTTTTGGAAAAGCTTCGGGAATCCCTGGAAAAGATAAAAGCCTCCACCCTTACCATGGGAGCCATGAGTCTCCTGGAATTATTGGTGCCAAAACGCTGCCTTTCCATCATGCCCTGTATGCAATTGACTCAAAGACCGGACGTGGCCTGCAGTTATTTAACAGAGGGACATATCCTTTTGCTGGTGGATAATTCTCCCATGGCTTTAATCCTGCCCTGCACCATTTTTCAGTTTACCCAAAGCCCGGAGGATTATCTGAAAAACCCTCTGGCCGGCACCTATTTTCGACTGCTTCGTTTTCTTTGCATGCCGATTAACCTGTTACTGATGCCGGTATTTTTGCTCCTAACCACCTGCTATCCGGACTTTCGGGACAAATGGAATCTCATAAGCACCGGACAAATGCAAACTCCCCGCATCATTTTTTATGTTATTGCGGTAGAACTGTTTTTGGATTTATTCCGCTTCGCTTCTACCCTGAATGCAGGAAAGCAGTCCGGACCTTTATCCATTGTGGGCGGCTTAATCATTGGTGATATGGCGGTCACTCTGAACTGGGCTTCCCCGGAGTTTCTCTTCTACGGAGGCATTACTTTACTGGCCGGACTTACCCTATCCAGTCCCGAGTTGGCCGATGCTTTGCGAATTTATCGTATTTTTATGGTGCTATCTACTTCCTTTTTGGGAAAGGCCGGGTTTTACGGATCCCTTTGTTTGGTTCTTCTGTCCATTATCCGTACACCCACCTTTGGGGGAATGAGTTATTTCTGGCCTCTTTTCCCCTTTCACGGTAAGGCTCTTTGTCGCCTCTTGTTTCGTTCTCCCACTTACAAGGCGCAGCCCAGCCGGAATTATAAAAGAGGCAGAGTCTCCTGACCCTGCCTCCATAAAAAGATTTTATGCATTTTTCTTGGATAATTTCTCCAGCATACCGGACAAAAGACAAGCGGCCATGACCACCGGAAATACTGCTGCCGCCAAAAGACCGGTCTTTAAATTTCCGGTGCCGTTGGCGACAAGACCGGCTAAGGTAGGTCCACCGGTACAGCCTACATCTCCGGCAAGTGCCAATACCGCAAACAAAACCGTTCCCCCCTGGGGGAAATATTTTGACGCTAGACTGTAGGTTCCGGGCCACATCAAGCCAACTGACAAGCCGCACACCGCACAACCAAACAAAGACAGAATGGGGCTTGGTGCAAATACCGCAACCAAATAACTGATGACACAAAGACATCCGCTAAATCCAATCGCCTTCCGCAAATCAATTTTTTCTCCCTTGATTCCATAAAAGGTTCTGGCAATTCCCATGAGAACCGCAAACAGACAGGGGCCCAACAAATCTCCCAACGTTTTGGTAACCCGGAGACCGTCCTCCGCGAAATAGGATGCCCATTGCGACATGGCCAGCTCCGAAGCACCGGCGCAAATCATCAGAAGTAAAAAGAGCCAGAAAATTTTGGTTTTGCACAATTCCACAAAGCCCATTCCTTCTCCCTCTTCATTCAGGGTACGGATGGGAACCTTTGAAAACAAAATTCCATTGAAAAAGGGAATGATGGCCCAAAGAATCGGAACATATCTCCAATTCTCCCTTCCGAAGCAAAGAAAGAAAGCTGTGGAAAGCAACACCACCGCTACCTGGCCCCAGCAATAGAAAGAATGCAGAATACTCATAGCCGACGCCTTTTCATCACCGGGAAGTGCCTCCACAATGGGCGAAATAACCACCTCCGTCAAACCACCTCCCACGGCATTTACGGCACTGCAGATTAACAGGGCCGCATAAGGATTCATCCAATAGGGCAGTACACAAAGTCCCGACAGACCAATCACCGCCAAAATATGTGCAAGAACGGTAAGGGTTCGATATCCGATTCGATCTGCCTGTCTGGCCGCCACCAAGTCGGTTAGAATCTGGACGGCAAAATTCATGGTAATCAGAAAGCTGATTTTATCCAGTGACAACCCGAAATCTCTCTCAAAAGACACAAACAAAAGGGGCATCAGATTATTAATGATAGCCTGGGTGATATATCCGATATAGGCTGCGTATTTGGTATGCTTATAAGTAAATGTCATGGAATACTCCTTCTTAAGGATTTCTATGTTACATTTTAGATTGAAAATAGGAAAAAGCAATATTTTTTTATTTTTCTGAAACTTTTACACAAATTTTTCGTGTATATAGTTAAGTGACAACTGTTTATATGAACAAAACTGTGCTAAAATAGGTGATAGCAGATGTTTTTGATTCGTCACAAGCAAACCAAAAAACATTTACAATAAAGGAGTAAACAAATTTATGAAGAAAAAATTATTGGTACTTTTTATGGCAACAACCTTAACTCTTTCTCTTGCAGCCTGCGGCGCAAATTCCGACCCCATCCCTGAGACCAATTCGGTTGCGTCTTCTGCAGATAGCTCCGTAGTTTCGGATCAAGATACTACACAATCCACTTTGGAGTCTTCCATTGCAGAAAACACAAGTGAGTCAAATTCAGATGCAACCATGGCAACCATGCTGTATCAGGCATTTCTTGCAGCGACTGCCGAAAATCCCGATGCTTCCGCAATGGATATCGCAAATACTGCCAATGAACGTGCAAACTTGGAAATCGGTCCCATGGTTATGGAAATCCAGCCCGGCTTTTTGACCGGTTTTAACAATTACACGGTAGAGGGCTTCCAAAGCGGTGCCATCATCGCTCCTATGATCGGATCCATTCCTTTCGTAGGTTATGTTTTTGAAATGCCTGCAGACGCAGATGTAAATGATTTCGTAGCCGCTTTAAAAGAAAACAGCGATCCCAGTTGGAACGTTTGTACCACTGCTGACGAAACCATCGTGGACGTAGTCGGAAACAAGGTGTTCTTTGTTATGGGACCTACCGGAGAGGAATACTAATGTTATTTTCCAGTGTAAGTTTTTTGTATTATTTTTTGCCAATTGTATTAATCACCTATCTGATTGTGCCGAATAAGCTAAAAAACCTGGTTTTATTTTTATCCAGCCTGTTTTTTTATTTCTGGGGAGAGCCGATTTACTCTCTTTTGATGGTTGGTTCTGCACTTTCCGGATACTTGCACGGCTTACTGGTCGAAAAACTGAAAAACACGAAATACGCAAAAGTTCCGCTTATCAGCGCCCTGCTGATAAGTCTGGGACTTTTGTGCTTTTTTAAATACAGCAATTTCTTTTTGGAAAATATCAATGCTTTCTTCCGGTCCGATTTTGCTCTTTTAAAGCTTTCCCTGCCCATCGGTATCAGCTTTTACACCCTGCAGGTTATCAGCTATGTCATCGATGTATATCGGGGAGATGCCAAGGTGCAGACCAATTTTCTTTCTTTTGCAACCTATGTTTCTCTCTTCCCCCAGCTCCTGGCCGGCCCGATTGTACGCTATCGAACCGTTCAGGAAGAAATCGACCACCGAACCCATTCCATGGAGGATATGGCTTTGGGCGTGAAGCGATTTTTGCGGGGTCTTTTTAAGAAATGCATTTTGGCCAACACCCTGGCTTTACTGGCCAAAACTCTCCAAACCGAAGCGGAATTAAGCGTATTGTCCTTGTGGATGATATCCATCGCCTTTACCCTGCAAATTTATTTTGACTTCTCCGGTTACAGTGATATGGCCATCGGTTTGGGACGATTCTTCGGTTTTCATTTCATGGAAAACTTTGATTTTCCGTATCTCTCCAAAAGTATTTCCGAATTTTGGAGACGCTGGCACATTTCCCTGGGAACCTGGTTTCGGGACTATATTTACATTCCCCTGGGCGGAAATCGGGTAAGCTTCCCCAAATGGTTTCGAAATATTCTGGTGGTTTGGTTTTTAACCGGATTTTGGCACGGTGCTTCCTGGAACTTTATTTTCTGGGGTCTTTATTTTGCCCTGTTCCTTCTTTTGGAAAAATTATTCCTGGGCAAGTGGCTGTCCAGGCTTCCCGCCTTCTTTTGCCATATTTATGTACTGTTCTTTATCAATATCAGCTTTGTCTTATTTAATCAGGACACCTTAGGCGCTTTCGGCTCCTTCCTAAAAGGAATGTTTGGTGGTGCAAGTCTGCCTCTTACCAATGCCTATACCCTGTACTACGTCAGAAGTTATTTGGTCTTACTGCTTTTGTCCGTCTTTTTTGCAACCCCCGGAATTTATAAACTGACTGCGCTTCTTCAAAGAAACAAAGTACTTGCCAATATTTATTCCTGGGCCCGACTTTTGGTATACCCGGCCATTTTGATCCTGGTAACCGCTTCTTTGGTAAACGGTTCCTTTAACCCATTTTTATATTTCCGATTTTAGAAAGGAGGAAGCTTTATGTCTAACAAAACAGCAAAAATACAACAGTTCCTCCTTGTGGCGGGCTTTTTGGGAATACTGGTGGGTTTCCTTGTGGCCAACCTTTTCACTCCGGATCAAACCATTTCCAAATCGGAGCGCCGAAAGCTGAAAACCATGCCCCAGTTCAGCACGGAAAATCTTTTCTCGGGACAATATTTCTCAGAGTTTGAGGATTATGCCATGGACCAGTTTGTCCTGCGGGATTCTCTTCGAACCGTAAATGCATACATGAAATATGCCCTTTTATTTCAAAAGGATAATAACGATATTTACGTGGTGAATAATCGCCTCTACAAAATGGAATACCCCTTGAACGAACAAGCCGTTGACAAAGCAATGGAGGCATACCGGAAGCTGATTCAAAACTACTTTGCAGACACCAAGGCCAAAATTTACTATGGGGTAATTCCGGACAAAAATTATTACGCAGCGGATTCCTACGGCTATCTTTCCCTGGATTATGACCTTCTTTACGAAAAGGTGCAGTCTCAGATGAAGGATTATACCTATATTGAACTTCGGGATTTGTTAACCCGGGAGGATTATTACTACACGGATTTACATTGGGACCAGCAGGCGATTTTGCCTGTGGCGAATCGAATTCTGGAAACCCTGCAGACGGGAAGCGCCTTGTCTTTTGAAGACTTCTCCACCGTATCTTTGCCCAATTTCCGAGGTTCCTATTATGGGCAGGCGGCGCTTTTGGTACCCCAGGATACTTTAACCTATTTCACCAATGATATCATCGAAAACCTAACTGTCTACGATTACGAAACCCGAAAGGAAATCCCCGTCTACGATGCTTCGGCAGTCACCGGAGTGGACGGCTATAACGTCTTTCTCGGCGGCCCCAAAGCACTGTTGGAAATCCGAAATTCCAACGCCAAGTCAGACCGACAGCTGGTGATTATCCGGGATTCCTTTTCCAGCAGTCTGGCACCCTTGCTTTGTACAGAATATTCTTCCGTAATATTGATCGATTTGCGATATTTGGCTACCGATTATATAAAAAATCTGATAGAATTGGAAGAGGATTGTGACGTACTGTTTTTGCACAACACACTGATCTTAAATCAATATGGTATTTTCAAATAAATAATAAGGAGCAAACCATGTCATCAAATGTAAGTATCTTAGATTTGAAACCGAGTCCTCATTTGGACGTACAAAGTGCGCCCTATCTTCTGGATTTGAATCTGAATCAGATTATTGCCAAAATTAATCTTCTTTGGGAATACTCCGATGTATCAAAGTTTTTTCAATATTTTCCTCTGGATGAGGAATGTGAAGCTTACCGTCGACAGATTTATCAGGATGTAAAAAAACCTGCCGTTTACGAAGGTCTTTTGGAAGTGATGGGACTTCTTCAGGAAATGCAGGAAGCCAAATCAAAAAAGGCACAGGATTTAAGTCCTCTTCAAAAATCCGTCTGGCACATTCATCACGGCAAGCTCTATTGCGATGTGATACAAAAACTGGGACAGGTGCTTGGTGACGGTTCTCTCTCTTCCGATGGTTTACGAAATGTATCGGATTACATAAAGTCCTATTTGGAAACACCCGCTTTTCGGGAAATGAATCAAGAGTTAAATGCTGTATTAAACGCTCTTTCTTCTTATCGTTTTACACTGACTTACGAAAACAATCGTGTGACTTTGTCCGAGCCCGTAGAAAACCGGGAAGCCGATTACGAAACCTTTTTGGACGAAAATATCAGCAAAGCACGTGGCGATCTTCGAAGCCCCTTTTTGGCTAAGCCTCAGATTTCCGACTTTGAAAACGAATATTTGGAAGTCCTGTATAAAAAGGACAGCCAATTCTTCAAATCCATCGGAAAAATAGAAAAGACCTATGCCTCCTTTGAGGATGAAGCGATTATGAACTTCTTAAGCGAGATTACTTTCTATCTCTCTTACCGAAAATATCAGCTTCTGATGGAGGATCGCAATTTCCATTTCTGTATGCCCAATACCGATGAGGAGCAGTCCATGTCCGCAAGCGGTTTGTATGATTTGGCCCTGGCTACCGTAACCATGTACGAAAATCGCCCCGTCGTCAGTAACGACTTCTTCTACGATAAGGGCGAAAGCTTTTTCGTATTAACCGGTCCAAACCAAGGCGGTAAGACCACCTTCGCCCGAAGCCTGGGACAGCTGGTTTACCTGACAAAAATGGGCCTGGATGTACCCGCTTCCCACGCCAATGTACATTACTTCAAAACCATTCTCACCCACTTCTCCGTAGAAGAAAGCGTGGAGACCGGACGAGGTAAGCTAAAGGAAGAGCTGGTGCGTCTTGCTCCCATGATGGACGGTTCCAAATCAAAGTGCTTCGTCATTATCAACGAGCTGTTCACTACCGCAGCGACTTATGATGCGGAAATCATGGGCAAAAAAGTGCTGAACTACTTTATAAACCAGGATTGCTTCGGTATTTATGTAACCCATCTTTGGGAATTGACCAAGGCCCATGAGAAGGTATGCAGCTTAAGTGCCATGCTGGACGAAAACAATAAGCAAAGCTTTAAAATCGCCCGGAAACAAGCTACGGAAACAGCCTGCGCATTCCAGCAGGTAAACAAATATCACTTAAACTATGATGAGCTGAAAGAGCGCTTAAAGAAAAATTAGAGGGAGGAGAAAAGATGAAAACTTGTTTATTGTACGAAGACAATGATTATTTAACCGATTCTCCTTATTTTGACTCGAAAAGCATCATCCAGGATTTAGGGTTGAATACATTATTTTTATGCGCATCCAAGAAGGTCATCTATGAAAAAACCTTTGTAAAATCCGTCAAAAAGGAAGATCCTTATATCTTAAAAACCATGCAGAAGGTTATGATGATTCCCCTGCGCACAGAAGAGCAAATGCTTTACCGCCAGGAAATCGTGCAGGATTGTATCAATAACGAGGATATGATTCGCGATTTATATGCGCAAAGCGAGCTCCTATTGGCAGAATGGAATAAGTTGGGACGAAGTCTCAAGGATAAAATGGGCAACCGAAATCCGGTTGTAACCCTCATGAACGATATCCAATTGTTGTCTCTTTTTGTCAACCACCTTCATAATATCCGGGCTATTTTGGATTATCATCACGTAAACTTCAAATCACGAGGACTAAATGCTCTGCGAGACCGTCTTCATGAAGAATTCTCCAACGAATTCGAACAAAATCTTCGGAAACTTTTAAAGGATATTTCTTTTTATACGGAGGGTTTGACCGAAGAACCGGATCCGGACCGGACCACCATTACCACTCCCCGCATTGTTCTGGAGTGTACCATCGAGAACGGATTGAAGTTAAGTTCCATCTCCTTAAAGGAAATGAGCTCCGAGCAAAAGAAATTCCACAAACCCGGTGGAGCGATTGATAAGGTCCAGCAATTTATGAGTTCCCAGATCCCGGACTCCTTCTCCACCATCAAGAAATCCGCGGTAAAAGAGGATATCTCCCAATTGGAGTTTCAGGTGGTGAATTACATTATGAGCAGCACCGTTCCGTTTATGTCCTCCTTCAGCAACTTTTTTGATCAGCTGCATCAGCAGACAGCCTTCTATGTGGGTGCCTTGAATCTTCATCAACAGATTGGACGCTTTGACGTAGCTACCTGCTATCCTACCGTGTGCCCCAAAAATGAACTTTCCTTCCAGGACTTAAAGGAACTGGTAATGGTGATGGAGCAGCGGATCAAAGCGATTTCCAACAGCTGCAGCCTGAAGAACAAAATGCTGTTAATTGTCACCGGTGCCAATCAAGGTGGTAAATCCACCTTCCTTCGAAGCATCGGTATTGCACAAATTATGATGCAGAGCGGATTAATGGTTCCCGCCAGCCAATATCAAAGCGCTTTGTTCCCTTCCTTCTTCACCCATTTCACCCGTCGTGAGGACAGTGAAATGAACAGCGGCCGATTGGACGAGGAGCTGAATCGTATGAATCAGATCATCGATAACATTGGTGAGAACTCTTTGGTACTTCTGAATGAATCCTTTGCAACCACTACCGAAAAGGATGGTTCCGTTATCGCCTATGACATTATCAAGGCTCTGATCGAGGCAGATGTAAAAATACTCACGGTTACCCACCTTTTGAATTTTGCACAGCGGATGTATCAGGAAACCAAGGAGGATGTCAATACTACCGTCACCTTCTTAAGTGCAGAGCGAAAGGAAAACGGTGAACGAACCTTCCGAATGATTGATCATGCACCGGAATTGACAAGCTTCGGTTTGGATTTGTACGACAGTATTGTAGAAAATCGAGACAAAACAGAATAAAGAAAAAACAAATGCCCTATTCTTAACGGAATAGGGCATCATAATTGAAATTCATATAATATTCATATACGGTATCACAGTATTCCTGATAGTTATCCACCGTCAGTAATCCATGACCTTCTTTCATCCACACCAGAATCTGAGAATTCACATCTCCCTTATGGTGTGCCACATCTCGGTAGTTCTCCAAATTATTTACCACATCATGATCCAGATAGAAGGAATAGAGATGAACGTTTTCATAAGGTAGCAAAAGTTCTATAATATGTTTTTCTGCCAGAAGCTGACGCTCCAACTCTCCCAACTGATCCCAGTAATCCATATAGTAAATGCTGTAGGGCGGAAAATACAGATAAAAATCAATCTGGGGATTCTCCCGTACCACCTTTAAGACATTCTGCTCAATATTGGCATCCATACGGTCATAATCTTCTTTGGTAATCGGAATTTGCGTCTCAGCCTTGGTCAAGGTTTCCCGCTTATAATAATCATCCACAACCTGCTTACCATAAGTAAAATGATCGTTCCAGTTACAGTAATCATCAAAGGACATGGTAATTTTACCGGATCGATTCAAACCGATTACATTCTGTACAGCAGTGAGCAATACCTCCTTGTTGTAAAGGTAACTTACATCATTCAGGATATTGTCATCATACAAGTAAGTAGGATAGTCCGTATAATCCACATCGTCCTTTTCATTAAAGAATCGATTGCAGTCTAAGCCTCGTACCACCAGCTTTAGGTCAGGCTGGCTCTTAATGGCTGCTGCCAGATTGTCTCCTACCTCCTTATAGCTTCCACCGGAATAAGGTACCTTAATGGAATTGGTTCCGAATAAGGCGTCCAATTCCGAGGTTTTAAAGCACTCCGTCATGGAGCTTCCGGTAATCAGCGCATCATAATCAAAATGCTTCACAATTCCATCATTTTGGTATCTGGCATTGTCCAGTGTATAGGAAAAATAGGAAAGGGGCTTATGATAATGGAAATAGGGGTCAATAAAGACCATGAGGCCTCCGGTTAGTATGAGCACCAGAAGAAACAACAGCAAAAGGGTTTTTACCCATTTGGAACTACTTTTCATAAACATTCTCACATTTCATAAATTATTGCTACAGGCTCTAGAAATTAAAGTATAGGAAGGTGGTGATTCCGGCGAAGGAAAAAACACACCATACCAGCAAAAATAAGGTGGTCAGCAATCGAAACCAGGTGGGACGGAAGGTCTGCATTCTCTGGTACGCATTTTTCTTATTCAAAATAATAAACAAAGCAACCAGGAAGAACGCGGTAATGAAAAATGCCGGAAAAATACTTTCCACCCGGAACACGCTAAACACTTTTTTCAGCTCCGGTAAACGGAACATCTCGATGAACACCGGGTCCAACTGTCCGAATCGGAAGGAAAACACCTTCCCCAACAATTTGCAGGCCTGTCCGATGGAATCTGCCCGAAAGAATACCCAGGCTACATTTACAAACAGGAAGGTAAGAAACCAATTGAGGGCGGAAGGAATCTTCTCAAAAAACGTCTTGAATCTTCTGGTGATGACACAGAACAATCCATGCATCACACCCCAAAGCACGAAGGTCCAATTGGCCCCATGCCAAAATCCGCTGGCGAAAAACACAATCATCATATTCAGATAGGTACGCCCGCTTCCCTTTCGATTGCCTCCTAAGGGAATGTATACATACCGGGTAAAAAATCTTGTCAGCGTCATATGCCAACGGTCCCAAAACTCCGTAATTGTCTTAGAGCGGTAAGGGGAATTAAAGTTGATCGGCAAATCCACATTAAACATCTTACCGATACCGATTGCCATGTCACAGTAACCGCTAAAGTCAAAATAAATCTGTAAGGTATAAGATAGCATTACCAGAAATGCACTAAAACTGTTCAACTGCTCCAAGGTTGTGAAGCCGTACGTTACCACGTCTCCAAAGGTATCCGCCAAAAGACGTTTCTTGGCCAGACCCAACGTAAAAATGTAGATACCCTTTGCCAGGTTGTCAAAATTCAGCTTCTTTTTTTGCTTGTCCATAAACTGGGGCACCAGCTCATCGTGGGTTACAATAGGGCCCGCTATCAGCTGGGGAAAAAAGGTTACAAACCCTGCATAGTGCAACAAATCATATCCGGGAATTTCCCCTCTGTAAGCATCTACCAAAAAGGAAATTTGCTGGAAGGTAAAGAAGCTGATACCCAAAGGAAGCATAATTCCCAAAAGCCTCAGATTCGTCTGAAATACAGCGTTGATATTTTCGATAAAGAAATCCATGTACTTAAAGTACACCAAAATACCAAGATTCAGTAAAACACCTGTAATCATCCAGGGTCTTTTTTGAATTTGGGTATTCCTTTTTCCCATCAGATAATATATTCCGTAATTGATTCCCACACTGGCCAAAATGATAAGCAGATAACTGACATGAAAATACCCGTAGAACCATAAGGACATGCAAAGAAGATACACCTGTGCAAGTGTATCTTTTTCAAAATGATTCAAGAGAAAATATCCTGCAAGGCAAAGCGGCAGGAACAATAAGATAAAGATGTAGGAATTAAAAAGCATATCCTTCCCCTTTGGTTTCTTTAATCAAAATGATAAATGGTATTCTGCCAGTCGGCCAAATACACGCTGTTTTCCGTCAACCGGATGAAAACGCCCTCTTCCACCAGCTCGTCTACCAAGGCCTTGGTTTCTTCCAAACCATAGGCAAGTCCCAGCTGGTAATAGGGTTCATATAAAATATAAGGCTCCTTCTTACCTCTCTGATAAGAAACAAGCTGGGCATAGATACGATTCTTACGCTCTCTGTGAAGCACCGGATCTATCGGTGTTTCGATTCCATATTGCTTGCAGAGCGCATCCAAAAGCTCATGCTGGGCTCTGGCCTCAATCTGTCCCCAGGCTCCCACTACCGTATTGTAATTGGAAATGGCCTTGGAAATAGCCTGTACCCGCTTTGAAAGAGTTTCCGCATCCATTCCTTCCGCGGCCTCAACCTTTAAACAATCGTATTCCTGACGAAATACCGCATAATCATGGATTTGCTGTAAATGAGGCAACATCAGCTGAAGCAAATCACATAGAGAGATGGGTAAGGGCAACGTATTGCAGGAAAGGTCCTCTTTTATCATTTTCTGTAAAAGCGCAATACTCTCTTCGCTTTGTTTTAAAATATAATCGGTGGGGTATTCATCGCTCTTTAAAACATACCGGTCCCGATTCCAAAAATAGGTATCCCACTCACTTCCGGAACGGGCTGCCTGAATCAAAAGAAGGGTTTCCGCAAAGTCTTGTGCATAATCCTCTCCCACCGTAGCAACCGAAAGATTCCGCAAAATGTCCTCACTGGGCATATCCGGATCCTGCAACAGCTGACCCGCGCAATACAGAGAGAATACATTCAGAACGTGGTTGGAATCCATTTCACTCCAGTAAGAAGATTTCTTAATCTCATCGTACTGTCTGGCCGTCTGGTAAACATTTCGAATAATATCCAGATTGAAATTCATCTGGGCCAACTGATCGATTTCCATCTCACAGGTATTCCATGCCCAGGTACCCAGCTCACAGTCAAAATTCACACACTTGGTATGGAAATGATAATACATATTCGGGTCGTCATGATGTCCACCCTCCAACAGCATGACATCATTTCCCAGCGCCGCAATAAACTGATCTTTGTCATACACATCAATCCAGCAGCTTAAACCAAAATCAATCTCCGGATTCTTGGCGCGGAACTTTTCCCGAAGCATTTTCGCGAAATATCCGATGTCTGTTTCGTTATACAAATTACTGGGATCGTAATAATGACCGATAACCCGGTCACAGCAATCTGCCAATTCCGCATAGATATCATAATACTTTTCAAATGTAGCAATGGCCTCCGGGCACTGGCTGACAAATTCATGCTCTTCACAGCCATAGAAGACCGAATCGTCTACCCAGCCGCAATCGCTGAACTCCGCACCCCATACCCAAAGCGTAAACTTCATATCCATGGAGTGGGCAGCCTCCGCAAAAATACGCAACTTCTCATGGACCGCCTCGTAGCTTCCAAGTCCCGCCCAGGCAGAGCACATGTCCGTAAGCTGAACACCGGTAAACCCGCAAAACTTCAACATGCGCACATATTCATAGATTTGTTCCCGGGTAAAATACATCACATTGGTTTTCACTTCCGTGTTCATATCCATGTATGCCCCACGGCTCCAGTTAATATTCCACAAGGTAACAATGGCTTCCCGTTCCGGAATCCACGCGGTATCCGTTGGCTCTTCTGTCTTTTGTTTTCCGCATCCGCTACAAAGCACCGCTATGAAAAATAGCATGAACAGCGCGCCTAAAATCCTGTTTTTCTTCACATCAAATCTCACATTTCTCTGTTTATTTCAAAGCATCCTACAAAACGGCATGATGTATTTCTTAATTTTCCCTTCGTTACAATCTGGACATCTGATAACCCTTGGCGGCATCCATTCCCACCGCATCGGATACCTTTTGAAGCAGGGAATCATAGACCAAAATCGTAATTCCGTTATCGGATTTATGATAATCCACCTGATTGACAAAGAGATAATCCTGGTCACCCTTCATTAGGGTGAGATCTGCACCCTTTAACGCAATCTGGTCAAAGTATTCCCGGGTATCACAAAGCTTTTTGACCTGATTTCCGGAAATCATCCACATTCCGCCTTCCAGGAAAGAAGCATTATCCACAGAAAACTGCTCCAAATACGCACCGAAAGGCACCTCCTCATTCCGGAAGTCCCCGCTGGTGGCAATCACAACCGTATATTCTTCATCCAATCCGGCCAAATACTCCATATATGCGCCCAATTCACCGGTTGCCTGTAGCTGATACACCATCAGTTCATGGTCTCTCGCCTTGGCATCCGCATCCCATAAATCGTATCCGGATTGTCCCCGGTGATCCTCCAAATCAAAGTTCTCTTTTAGGTACTGACCCATATAAGCACTAACTTTTTCGGCCCCCCAATAATTGGTATGGCCATTGTCAATAAAATCGTGCTCCTTGTCCATTTGCAAGGTCGCCTGCTGCCGAATCATATTTACAAAGGATACCCCTTCCGAATCCGCCAGCTTCTTGGCACTGTTGAAAATCTTATGGCTTTCCTCTCCCGCCGCAAAGGGCGCTACCATAAGGCAAAGCTCAATATTTTCTTCCTTGGTTAAGGCAATGATTTTTTCCAGCCATTTCTTTTCCGCTTCCGGAATGGGGCTTTGTTCATTGCTGATATAAATACTCTCCCCAAAATCCATCCAGGAAATGTTTTCGGTATGAAATTCCGCGCTGTAACCCAGATAGGTATAGGGCCTTTTCACAAAATCTTCCTTTTGAAGCTCCCCATAGCGGGTATGAATAATAGGCCATTTCAGAAGAATTTCCTCTTTGTCCTGATTCTCGGAAAGACTGACCACCGCATCAAAATAGTTCTTGGAAAGATGGTAGGGAAGCACATTTCGGTAGAGATTTCCTACAATGGAATACCCATGGAAAGTGAGACCGTAAAGATCCAGACAAACCACCTTGGGATGCTGGGTTTTCAGCACCTCCTTTAAGGCATAATAGGAACCGGCCATATCCTGTCCGGAAATCGCCGCATCAAAGGATACAATTCCATAGTCCCGCCATAATTTCGCCGTATTGATGGAGCAATAGGTATGGCTGGAACCCAGGAAAATCACATCTACCTTATCCTTGTCCAAGTCATAAAAGGTGTCCAGCGTATTCAGATAATTGCCCGCCGTATCCTTCCAGGACAGGATTTTATAGCAACCCAAAAACAGCACCAAAAACAAAGTGCAAAAGCAGATGGTCTTTATGATGTTGTTTCGTAGTTGCTTGTTCATAAATCAATTGCCTCACAAATCTTTATTTTAACAGTTCCCGGTAACGTTCCTTGCTCTCGGTAAGCGCCGCGTCCTTCTGTAATGCCAGTTCTTTCTCCCACAAGTCCTCATCCGATAATACTGCGCGAATTTTCGCAAGCATAATCTGATATTTAGCAGCCTCAAAAATATGGCTCTCCGCAATCACATCGGTATTGTGCAAGGTTTCCCGAATACCGAAAATCAGTTGATTGTTTAGGAAGGCTTTGGAAAGAGCATCCAAAATCTCTCCCCCATGATTGATATCCAGATACAAATCACAATTCTCAAACAAACGCTCTGCAATCTTGGGCTTCACGTTAGGATACACACTGACATTCCCGTAGGTCCCCTTGCTCATCAGCTTGGAGGACATCTCCGTAATCGCCGCAATGTGGAAATGGACCATGGGAAGCGCCTCGATGCACTCAGTCAGCTTCTCAATCTCATCGGAATTGGTACAAATCAAAAGCTCCGGACGATGCTTATTTTCTCTCTTAAAGTCATACAAATAACCTAACTGATGTAAAATCTGAGGATTGGATCCCAAGGCTAAAAGCTTGTCATAGGCACGCTTCTTCTGCACGTAAATACGGTCGGTACGAGGCGCTTCCCCCTGAAAAATCGCCTGCATATTCCCCGGAATATCGCCACGCTCCGGCTCCTGCCAGAAAAGCACATCACTGACACCCTCCCAAGGCTTTAAGCGATTGGATACAAAGAAGGGGATGGATAAGGTGTTATAGTAAATCGAATACTTATCATAACCGCTCTTTTCAAAGAAATATACCGCAAAATCGGTCAGGTT
The DNA here is from genome assembly GCA_002314715.1 of Lachnospiraceae bacterium UBA1766. Lineage (GTDB taxonomy): Bacteria > Bacillota > Clostridia > Lachnospirales > Lachnospiraceae > Acetatifactor. Next base: position 8,797 of record DCGY01000075.1, on the reverse strand, counting down.
ATTAAAGATTCTGGTCTGTCCCTCGTAGTTTAAAATGATATCCCTGGTCACAAAATTCTCTTCGATAATGGGCTGACCCTCCGGAGAAAAATAGGTGCGGTTTACCTTTTTGCCCTCGTGATTAAAGATGGTACGAGCAAAAATCGCTCCGTACTGATTGTAGTGGTCGCTGTATCGAACCACCTTTCTCTCATCATACCAGTCTACCACCTTTACACGACGCTTACTCTTGGGCTCCGCATAAAAAATCTTGGCTCTCTCATGAGATAAATCGTGAACAGCACCACCGCTTCCGGACCCACTGATTTCCCAGTAATCCGGTACCTGTATTTCGTTAAAATATCTGGATCTTCCAAAGGAATTGGGGGCATTCTTATAGTCACCCATGAAATATCCGTAAATTGAAATCGCACCTTCCGGCAAGAATCCATCCTCGTTCAATACGATGGTCGGTCCCTGAAAACCGGCCAGTCTCATGGACTCATACAAATTTTTACTATCTTTCGAAAAATCCTCAAATAACAATGCTATACGATCTGATCCAAAAAATCCTTCCATTTCAACTCCACCTTTTCTGTAAGGAACATTGCTGCCTTTTCATAGGAATGCTTCTCAAAAGCCTTCAAGTCTGCTTCTGTAAACAATCGGATAATACAATCGGTCAGGGTTTTCACCCGCTGCTTTACTTCCATATCGTCCGTTTCCGGAATCAGGTAACCATTCTGCTCATGGTCCACAAAGGTAGGGTTACCGTAACGCACATCAAAACCGATAATGGGAAGTCCTGCTCCGATGGCCTCCAATAAGGTTAAACCAAAGCCCTCGCTGGTAGAGCCGGACAAATAAGCCTCGTACTTGGGATAAACGGTATCCAGCTTTTGCTGACCCATTAATCGAATACAATCCTGACAACCCTTTTCTTCAATCAGCTTGCGAAGCTTCTCTTCCTCTCCGCCTTTTCCGTAAATATCCAAGGTAATATCCGGTACAACCTTACGGGCCTCTGCAACCGCTTCAATCTGCCAGTCAATGTGCTTTTCGGTAGCAAGACGGGAGGCGGTAATTAGAGCGTGCTTTTTGCGGCCCTCTGTAGGCGGATAGGTCAGCTCCTTCAGGCTTCCTACCGGAATGGTTACAATATTGGGTGTTACATTTAAATATTTCTGAAACTGCTGTTTCATCAGGTTGTTTTGCACATCCGTAGCAGTTACATAGGCAGTTACATGCTTATTCATGGCAAAGGAATATTCGTAATAATTATTCCAGAGAATGGTCTCCTCGTCGGTTTGGGCCTCACTGAAATGGTCCGCATGGACAATCATAACCACCTTCGCGGGACCCGCGTTCTGGATAATGGCCTGACCAATACCGGTGGTACGATCATCAATTACCACATCCTTCTCCGTGAGGTTTAACCTTTGAACCATGTATCCCACCAGCTCCTCTTTGGAACAAATCATTCGATCCGGAAAGCGATAGGTCACAACGTCATTGTCTGTGATTTCTTCGTAGGCCACACTGCCATCCCGATTGTAAAACCGACGCTGATACAGATGCGCCTTCTTATCCAAGGGCGCATAGTACTCGGAATACACGCGACAATCGGTGTAATAATCCTTTCGAATCAGAAATCCCTTAGAAACGATTTCCACCCGGTGTACCAAGTCCTTATTCTCGTCCACCAAATATGCGGTGTAGAAATTTCCACTTCCGGGGAAAATATATTTTACAGTCTTTCCATTCTTCTCTGTCTGAAAGGACAAATGAGAAATGGTCTTCTCCAAATCAGCCATGGTGAAGGAAGTGGGAACAATCTTAGTGTCTGTAAAGAAGGTATACAGCCAGATAATCTCCTCGTCCTCAAAGCCCATATTCCGGGTCATATGCTCGATATTTTCGGTGGAAAACATATCGGTAAAAATAAATTTTGCTTTTTGTCCTATATTTCGAAGCATTTTGCAGCGATAACTCTGGGCATATTCCACGCCACTGCTGGCCCAACCAATTCCTAAATTAAAGTTATAAATCATAATAATCTCCTCTTTCCCCTGCTTAAGGTAAAAGAATTTGCAATTTTCCTTCTTCATTTACGTGGACATTGCTTAAAAGAATATTTCGCATGATGTCCTTGTATACATCGGATTCCATCTTCTGAAAAGACTCAAAACTATCATTTTGGTATTCCCAAATCGGATTCCTCTGGGCTGTAGACCGTCCGGAAACTGCAGAACGAAGTTGTTGCAAATAATCCACCTGATCTACCCAGGCGTCATCAATGGCCTGCAGAGTGGCTTCACGGAAAAATGCACTGCGATATTCTCTGCTGTCAAGCTTCTGCTCCTGATCCTGAAAGGCTCGTTTTACACGGTCCAAAAGGTATCCTTCCACGGCTCGTTTGTCCTTTAACGGAACCTCTCTCAGCTTACTGTCCAATCGGTAGGAAATATTATCCAGAATATAACGATTCAGCAGATTTACTGTTAGTACCTTATTTTTCTTTAGGAAACCGTCAATATTGGTTTTTGCAATATCCAAAAAGGTCTGCAAACTGATTGTACCGCCATCCAAAAGATTATCCCGCATCTCATAAATCATTTCACGCTGTCTTTGAAATACCACTTCATAATCCACCGCTGAACGACGAGCACTTTCTGCCTGCTCTTCTCCCAAGGCTTGAGCTCTTTGAACAATTCTCTTCATCTTTCCCTTGGTTATGAAACGCCTTTTTCGAATTGCCTTCGGCATGGAATTATTTTTTACCGTTTCATCTTCAAAAGAAACGAAGAACTGACTCTTTCCCGGGTCCCCTTGTCTTCCGGCACGTCCCCTGGCCTGTCTTTCATTTCGAATATTATTCATACGACCTATACCTACTACGTACAGACCGCCTTTTTCTTTTACGCCTTCTCCCAGCTTAATATCCGTACCACGGCCCGCCATAGAGGTTGCTACCGTAACCGCGTTCATTTGGCCGGCTTCTTTGATAATTTCCGCCTCCCAAAAGGCATTGTTGGCATTTAAGACGCTGTGAGGAATACCCTGCTGAACCAGGATCTTTGAAACCAATTCTGTCTCCATGATATTGGATACTACAATCAATACAGGCTGCCCTGTTTCATGTACATTCAGGATCAAAGAGATTGCTTCATCAAATTGCCTGTCTGCATCCTGAAAATAGCAATCCGGCAAATCGATTCTGCGAACAGGACAATTGGGCGGAATAGCTACTACATGAACCCCGTAGATTTGATAAAGCTCTTCCTTGGCATCCATTATGGTTCCGCTCATACCGGCCATTTTAGGAAACAGATGAAACAGACTCTGGTAGGTTATAGAAGCTACCGAACGATTTTCCAAGGTAGGTTTCAGCTTTTCCTTTACCTCGATAGCCTGATGCTGTCCACCTCGAAGCTTTACACCCGGCATCATACGTCCGGAGCCACTGTCTAAAAGCACCATTTCCCCTTTATTATCAATTTTATAATCCTTCTCCATTTCATACAATTTATGTGCACGCAATGCCAAAATAACATGTCGATTAATCTCGAAATATTGCGGGTCAAAAAAGTTCTTAATCTGGAAGAATCGTTCCGCACGGCGAATTCCCTCTTTGGTAAGCCATACTGCCTTCTCTTCCATCTCATAATCTACATCTTCTACCAGGGTGGTCACGAAGAAGTCGGTCATTTCATACAAATTCGACTGTACCTCCGGTGAACCGGAAATAACCAACGGGGTTTGCGCCGCATCCAAGAGTACCGAATCCGCCTCATCTACAATGACATAATATAGTTCCCTTAAGAAGCGATCTTCTGCTTTCGTCACCAAATTATTAAACAGATAATCAAATCCAAAGGTACCATGGGTGGTATAAACAATATCCGCTCCATAAATCTTCTGCTTATCCTCATTGGTAAAGTCACGGGAAGCATCCTTTTTTACGCCCGCTTCTACCGTAAGTCCCATAAAGCGATATACCTGACCCATTTCCTCCGCATCACGAAGCGCCAGATACTCATTGGTGGTCATCAGCATAGTGCTTTTCCCGGTAAGGGCATTCAAATACAAGGGCATGGTCGCTACCAGAGTTTTTCCCTCACCGGTGTTCATCTGCGCCAGACGTCCCTGGTGAAGGGCGATAGCACCCATCACCTGTACATCATAGGGAAACTTGCCCAAAATACGTCCATCTGCCTCGCAAATGGCCGCAAAAGCCTCCGGAAGCAAATCATCCAAGGTCTCCCCTTTTTTTAGACGCTCTTTGAAAATCGGGGTCAATCCGGCCAGATCTTCATCGGACAACGCTGCCATTTGTTCCTTGTACTTTCGTACCTGAAGCATCTTTTTATTTAGTTGTCGAATCATCTGCCTCTGTGTCATCGCTGATTTCCCTTATCACAACGGAATGAAAGTGAAAATGTGTCATTCCGCCATTAATTAATTCTAATTGATAGCTGTAGGTCTTTAACGGACAGGTAAAATCGGTTACCTTATCCCAAATGGCTACCGCACCGGCTTCCTTGCCAAACTTGTCAAAAAAAACCAATCGAAACAAATAGGATTCGTTTTCTTCACAGTCCATATCCACTTCAATTTGGTACTGACTCTCTCCATCGATAATGGGAAGGGCCGGCTCCACCTTGTGTATCTGGAAATTTGTTTTGGAATACCACTTCTTAATAACCGTACCGGGTGGCATTAACCGATTTTCAAATTCTATATCGTTCTTTTTATGAAATTGAATTTTGGACCCATACAAATAGGTGTCCGCCGAATACTCATTCCAATAAACTGTCCAACTATCAATAATCATTCTTTTATCTCTCTACCATAATCATTTCGAAGGATATTTCGAAACTGTCCCAAAAACCATTGGACGATGCCGCCGGTATTGTCGTTGTGTCGTCCATGAAGACCCTTGCCGTAAACCTGCACACCATCCGAATTCATATGAGAAAGCAAGGTTTCATAAGCTTTCCTATCATAATCATCCTCATACATATAGGCCACAACAAATTTGGTCTCCCCAAAATCGGCCTGATCAAACTTCTCCCAAAACCGTTGATTCAGCTGCAAAACAGCAGAGGGCTCAATACTGCCTGTCTGATACATCAAAACATCCAAGGAAGTAGGAAATCCCCCCGGACGATTCAATTTTTCATTCGCGGCAATGTCTCCGATGTTCACCAACGGCTTACCCACAATAACTGCATGGGGTTCAAAATCACAACCATAGTACAAGGCACCATAGGTTCCCATAGAAAGACCCGCCATTACCAAATCCTTGGAGGTAAATCCCAGTTCATCCAGGTACTTCTGAATAACCTGACGATATAGCTCTTCATACTCCTCATCGCCCATATAGAAATCTCCGCCTTCCAGTCTGGCCTCTGCCAAAAGCAAATAAGGGGAACCCATCTTTTTCATAACATTATGACCTTCGAAGCCCTCTCGGGTTTTATAACCGGAAAAATAAATATTCAAAGGCGGTTTACAATCTCCCGGGTCAAAATAAGCAAATACTTCCTCCCGCCCGGAAGTAACAAAACGCTCTCCACCCGGTAAGAAATACCCATGTGCACCTCGGGAATACCGATCATGTAGTGCGATTACCTTTAATTCTCCCTCACCTTTTGCCTGTATGGATACGAAAACGGTGGTTGGTCGATCCACACCCTTTATTTGAATAATATCCTCCAGGTCCTTTTCGGTGTAAGTTTCTGTCTTCAGAATATCATGAACACTTCCCCGGATAAAATAATTTACCACAAAAGTAATCTCAACCCCGGGAGTTTTCTCATATTCCAGCCAATAGTCTATCACCTGATACTCTTCAATGGGTATATTGTTTCTCCAAAATACTACCTGTTTAAACTGATTCCCAAAGTCTCCCGACAGGGAAACATTCATTTGTCCATTCCATTGAACCGATCCCTTAAAAAATCGGGAAACCGCCATATTATACGGTTCATACTTTTCTCCATAGGAGTGGGAAAAGTAAAATTTCGCTTCTTCTGACAAAAAAGTCTGAATCTGCGCTTCCGAAATCCACTGTGCTTTCTTCCGATAGCAAAAGGACTGTTCCCAGCTTCCAAGCTCCAATCCCTCTACCAAATATAAGCAATAGGGCTTTGTAACCTTTTCTAAATAGTCTCGTTCCTCTTCCTCCGGCAAACGCTCCAAAAATACAATATCATAGGGTTTTTCTTCTTCTTGAAAACCGGCTCCCTCTCCATCCAGATAAAAATCCAAAAAAGAGAATTTCACTTCTCGCGGGATTTGATATCTTTTGCTCCAGTCTTTTGTTCCCAATTGCAATACATTAATCTTGCTCAAGCTTTGATATCACCTCTTTCCAGGAATTCAGAAGGTTTTCCGTGGTAAATCGTTTTCCTATTTCATAAGCACAAATCATGGCTTCATTCCAATGACCCAAACCGTTCAGATAATAGTCCAAAACATCCGGTAAATCCTCAATATTCTGAAGAATATATCCATTTTTTTCATGCTCCACAAAGGAACTTTTCCGCATAAGAATTTGGGGAATACCCATACTGACTGCCGTGATTTGTAAATATACCGCTGTGGTATCTCGTAAATCCACCAATAAACGCTGTTCTCTCATACAGTGATTGATGGAAAGCTCATCAATACATTGCTCCGCAAAAAATTTTGGCTGAATCGGCTTCTCTCCACTAAGTAAAACTTCCCGTGCACTTTGAGGTTGTTCCTCCTCATTTTCCACCAGATTTGGTGAAAATCCTGCGGCCGTCAAAAAGACCTTTACCTTTTGCAGCAGCATTTTTTTACGATTGAAATCCGCGATTCGGGTAAAGAAATACACTCTGGCATTTTCATTGGAGGCCAGATACTCTGCCAAAACCTGCACAATTTCCTTGAAGCGAATATCCGGTAAACCATCCACGGGAACCATGATCTTTTGCACCTTCAGCTGCTGACTGATACCATAGTCCACGCGGGTATCATAAGGAGAAATGCAGGTCAGCTTATCTATTTTTCTACCAAGAGCCGCCTGAATATATGCCGAATTTTCTTCCGAATCGGAAATAATATAATTTGCACGATTTAATAAATCACCATACGCAGATATTTCTTCCCATGGCACACGGTTCTCAAAAAAAGTGATAATGGATTTATGCTCTCCCAACACATCTCTTAATACTTCCGAATGCTGTTTGTGAATTGCAGAACAGAAAATATCGTTTTCTTCCGCCATGCCTACATAGGTACGAAATACCTCTGCAATCACTTCCTGCATATTAACGTATTCCAATTTTGCAAACTCTTTTTCGACTTCCATCCCGTCTTTCTCAAAAGAGTATTTGGGGCATCTGGGATTTACCAATACGTGTCCATCCCCGAAAAAACTGCGAAGTTTCCATGTGCCGTTTTCCATCAGATAATCCTGATAAACCGGTTTGCCGTCTTTATACAAAATGGTACAGGAAATAAATCCTCTGTCATCATAAATATTCCGTCGAATAATCGCGCCATTTTGAAACATATCGATTTGAATCGGATTTCCATCCTCTCCAAATTCAATTTGTGCATATTTTTCCCCATTTAACATGGCAATCGCCGCAAATAAAGAATAAATAAATTCTGTTCCCTCCGGCCAGTTAATCTGATAGAAGGAAAATACTACGACTTTTTTTCTCTTAATCTGACAAATGGTATCAAACGCGGACCAATATGGTGCATGAAACATACTTTGACGATGAAGAAAATGACGCAAATTGGGCGAAAAACTAAGGAGCAGGACGCGATAGGGCGTATCCGTATTTCGATGGAACAGCTGAATGTGCTTTACCGTTTCATCGAATTCCGAACGCATACGTCTTATATACCAAGATTGTTCATTTTCATGCCAGGATTTTTCCTGATACCAGGCAGGTATAAAGTATAGCATCTTTCCTCCTAAATAAATGGCTTGTATTTATCTAATGTGTGAATAGATTTCATCTCCTGAAACAATGTACACCAAAGACCGGTAATCATCATGATGGAAGCAGGAAGCATAGTTAATTGCATGCCCGTCTCCGCATCTTTTTGTGAATACAGGGAGTACCCAATACAGATGCCCATTACAGTAGCACTGATAAAAGCAACCTTTAAGATTTCTCTTGTCAAAAAACGCTTTGTGTCCTTTCCTGCATGAACACCAATCAAACTGTCTCCGCTTTTTAACAAATTGTCCGCGATATCCGTCGGGTTCAGCATGACTAGAGAAAAACCAAGCGTTAAAATATATAAAATGACTAAATAAACCAAAATACCTACATTATCGGTTAAGGACAATTTTTCCAATGCTTCATCAATCCAAACAAGACTGGGATGAAAATACTGAATCCCTCTAAGAACCAGCTGAGGCAGCATGAAAAATGCCGTAGAGAACATTACCGGCATAATACCGATTGGATTTAGCTTAATGGCCAAATAATTATTATCCGCATAAATACTATGGATGGAAATTCTCTGCAAAGAAAGTCGCACCTCTGTATTTTCCATTACGACTACAACAAACATAACGACCAAGGAAATCAATAGAGGCGTATGGAGATCCCTGATTTTCTGAGACACAATGGTGGTTGTAAGCCCGTCAATAATATTCACCAAAATCAGTAATGTTTGACCACCAATACCATAACGCTTGTTCTGGTCACTTAACCAGATAATTAGGATTGCTCCTCCTACCAGTTCCAAAACCAGGAGAAAAGCAACCAGGGGATTCATCGTCATCCCTTCCCGCATCCGGTAATTGTCCAACCCGGATACA
>DCGY01000038.1 GCA_002314715.1 Lachnospiraceae bacterium UBA1766 | reverse complement strand
CGATTCCCATCACCCGCTTTTGTTATGTCAAAAAACCTCAAGCAAATGCTTGGGGTTTTTTTGACATAAGGAGCGAGTGCGTCAACCGTCCCCAGGGTCCGGTCTCCGCTTCGCTCCGGTCGGCTCAGGGCCGAGGTCCCCCGGACCTCGTGAGCCCCATCACCCGCTTTTTCGAAGAAAAAGCGCGAGAGCGTCCCGCTGATATCAGGCAGATATCCCCTCAGGCAAAGGCTTGAGGGGATTTTTATATAGAAAAAACTTTCTTTTTTGAGTTTTGTATTTTATAATGAAACACAGGATTTTTAAAACATTTACGGGGGAAAACACATGATAGAAAATTATGTATCAAGAACTACGGAACTATTTGATTCCAAGGCATTTATGGTGGATTGGACGACATATATGATGCTGTCTTTGTTGGATATGGAGGATAGGGATTCCATCGATGTGGAAAAATTAAAGGATTGCAAGGCTATTTTCAAGAAGTCCGCTATCCGAAATCACACAACCGCTGCTGAGGTATTCATTACCAAGATGTATCTGGCTGAGAATCCGGTGGAATATATGGAAAGAGTGGATGCAATTTATAAGAGCTTTGAGCGAAAGCTTTTTACCGGGGATTGGGGCAGTGATTTTGCGGCACTTTTGTATGAAAGTTCCGGTAAGGATGTGTCCGAGGCAAATGAATACTTCAAAAAAGCAACAGAAATTTTAAAGATGATTGAGAAGAAGCAGTCCTTTTTGGATTCGGTTTCCTTTGGTTTGCATGATGCGATGCTGATTGCTTTATCCGACCGTGAGGTAGACTATTACATCAAGGATATGGAGGATTGTGTAGAAAAAATCAAGAGATTCTATAAGAAAGTAAGAGATATTGCATTTGCATTAGCTTCTCCTTTGGCTTTGTCCTACCAGATGAACTGGAAGGTTGATGAATACATGAAGATTTACACAAAATACATCAACAAAGGAATTGAGCTAAACGGCGTAGAGACAGCCTATGTAGATAAGAAAAATAATAATTTACTGGATGTGAAATATTCTACAACCTTTATGAATCCGGATTGTACACTGAATATTTACACGATTTTCGCTTTTTATATTGTGGAGAATGTAAACTTTGAGAGCTCAATGCCCAAAATTATTGAGTATTACGGCAAGTTAAGAGACGTAGAAGGAATCGGACCTACCGGCAAATTCTTGAATTGGGGAGAGAATGTTACCAAAGAGGATGCATTGGTATATGCTACCTTGTTGGTTCTCCTGGACAGTGCAAAGAATAAGGAATCCATTGTTTTGACCTTGATCGGAGACCAGAAATTAAAGGAATATATTGCGGAAGTTACTTCTGTAATTCTTATGAGCTAATCATTTCGAGGATGTAAACTTGTATTGAGATTCCATGAGAAAGAGTATATGACATAAAAGGCCCGGAAATTTTTCCGGGCCTTTTATTATTGCAGCAGGCCAAAAGAACTGTCCCCAAAGCCATTTGAAATAAAAAAGTGGGTGTGCTATTATCACTTTTGATTTTATTTTGGTACGAATGAGGAGGATCATTATGAAAAAACACGTTTTGGTAACACTCTCAGCACTTCTTGTAGGAAGTATGCTGACCGGATGTGGTGCGGCCGGTTCAAAGGAATTGGATGCTTCGACAACATCATCTGTTTTTGAGCAGAGTAGCGAAAGGGAGGAGAATACCGATCTTACTACTTCGGCAGAAAACACAGAGTCCGCAGAGTCCGACAAGGAAGAAAGCTCTGTAGCGGAATCCACGATTGCAATGGAAGAGTCTTCTGAGACAGTAGATCATTCCAATCAGAGTTCCTATACGGTAACAGACTTTATCATTTATAACCTTGGTGCATTTTTCTACAATAATGAGGATAGTATTCTGGCTACTTATGGTTATGATGAAAGTACACGGACACTGTCATTTGCCAGCTATGATATGCAGGGTAACCCGCTTGGATTCGGTACACATACCTATCCGATGGAATCTGCATGGTCCTATTTCTTTGGTAAAAATTCCAATAATTTCTTTTTGGCAGTAACGGAAGAGGCGGATGCTATGGATCCCGGCGTTATGTCCTTAAAGCTTTTTGATTGGAACTGTCAGATGATTTTGGATACAAAGTTTGACTTTGCTCCCACCTGGGATTATCCCACCGGAAGAATCGATAACCCGGATAGCTCTGAGTTTATGATTGTGGGTGCATATGAAAGTGAAACACTTTATGCCCGTGTGGATGCGAAAAAGGGAGTAATTGAGGATCATTTTGACTGGGGTGATGTTACAAATAGCACTTATATGTATATCGATCCTGCTGAGAGTGAGGAAGTTAGCTATGATACTTCCAAGTGGGGTTACTATGCACCTACCATCAATGGAAAATACCGTCTGGTTGCAAGCCTGGATCAGACCGAGTGGGGATATGTGGATGAGAATGACAATATCGTTGCATTTTATGCGGATTGTTCTTCCTTTTCTCTTTCCGGCTACGCAATGGCTACGATGGACGGACTGAACTATGATTTGATTGATGAAAACTTAAATGTAGTGGAAGCAGGAATCGCACAGGGTGTTGGTGCTTCTTTAGTGGGAAATACCGATTCTAACTTATTTTCCGTAAGAGATGCAGAAGGAAATTATCGCTTCTTTTTCATTCAATAAATTTGAGCATAGAAAAGCAGGAAGTGAAGCGGATTGCGAATGTCCGCTTTACAATTGACAAAAAAAAGCAAAAAGCCGATAATAAACATATCCGGGAAATATCCGGAAGATATGATTGGTTGAAGAAGGCTTTGGCATGAATTCTCTTACGATGAAAAAGGACAACTGCATAGGAGTGTTTGATTCCGGTGTGGGAGGAATCAGCGAGCTGAAGGAATTGGTGCAGCTTCTCCCCAACGAAAACTACATTTATTACGGGGATTCTTTGCATGCTCCTTACGGAGAGAAGACTCCGGAACAGGTTTTTGAGCTGGTTAATCGTGTCGTGCGGTATTTGCTGTCCCAGGATGTTAAGGCTATTGTGATTGCCTGCAATACCGCCACCAGTGTAGCGGTTAGCAGATTGCGGGAAATGTATCCGGAGATTTCCATCATCGGTATGGAGCCGGCCTTAAAGAAAGCAGTCAGTACGGAAAAGCGAAACAAGGTTTTGGTAATGGCTACGCCGGTGACCCTTCATTTGGAGAAATACCGGCAATTACAGAGAAAATTGGAAGCACAGGCAGACTTTGTATCGGTGGAATGTCCGGGACTTGCCAAGCGAATCGAGAGAGGCGACTTTGAGGCAGAGGACCTAAAGATGATGCTTCGAGGATTCCTGGAGCCTTATCGGGGAACAGTTGATAATGTGGTGCTTGGTTGTACCCACTATCCCTTTGTGAAGAAGCAGATTCATGAGATTTTGGGAGACCTTCCTTTAATCGATGGCGGGAAGGGGACCTCTTCTCAGGTAAAACGGTTGCTGGAGGAAAAGAATCTTCTGAACGACCAATCGAATCCGGGAAGTATTCGATTCGAGTCTTCCATGGGAACGGAAGAAGAAATCCAAAACTATAAAAATTTATATGATTTATACGAAGTGTAAATGAACAGAGAAAACAGCGAATACAGAACTCTTTTAGGAATTCTTATGCAGAAAATGTGTAAGGATTCCTTTTTTGTGTTTTCGCATGTGAATTATTATGCAATTTATAAGCATTTTTTGTCGAAATCTGATAATTCCGTAATGACATGGAAAATGAAATATAGTATAATAGAGTACGGTAGTATGCTTTTATAAGGGGAAGTGTACCTATCAGGGAAAAAAGGGGTAAAAACCTTTGAAAACTCGAAGTTTTTCATTCTTTTGGAGAAGAGAAAAAACAATCCGAAGAGACGAAAAAAGAGAGAGAGGGCACGCATTTGCAGGATACATTTTTTAGACAATTTTTGTCCCAGGCTTTGGAGATGGTTTTGATTTTTCGTGAAAACGGAAAGATTGAATTTGCCAACAGTAAGGCCAACGAACTTTTGGAATATGAGGACCTTTCCTCTGTGTTGATTTCCGATATTTTCCCGGAGGTATTTTCCGTAGAGAAGGACCGGGTTGTTATTCTGAAGGGAACGCAGCAGGAGGTTTTGGAGGAGATGGCTTATCGCCAAAACAGAACCTGTTTTGCTGTTAATCTGAAGGTGTTTCCTCTGAATACTCCGGAAGGAAATTCCTATGTGTGTATGGCCTTGGATGCTACCAAACAGAATTATTTGGAGCATCGTGCCAATATGGCGGATGCACAGATGGAGAGTGCGGTGCAGTTAAAGAGCCAGTTTGTGGCCAATGTAACCCATGAGCTTCGTACCCCCGTCAACGGAATCCTTGGAAATGTTCTTCAGCTGCAAAAGATGGAGGAAGATCCTTCCAAGATGAAGATGTTAAATCTGATGGAGCGCGGCTGTAAAGACATGCATTCCATTATTAACAATATATTGGATTTCTCTAAGCTGGATGCCGGAAAGCTGGAGCTGGAGCAAAAAGAGTTTGTTTTCCGTGATTTGATGGAATATATCAAATCCAATCATATCAATAAAATTTCGGAAAAGGGCTTGGAGTTTTTCATGAATATTTCCCCGGAAGTGCCGGAGGTAATTGTGGGTGATGAGCTTCGAATCGGCCAGATATTAAACAATTTCCTTTCCAATGCCACGAAATTTACTTCTACCGGACGAATCACCGTGGAGGTTGTAAAGACGGCACAGATGGGTAAGCGGGTAGAACTGTTCTTCATGGTAATGGATACGGGTATCGGTATTGACAAGGAAGATCAGGATAAATTGTTTAAGAGCTTCTCACAGGTAGAGGCAAGTATTTCCAGACGTTTCGGCGGTACCGGTCTGGGACTGAACATCAGTAAACAGCTGGTGGAGATGATGGGCGGTAATGTCCATGTGGAAAGTGAGAAAAACAAGGGTTCCATGTTCTCCTTCCATATTTGGGTGGAGAATCCGGCGATTGAGGGAAGTGCGGTGGATAACCAGATGCATTCCTACAATGTGGAATTACCCAAGTTTGATCAGATGAACGAGAACAAAACCAATGATTTCGGTACACCGGAGAACTTCACGGAAATCGAGAAGAAGCTGTCCAAGCTGATTCTTTGTATCGAGATGGACAATTGGGAAAAGGCCGAAATGTTTACAGAGGCATTGAAGCAATTGACGGCAGAGGGACCTCAGCCGATAAAGAGTGCCATGCTGCGATTGAAGATGGCGGTACAAAAAGCAGACAGAGAAAAAGCAGTGGTTGCCTTCGATACATTCCGACAGGCAATCAAAGAAATACAGGCGTAAGCCGCAGGAGAGGGGAAACCGATGGCAGATAATCAAAAAGCGAAAGCAAAAATCTTAATCGTAGATGACGTTGAAACCAATCGATTTGTACTTCGTGATATTGTGACGGAAATGGGACATCATCCCTTGCTGGCAGAAAATGGTGTACAGGCTCTGAAAATTATTGAGCATTTCTATCCCCAGCTGATTATTTCCGATATTGCCATGCCGCAGATGGACGGCCTGGAATTATGCGAAAATCTGAAAAGAGATCCCAAGGTCAGAGAAATTCCGGTCATTTTTATTTCCGCTTTTGATGACGTAAATGATATTGTAAAGGGCTTTGCGGTAGGCGGTGAGGATTATATTACCAAGCCTTTCCTGCCGGAGGTGGTAAAAGCCCGCGTGGGACTTCATTTGAAATTATACGAGACAAAGAAAGAACTGTCCGATACCAATCGTATGATGCAGACTTCCCTGCAGGAGCAGCTCAAGCAGCTGGAGGCAGAGAAGAAAAATGTGCTCTATGCTTTAACCCGTGTAGCAAGAGAAAATGCGGCCTATGATGTAGCACATATGGAGAGACTTTGTTACAACTGTCGCCTGGTTGCGGAGGCGATGCAGCTGTCGGAAGAGTATGAGTCGGTGATTACCGATCATTTTATCAATACCATCGAGCTGGCTGCGCCCTTGTGTGATTTGGGTAATGTTGCGATTTCTGCAGATGTCTTGCAGAAAAAGGAGCATCTTAGCGAATTAGAGCGAGAGGCCATGGAAAAGCATGTACAGATTGGAAGCCGAATCATCCGAGACGTACAGATGGAAGGTGAGAAAAACGAGTTTTTGGAAATGTCCTTGGAGATTACCGAAAACCATCACGAATACTATGACGGATCCGGATATCCTAACCACAAGAAGGGAAAGGAAATCCCTATCAGTGCGCAGATTGTATCGGTGGTCAGCGCATATTGTGCTTTGACGGAGTCCAGAACCTATCGACAGGCATACGAATGTATGGATGCCATGGAGATTATTAAGGAGAAGGCAGGCACCTGCTATAATCCGGAAATTTGTAAGATAATGGGTATGATTGTGAGACAACTTCACTAACCCTTAATGGAGTAAACGAATGACGGAATTAGAGTTTACGAGAATCAGTTCCTTCCTAAAATCCAGGTATGGAATTGATATGACAGCCAAGAAAGAAATCATGGATGGTCGATTGACCAATATGCTTCGAAAAAATGGTTGGAATACTTATACAGAATATATGAATGCGGTGGAAAGTGATGCTACGGGTCAGTTGGAAAAAGAGCTGGTCAACCTGTTGACCACCAACCACACCTATTTCATGCGTGAATTTGAGCATTTGGAGTTTTTGAAATCCCAGATTCTTCCCTATTTGAAACAAAAGGAGCAGTTTACCAGAGATTTGCGTATCTGGTGCGGAGCTGCCTCTTCCGGTGAAGAGCCTTATATGATAGCCATGACATTATTGGACTTCTTTGGATTCGAGCACGACAATTGGGATACGAAGGTGCTGGCTACCGATATTTCCACGGAGGTATTGGGAACCGCCATTCGGGGTATTTATTCCAAAACCGCGGTAGAAGGGCTTCCGGAGCATTGGAAGAGAAGATTTTTCCGGGAACTTCCTTCGGGGGAGAGTTATCAGGCCACGGAGGAGCTAAAGAACGAGGTCATCTTTCGACAGTTTAATTTAATGCGTGATTTTCCGTTTCGTCAGAAAATGCATGTGGTGTTTCTGCGAAATGTTATGATTTATTTTGATAAAGAGACTAAGCGGGAATTGGTGCAGAAGGTGTACGATTGTCTGGCACCGGGTGGGTATCTGATTGTAGGCAAGACAGAGACCATCGACCGGGAAAGCATACCCTTTGATATGGTAATGCCTTCCATTTTCCGAAAACCTCTTTCATAGATTTTAGGCAGGAGGCTTTATTATGCCGACAGAAAAAGTAAAAGTTTTGGTCGTGGACGACTCCATGGTCTTTCGATCTTTATTGGTAAAATATATCAATGAAGATACGGAGCTTGAGGTAGTAGCGGTTGCCAACGATCCTTTTGAGGCGAGAGACGCCATAATAAAATACAATCCGGACGTTATGACACTGGACATTGAGCTTCCCCGCATGAGCGGAATTGAATTTCTTCGAAAGCTGATGCCCCAATTTCCGGTTCGGACCATCGTGATTTCCACTCTGAGCAATCGAGTGTTTGATGCCTTGCAGGCGGGAGCCGTGGATTTCGTGGCTAAGCCGGCATTCACGGATAAGACCCATATGGACGAGTTCGTCCGAACAGAGCTTCCGGGAAAGATTAAAATCGCTTCCCGGGCCAAGCTGAAGCCGAGCTATGGAACCAGACCTCAGGCAATACCTCAGCCCGTAGCACCTGTTCGAAAGGAGCTTGGGAAGTGTGATGACCTGATTGTGGCCATCGGTGCTTCCACCGGAGGAACGGAAGCGACTTCCGCGATTTTGGAAAGTTTGGGGCCGGATATTCCGGGCGTGGTGGTAACCCAGCATATGCCGGAGGGCTTTACCAAGATGTATGCGGACCGGTTGAACCAGCGAACTCATCCGGGAATTACCGTGACGGAGGCCAAGCAGGGAGATGTGATTTTACCGGCGCATATTTATATTGCACCGGGCGGTGACAAGCATATGGAAGTGGTTCGGAAGGGCAATCAGTACCAGATTCTTTTGCGGGATACGGAGAAGGTAAACGGACATAAGCCGTCGGTGGATGTTCTGTTTTATTCGGTAGCAAAAGAGGTGGGCGACCGGGCCGTGGGAGTCATTCTGACAGGTATGGGCGGCGACGGAGCCAAGGGACTTTTGGAGATGCGCAGAAACGGAGCCAAGACCATCGGACAGGATGAATCCACCTGCGTGGTTTACGGTATGCCCAGAGTGGCCTACGAGCTTGGGGCAGTGGAATCCCAGGAGAAGCTGTCGGATATTTCCAAGAAAATCTATTATTTCCTGGAACAGATTCAGAAAAGAGACAATCATTAGATAGTAAGAGAGAATATGGATAGAAAGTGTAGGAGGGATTTACAATGAAGATTTTATTGGCAGAGGACGATTTTGTAACACGTAAGTTTATGGCAGGCTTCCTGTCAAAGTACGGCGAGTGTGATGTTACGGTAGACGGAATGGAGGCAGTGGATGCTTTCATGATGGCACTGGAAGCAGAGGAGCCCTACGATTTGGTTTGTCTGGACATTATGATGCCTGTTATGGATGGTTATCAGGCCCTGATGGGTATTCGAAATTTGGAGAAGGAAAGAAACATTACTCCCGACAAGGCTGCAAAGGTAATTATGGCTACAGCTTTGAACGATGAGAAGAATGTTAAGATGGCATTTGATCTGGGATGTACCATTTATTCCGGAAAGCCGATTGATGAAGCAAGATTTGAACAGGCTCTGAAAAAGCTTGGATTGATATAGAAAGGAGCTGTTTATGGCAGAGGAGTTTAATGTAGAGGGCATGTTGGACATGTATCTCTTTGAGAACCGCCAGCTGCTGGAGCAACTTCAGGAAAAGGTTCTGGAGCAGAAGGACGATGACGAATTTGACAGCGATGCAATCAACGAAATTTTCCGAACCATGCATACCATTAAAGGTTCTTCCGGTATCATGATGTTCGATGAAATTACGGAAGTAGCGCATAAGCTGGAAGATATTTTCTTCTTCATCCGTGAATCACATCCCGATAATGTGCCCCATGTAGAGTTGGTGGAACATGTATTAACTGTTTCGGATTTTATTAATGCAGAGATGGACAAGCTGGCTGACGGCGGTCAGGCGGACGGAAGTGCAAAGGAAATCGTAGCGGATTTGGATAAGTTCCTTTCTTCCCTGAAGGGTGAGAATAAAGAGGAAGTCATTAAGGAAAATGTTCATCAGGAGCCTACTCAGTTTTATATTGCGCCCATGGCAACCAGCAGCAGTCATTTCTATCGTATTTATCTGACCTATGCGCCGGACACCATTATGGCGAATGTACATGCATATAAGGTGGTATTCTCCTTAAAGGACATTGCTGAGGATTTGTTGCATTATCCTGAGGATATTATTTCCGACGAATCCAGCGGTGCCAAGATTTTGGAGGAGGGCTTTAAGATTCTCCTTCAGGCTCAGTGTACCTTGGAAGAATTGCAGGAGATGATTAAGGAAGGCTATGAGATTTCCAGTGTAGAGATTGAGGAAATCAGTGCTGCCAAATACCAGATGGGCTTCGACGCCTTTGGTTCCGGTCCGGAGATTGATCTGGAGTCCAGTGTAGAGGAAATTGAAAATAAGGCAAATCAGGGCGCCTACGGTGACATGCTGATTTTGCCGGCAGCTACCGCTGCTGTGGTGGAGGAAAAGAAGGAATATGTACCCGGTGACTTCGTTATCGAGTCAAAGGGTCCCGGTAAATCCAAGAAGCTTGTGAAGGATAAGGCCAAGAAGCAGGAAAAAACATCCTTCATCAGTGTGGATGTGCGCAAAATGGACCAGTTGATGGATTTAATCGGAGAACTGGTAATTTCCGAATCCGTAGTATTGCAGAATCAGGATTTGAAGGTACCCGGACTGAAGCTGGATAACTTCCACAAGGCAGCAGGCCAGATGGTAAAGATTGCTACCGATTTGCAGGACGTTATTATGAGCATGCGAATGGTGCCTTTGACCAACACCTTCCAGAAGATGAATCGTATCGTCTTCGATGTATCCCGTAAGCTGGGAAAAGATATTGAATTCCAGATGATCGGTGATACCACAGAGGTGGATAAAAATATTATTGAGAAAATTTCCGATCCTTTAATGCACCTGGTTCGTAATTCCGTTGACCACGGTATCGAGACGCAGGAGGAAAGAGCGGCAAAGGGCAAGACCGAAAAGGGACGTGTAACCTTGTCCGCAAAGACGGAGTCCGGTAAGGTTTGGATTGGTGTAGCGGATAACGGTGCCGGTCTGGATCGCAGGAAAATTCTGGAAAAGGCCAGAAAGCATGAACTTTTGGATCCTACCAGACTGGACAGCTCTTATTCCGATAAAGAAGTATATCAGCTGATTACCCTTCCGGGCTTTAGTACCAACGATAAGGTAACTGAGTATTCCGGACGTGGAGTCGGTATGGACGTGGTCGTTTCCAATATTCAGGAAATCGGAGGTACCCTGGAAATCGAGAGTACTCCCGGCGAAGGAAGCCTGATGCTTTTAAAGATTCCGCTTACGCTGGCAATTATTGACGGTATCGTAATGCAGGTGGGAAACAATACCTTCGTAATCGAAACCCGTTGTGTAAAAGAATTTATCAATGTGAAGCAGGAATCGGTAATCCGCAAGCCAAACGGCGAGGAATTCGTAATGATTCGAGGCGAGGGATATCCCATGATTCGCCTTGGCAAGTGGTACGGAATCGATCACTGCAAGGAAGATACACAGCAGGGCATGATGGTTATGGTGGAATCCGAAAACAAATCCTTCTGCCTCTTTGTAGATGATTTGATTGGCAAACAGGAAATCGTAGTAAAACCGATTCCGGATTATATCAAGAAGGTTCAGGGACTTTCCGGATGTACACAGCTTGGTGACGGCAGAATCGCATTGATTCTGGATGTTGTGGGACTGTTGGAAGAATAAGGGGGTATACCAATGGAAGAAAAGACTGAAAAGAAGAAACAAAAGTATGTGACCTTTATGTCCGGAAAAGAGCATTTCGGACTGAAGATTGAGTATGTAAATGAAATTATTGTAATGCAGGAAATCACTGCAATTCCCGAGATGGAGGATTATATCAAAGGTTTAATTAACCTTCGCGGAAAGATTATTCCGGTTATTGATGTGCGCCTTCGTTTTAAGCAGGAGCCTTTCGAGTACAATGACAGAACCTGTATTATCGTCATTAATGTTTCCGGTACCACGGTTGGATTAATCGTAGAAAAGATTGCGGAAGTAGTAGAAATTTCGGATGAGAATCTGCTTCCTTCTCCTACAATCGGACGCTTCGATAAGTCACAGCAGGACAGATACGTATATGCCATCGGTAAGGTGGGTAATTCCGTAAAACTCCTTTTGGATCCGGACAAGCTTTTACATGATGATATGGTGGTATTGGAGCAGGTCGGCGGTGATGATATTTACGGCGACACCGAAAATTAAAGGGAGGATAAGAATATGTTAAAAAATTTAACGATTAAATCACGTGTCATTTTTACATTTACATTTTGTGATATAGCATTGTTATTATCCGGAACGCTGGGATATTTGGTAGCAAAGACAGCTGTGCAATCTGCGAATCCCGACAAAATCATTAATCGATACGGGAATATTTCCTTGGTTATTTTGCTGATTGTAATCGGATGCTGTATTTTAAACACTGTGACTTTGTTAAGAACCATTCGTCTGTCGGTTACATCGATTACAGAGGCCGGAGCAAAGATTGCAAAGGGTGATACCGAGGTTGTATTACAAAAGACCTATAATGATGAGATGGGTCAGATTATGGATGTGGTAAATGACATTATCGCGACAATCAAGGAAGACAGTGTTGTAGTGGAGGCAGTTTCGGACGGAGATCTAACCATTGCGGTTCCTACAAAGGGAGAGAAGGATCGTCTTGGAAACTCCTTAAAGAAGATGGTGGAAACCAATCATCATGCACTTTCCAACATTAGTGAAGCAGCTGCTTCCGTTATGGTGAGTGCTTCCGAGGTAGCCGCTTCTTCCGAGTCTTTGGCGCAGGGATCTACCGAGCAGGCAAGTGCTATCGAAGAGATTACCGCTTCCATTGATGATGTATCCGCAAAGACCAAACAGAATGCAAAAGAAGCAGACGACGCAGCCGGCAAGATGCGCGTTGTGATTGAAGATATTGAAAAAGGCAATCGAAGCATGCAGGAAATGGTTGAGGCCATGAATGATATTAATGCTTCCAGCGAAAATATTTCCAAAATTATCAAGGTCATTGATGATATTGCTTTCCAGACCAATATTCTTGCTTTGAATGCTGCGGTTGAAGCAGCCAGAGCAGGAGAAGCCGGCATGGGCTTCGCAGTTGTAGCAGAGGAAGTTCGTAATCTTGCAGCCAAGAGTTCACAGGCAGCAGCCGAGACCGCTGAAATGATTGAGGGCTCCATTAAGAGAGTACGTATCGGTTCCAATATTGCAGGAGAAACCGCAAAGGCGATGGAAGAGATTTCCAGAGTTGCAGGAGAAAGTGAAGAGATTATTCGCGGTATTGCGGAATCCTCTAACTACCAGGCATCTGCCATCGATCAGATTGATCAGGCAGTGGGACAGGTATCCATGGTTGTTCAGACCAACTCTGCTACCAGTCAGCAGTGTGCGGCAGCCAGCCAGGAATTGTCCGGCCAGGCAAGCCGTATGAGAGGTCTTTTGAATGTTTATCATTTGGGCCAGACAGATGGACATGAAAAAAATGTTTATGCAGTCAATAAAAAGGCTCAGTCCATTGCAGATCGCAACGAACAGATTATTTCTTTAGGAGACGGATTCGGTAAGTATTAGTTTATGGAACATTTGACAGAGAACGAGAAAAAACAGAGAAATATAGAGCGCCTGGTTCTGTTTATTTATAGCTGCTTTGGATTGTACATTATTCATAGCGCTATTACCAATCAATGGGACAGATGGTCTGTTATGATGCTAACGATGGGTTTGGCAGGGGTATGGATTATCCACCTGACCCGTTATAAGACCTTTGTAATTCGAGCACTGATTACCAGTATTGTGATTATTCTGACCTGTTTCTTTTATGGTTTGTTTAATAAGAATCCGGTAAGCGTACTCCCTGTTATTTTTGTGCTGACTACCTTGATTGGTTTGTACGGAATGAAGGAGTATGTGGCATTTGCGGCATTCAGCTATATTCTGGTGATTGTACATGAAATAGGCTCCGGAACCATTTCGGGAAGAACAGACATGAGTCAGGTTATGGAGCTGATCGGTCAGGTTATCAATCTTATTTTCCTTGTTCTTGTACTGTTTGTATGGATTAGTAATCGAGAAAATGATACAAAAAAAATAGAGGCTGTACTCCGGGAACGTATGGAGGCAGAAAGAGGAAAGAATGATTTCGTGGCCAATGTAAGTCACGAAATCAGAACTCCTCTGAACAGTATTTCCGGACTTTCCGAGGTATTACAGGAGGAGAACGATCCGGAATTGATTCGAAAGTATGCAAGAGATATTCAGCAAGCCAGCAGACAGTTAAAGTATATGGTTAGCGATATTTTGGATTATTCGGAGCTTCTTACAGGGGAAATCGAACTGGAAGAAGAAATTTACAATATTTCCTCAACCGTCAACGACGTGATCAATATGACCATGGCGCAGATTGGGGATAAAAACATTGAATTGGTGGTAGACCTGGATATTTCCTTACCTCAGCTTTTGCAGGGGGATGAGAAAAAGATTCGCCGTATCATTATGAATTTGATTAATAATGCAGTGAAGTATACAGAGAATGGCTGCATATTAATCAAGATTAGCGGTAGAAGAGAAAGCTATGGAATGAATCTTGCGATTTCCGTATCCGATACGGGAATCGGAATTTCCGAAGAAAATTTGGAGAAGCTTTTCAGTAACTATAACCAGGTAGATACCAGTCGTAACCGACAGGGAAGCGGAATCGGTCTTGGTATTGCGATTTCCCGTCTGTTATCTCAGAAACTGGGGGGCGTCCTTTCCGTAAATTCCAAAGAAGGAAAGGGAAGTCGTTTTACCCTGGTCGTACCGCAGAAGGTGGTAGTGAAAAAGCCAATTGTGGAAATAGAGCAAAAGAGCAGCATCTCTGTAGCCTATTACTTTAATATAGAGAAGTTTCATATGACAGAGATTCGCGATTCTTATACGGATATGGTCAATCGAATGATTGCCCAGATGGATGTACCGTGTCAGCCGTGTTCGAATCTGGAGGATCTGCAAAGAAGAGTAGAGAGAAAGCATTTTTCACATATTTTTATTACGTCTATGGAGTATCGGGAGGCTCCCGAATATTTCAGGGAACTGGCAAATCAGACCAAGGTGGTGGTAATTTTGGACGAGAAATCCGACATGGATACCATCTCCGGAAATATGATTAAGCTTCAGAAACCTTTTTATGCTATGTCAGTAGCCACTATTTTTGCAAATCCCACAAAGGAGGACGTTTCCGTTCCCAGTATTCATGAAAGAGGATTTATTGCTCCTACCGCAAAGATTATGGTTGTGGATGACAATCTCATGAATATTCGTGTGTTGGAAAAATTGCTGGAGAAGTATCAGATTAAGGTGGAACGGGCGTTATCCGGTCCGGAGGCATTGGAAAAGATCGGCCAGATGGATTTTGATTTTGTATTTATGGATCACATGATGCCCGGAATGGATGGTGTAGAGGTTACCCATCGTATCCGTGAGAGATTGGGTTCCTATTATCAAAAACTGCCGATTATTGCCCTGACAGCCAATGCCATTGCGGGAAGCAGGGAAATGTTTATCCGTGAGGGCATGAACGACTTTTTGGAAAAGCCCATTGAACCTTCCGTATTGGAAAGAGTTCTTCGCAGAAATTTACCCAATGATAAGCTGGTTCCTATCGAGGAGTCTCAGGAGAACATCCCAAAGAATACTGTCGAAAAAGAGCCGGTTCTTTCGGATGCGGCAGAAAATCCGGGGGAAGAAAAGGATTACGATGAGGGCTTTACAATTTCTCCACAGGAAGAGTTTTCAAAGAGTACGCCCCAGGAGCCAAAGGAGAATATCTGGAAGCTTTTGGACACGGAATCCGGTGTTTTATTCTGTGGCGGAGAGGAAAGCTACCGGGAAATTCTGGCGGAAAATGTACGCTTTTACGATGAAATGTATTTGAATTTGGTAAATGCCTTCAACAAAGAAGATTTTACGGATTATGTAATTCGTGTTCACGCGTTAAAGTCTTCCATGAAGATTATCGGTGCCAATAAACTGTCCGAAAGGGCGAAGGAATTGGAGTTTGCCGGAAAAGCCGGAGAATTTGATATTATTCGAGAAAAGCATTTGGGACTGGTTACGGATTTCAAGGAATTGATGCGAAAAATCTCCAAGGATTCTGTTATTTCCGAATTGCTGGGGGAGGATTTTGTGTTCTCGGAGGCGGAGGTTACAGAACCGACAAATCAGGGAAGCGAAGATTCTTCCAAAGAGAATTTGGGGAAAGAAACTCTGCAGGAGCTTCAGAATCGCTTTGAAGGGGCAATGTATGAGCTGGATGAAGAGACCATGCGTGCTGTATGTGGGGAGCTTCGCAACTACAGCTTAAACGGACAGGACCTAAAGCCTATGGCAGAAAAACTTTTGCATAAGGTAGATATGGGTGACTTTTTCTCAGCCGGTGATGTACTGAAAGGTTTAAAAGCCGGAGAAAAGGAGGATGAAACATGAAATCCTTCATAAAGCGTTGGAACAACATCATGTACGGACAGGATGTTGATATTCGTGAGAGAATTTTCTGTAAAATGACTTCGATCGGTGGAGTCGTAGCGTTACTGGCTTTGATCGAAACCATGATTGTATCGGGCAGTGTGGTAATGTCAGCCTCCCTTCTCATCATGGTGTTAAGTGTACTGGTTTCCATCTTTTTGACCGTGCAGATGGGAAGACGAGATATTGCTACCGTTTTAATGGGACTGGTAATGTGTTTCTTGGTATTCCCGGGAATCTTTTTTACCAACGGTGGTATCTTCGGAGGCGCAACTGTTTGGTTCACGCTGAATATTATTTACAGTTATTTGTCCTTTAAGGGAAAGAGACTTTACATCTTCATAGGCTTGGATATTGTGGTGGAATCCCTTTGCTTTTTGATAGGTTACCTGCATCCGGAGTTTATTCAGCCTTTGGATGGTCAGTTAAATGTTTATCTGGATTCCTTCTTCTCGGTAATTGCGGTCAGCTTTGCCATATCGTTCCTGCTTTTATTCCACATTCGTACCTATTCGGAGCAGCGGGAAACGGTTGAGAAGCAAAAGAAGGAACTGGAACAGTCCAACAAAACCCAGACCAATTTTTTCGCCAGTATGAGTCATGAGCTGCGTACGCCAATCAATACCATCATCGGATTAAACGATATGGTGATTCGTGAATCCGACAGTGAGAACACATTAGATTACAGCGAAAAGATTCGTACGGCCAGTAAAATGCTTTTGGGACTTATTAATGATATTTTGGATTTGTCCCAGTTGGAAACCGGCAACATGCGCATTGCGGAAAATGAGTATGAAACCGCGGGACTCTTTCGTGAAGTAATTGACATGGTTCGAGTGTTGATACAGGGAAAGAATCTGGAACTGTGTGTGGATATCGATGAGTCTATTCCCCAAAAGTTGTTTGGTGATCGTAGACGAATTCAACAGGTCTTGATTAACCTGTTAACCAATGCGGTGAAGTATACCGAATCCGGAACGGTTACCCTGATAGCTAAATCGGAACGCATAAGCGGCGATCATATCAATTTGTTTTTGACCGTAAAGGATACGGGTATCGGTATTCGAAAGGAAAGTATGAAGGATTTGTTTAATGCTTTCCGGAGAATGGATATTCGTAAAAATTCTAAAATCGAAGGAAGTGGTTTGGGTCTGTCCATCACCAAAAAAATCGTAGATTTGATGGGCGGAGAAATTACCGTAGACAGTATATATACCAAGGGTTCTACCTTCTCGGTGCATGTAAATCAAAAGATTATCAATTCTGCTCCTATGGGCAGTGTGGTAGCTTCCATGACCGTGAGTCAGAGAAGCTATGAGAAGTACCGGCAGCTGTTTGAAGCGCCGGAAGCCAGAATTTT
>DCGY01000063.1:1765-14181 GCA_002314715.1 Lachnospiraceae bacterium UBA1766 | reverse complement strand
AATCATCTTCCGCTAGTAGGAATCCTGGCGAAACGACTATCGAAAATCCCCAAAAACATCTTCCGCTAGTAGAAATCCCGGCGAAACGACTATCGAAAATCCTACAACATCTAAAATGCTATTAGTGCACATGTCTATAACGAATCTATTATTTCAGGGGGTAATATCGTGAAAGAAAAACTATCAGAAGAGCTATCAGAAAATCTAAGAAAATTGAAGTATGCAAATCAAAAAGTAAAGAAAGAACTTGTTTCTGCTCCGGAGGGAAGCTTGCGTTTAGGTAAGAGTATGGGAAAAACGCAATATTTTCGTTACACCAGGGAGGAGGGGAAACAATATATCTCAAAAGATAATCAAGAATTGGCTCAAATACTTGCACAAAAGGACTACGATGAGAAAATATTAAGATATACGGAGAAATCTATTAAATGTATCGAAAAGCTTTTAGAAGAATACGAAGACAATAAATTGGAGAAAATATTCTTAGCGGAGCATCCTATGCGTCAGACTCTTATAACGCCGGTAGAACCAACATATAATCAGCGTATTGAAAAGTGGTTAGCTGCACCACCGGCAGGTAAGGGCTTCTCAGAAGAGGCGCCTATTATAACGACCAATAAAGGAGTGCGTGTTAGATCAAAATCTGAGAAGATAATAGCGGATTATTTTGAGTCTGTAGGAATTCGGTATAAATATGAGTGTCCGCTGTTTCTAAAGCCATATGGGGTAATCTATCCCGATTTTACTTTTATTTCTAAAAATACCGGGGAGGAGATTTATTGGGAACATGAGGGCATGATGGATAATCCGGAGTATTCAAAAAGTGCAATTCAGAAAATAGAACTGTATGAAAAAAATGGAATATTGCCGGGTGAAAACCTCATATTAACATTTGAATACTCTACTTCATCAGTTAATATGTCTCTTGTAAAAATGCTTGCAGAGAGATATTTGTTGTAGGGTAAAGCATTCAATATATTGACTTAAGTAGTGAAAAATTACCAAGTCGAGCAAAGAGAAAAGTAAAATACAAGGATAATGTGAATCAGTGAAAATAGGGTATGTAAAGCATTTACACGCAATTTAAACTCGGAGAAAATGAGAAATTGGGAAAAACTCAATAAATAGTGGTTATGAGAGAATATTTCTCAATATATTGTATTTTGATGGTGATGAAATTTGTTCATGTGCTCTCAAAGAGATAAGTAGTTTCCTGTTGGAAAGTGCTCTATGGATATTATATCAAAATCTTTATCCCGGAAGTGTCTTGCTTCTGGGATTTTTTCATGTTTCTAAGTAAATATAGTACGAATCGATTCTGATTCTTTGATTGAATTGCCCGTTAATTAGATGAAATGTCATTTTGTGAACAGTGAAAGGGCAGTGAGCAGATATATTATGGGGAGAATCCGGAGAAACAAAATTTGATCGTTCCGGGGTGCTTTTGCGCCCCGGTCCGGATGATTGGAATTTTTATAATGCCAAAAAGGTTTTTGTGTAGTAAAATGAAAGTATGTAGCGATTACGTTATATAAGGAGAAGGGGCATTTTGGATAAAGTATTCAATGAGAAAGGCAAGAATAAAGGATTTACTTTGGTAGAGCTGATTGTAGTGCTTGTAATATTGGCGATCCTTGCGGGGATTTTGGTTCCGGCGCTTTTGGGATACATAGACAGAAGCAGAGCAGCCCAGTGTGAGATCAACAAGAGCGCTCTGGTGAAAGCGGCGGCGGCACTTTATGCCGATGATTATGGCGGAAAAAGGACCATAAAGGACGATGCCACATTTGATAGTTATTTAAGCCCCAGGATTGGGTCTCTTTGCGAAAATGCGGAATCAGCCGGTGGAACATTACAATTTCGGAACGTTTGTAATCAGGGCGGAATTGTAACTTTGCATGTAAGCAGCTATACCACCAGACCGTTTCAGATTACGGCAACCTGCTCCCTCCATGACGACGGGGAGGATGGACAGGGGAATTCCACGAAAACCGCAGAGCAGGTGCAGCGGGACAAACTATCCGGCGAATGGGCAGGTGGACTGTCCCATAATCAGGGAGCCACTGCAAATGGAATGACACTTGGAAAAGCAATTGCCAGTGGAAACGGTAAAATTGATACGATAAAGGCATTGATTGCCAATTTGGGAGTTGATGTCGAACACAACATCGTGGCGCTAAAGGATGCCTCCAGTATAAAAGTGGATGGTGCTTTTCCGCTTGTGGAGGCCCTCAGTAATGAAGTCGGAAAAAGCGTGAGCCCAAGTTATACAAAGATTTTAAGTATTTCCGCAGATGACCGGGGACCGACTGCAAACAAGGGCGATGAGAGAATCGTTACGCAGTATTTGTTTTATGAGGGAAAAGATTCAAATAATAAAGCAACTCAGATTCTCTATGGCACCAGAATTGTGCGGTTAACGTTTACCGAGAAAAATAATTTGGGAAAATACAAGGTGTCAGACTTGGATGGAAACCCAATCGATGACACCCAGGGCCTTGTGGGCTGGGAGAAAGAAACAGAATAACAATTTGGAGGGGTTAGAAATGGCAAAAATTAAATTTCCGTTTGGGAAAAAACAGGACAAGGAAGTATTTGAATGCGTGTATGCGGGACCGGAATATTTTGAAAGACAGTTAGAAAAGAACAAAATGGGCATGCAGTCAGAGCAACCAAAACCAGAAAATTCCGGTGAGTCCGAACAGGCATCCGGCGCCACCAGGAAATTTTGCGGAGAGTGCGGAAAGCTTCTGGATGGTGGCAAATTCTGCCCCGAATGCGGCGCAAAAGTCGAGGAAGAGGAATAATATTTCGACTGCGAGAGGAGAAATGCAATGTTTCGATTGTTGAGCTGTGTTTGGGAAATCACCCTGGCCTGTTGCTTTGAATGCAGCTATTGTGGTTCCCGAGCAGGAAAAGCAAGAGAAAATGAATTGACGCTGGAAGAGTGTATCCGTGTTGCTGACCAGCTTTCAGAGCTGGGCTGTAGGCGGGTTTCCATGATTGGCGGTGAGGTTTTCATGCGAAAGGACTGGCGCGAAATCGTTGGCGCTTTGACGGAGCGAAAGATTCGGGTGAACATTATTACCAATGGCTTCATTTTTTCCGAAAGCTATGTCCAGGATCTGAAACGACTGGGAATCGAGTCGGTATCCGTTTCCATTGACGGCCCCCGGGAGATTCATGACAAATACCGCCAGGCCGGCAGCTTTGACCGGGCGATTCAAGCCATTCGTGTCCTAAGCAGCAATGGAATTCCGGTGTCTGTCATCAGTACCTTGAATCGGGAAAGCGCCAAGGCTTTGGAGGGATTGTTGGAAGCTCTTCGACAGGAAAATATCTGGGCATGGCAGTTGCAGGCCTGCTCCCCTATGGGCAATGCACAGGGGCTGGACTATCGATTCGACTTTCAGGAGGTCATCGCCTTTGTGGAAAAGCATAAGGATGTGGAACCCTTTGCTCTTGGAATCGCGGATAATATCGGCTATTTCACCGAATCGGAGGGCATGCTTCGGGGAGGACATGATCACCCCTTTACCGGTTGCAGCGCAGGTCTTACGACCATCGGAATTGACAGCGTGGGAAATGTGCGCGGCTGTGAGTCCATGTACGATGCGTGCTTTATCGAGGGAAACCTGCGGGAGCGAAGCCTTCGGGATATTTGGGAGGATGAGGACGCCTTCGCCTATAATCGAAAGTTTACGGCGGACCTTCTGACCGGCAAGTGCAAAACCTGCCCGGAGGGAGAGTACTGTGCGGCCGGATGCAGATCCTATAATTATTTTGTGCACGGGAAACTCTATGAATCCCCCTATTGTGCCCGGGTCCGGCTTGGCAAAAAATGACCCAACAGGGTTTTTTTTCAAGGATGGTTATGTTACAATGTTAAAGATATTTTAGAGAGGAAAATGAAATGCTCGGTCATTTCATGAGAGAGGAAGCATGATGGAATTAAATAATTCGTTGATAAACGCACAACCCACCCAGGAAAAGATTCATTTTTACCTTCCCGGATTTTATGAGAATTTGACCTTATACGCCATGTTCGAGGACTTTCATGTACATATTCCGGAATGGTTTTATGATAATTTCAAAATTGCGGCAATCTATGGCTCTTTCCCCAATTGTATTTGGAACGGAGGACGAGCTTATTTCGGCAAGGTAGACAGACCGGCGATGGATCAGGTAATTGAGGAAATGAACAAGCGCGGTATTGCAGTCCGTTATACCTGGACCAACCCCTTGTTGGAAGAAAAGCACATGAGCGATACCTTGTGTAATATAGCCATGGAAGCGGCGAACAATGGCATGAACGAGGTGCTTGTAAATACGGCTGCCATTGAAGAGCATGTGAGAAAGAATTACCCCAATTTCAAGATTATTTCTTCTACCACCAAATGTCTGCGAACAATTGATTTGGTAGAAAAGGAATTGGACAAGGACTATTATTTGGTGGTATTGGATTCCGCATTAAACGTAGATGAGAATATTTTTAACATAAAGAAGCGTGACCGTCTGGAGATTCTGGTGGACCATGGATGCCAGTTAAACTGCCCCAACAGAGAAAAGCATTATATCGCCAGCGGCAGAGGTCAGCTTACTTATAATGTTCCGGATTTCCCGATTTGTCCCTTTACGAGACATGATTTTGCCCAGTTGAGCCAGAAGGAACATTTCATCAGTAGGGAGATGATTGATCAGAAATTCATCCCCGGCGGATTTAAGCATTTCAAGTTGGACGGACGCGTCTTCCAGAAGGAAAAACTGGTAGACAGTATGTTGCATTACATGGTTCGTCCCGAGCATCAGCAGCGTATGAAGGACATTATCAAAAAAGAAGTATTTATGAATGGTGATGTTTGGTAAAAATGCATATAATATGGAATCCGGAAAAGTGCGATCCCATTGAGGTGGTTTGTCTCGTCCCAGGGGAAGGAAATCCGGAATTTGAGGGACCTCTTTATGAGATTCTTTATCCGGAGGACACAGAGGTCTCTACCTGATTTGAGACCATTAACGGTATTCGTTGGAGAATTTGTGTATCAGAAAACAGGCTGGTTGATTGTTTTTGTGAGAAGGAACCCAATGTTTTTTTCCGGATGTCCTTGGATATGGAATCCAATGATGCACCTCTTCCGGAAATCTTTTATACAATGATGAGCGAAATAAGAGAGAGTTCACGATAGTGTGGGCTCTTTTTGGGCATTTACAAAGAATTGTTTTATTGGGGAGATGAAAATGAAAAAATTATTTGCAACATTATTGGCGGTTGTAAGCCTCTCACTTCTAGCCGGCTGTCTTCCACCGGAGTTTACCAAAGAAAACGCCAAAAAATTAGCGAAAGAGCATTACTCGGAGGCGGTAGAGTGGTTTGCACAAAATTACCCGGAGGCGAAGGTAAGCGAGAATTGTTCCTCTGTAGATGATGGACGGAATCTCTACAGTGCGGTGAAGGGTTCCTATAAGGCAAACGGGGAAACCTATCATTACATCTACAGTTATTTTGAAAATGCCATGTATCTGGATGAGGACTATGCTGCGGTTTGCGGGAAGGTTCAGGAGCTGGTTTGCGACGAACAGGGAATTTCGGTAGAATGCAGCAAGTTTCTGTTTCAGGGAATCCCGGTGTATGTTTCCTATATGAATGACAATCCAAGTTATGGGGTAGAAGAGACGACCGCGGATCAGGAATCCCAAAGCACGGAGTCCGCGAAGACCTATCACAAGGTGGAGGGCTATTTGCCTGCGCAGATTGACGTTCTGGAATATGCCAAGCAGACCCTTCGGGGAGAAACTGAGCTGCCTTTTGCAATTTATTT
The DNA here is from genome assembly GCA_002314715.1 of Lachnospiraceae bacterium UBA1766. GTDB lineage: Bacteria > Bacillota > Clostridia > Lachnospirales > Lachnospiraceae > Acetatifactor. The sequence continues at coordinate 8,362 of DCGY01000063.1, read as the reverse complement.
TTATGTAGACGAGATACCAAAGATGGATCCGCAGATTTTTGAAAGCTATCCCAATATGACGTTTGTGGAATATTCCCGGCCGGTGGATATGGAATTTGACGGAGTTTATTCTTCTATTTGGTATGAAACCGATTGGAAGATAGACAATTATTATCATACAGAGAAAATAGAGGATGATTTCTACGCAGGTTTCGTAGTTGGAATCGATAGCCGAAAGGCAGATATGGATACCTTTGATTTATCCTTTTCTTACGAGGATCAGGGCAACGGGGAATTCCTGCTTCATATACCCGAGAAGGCAAGCCCAATCTTTTATACGAAGAATCGTACCCAAATTGCCCAGATTTACGTAGACGGAAACGGAAAAACGGGGGAGACAAATCTGAGTGAAATGGAGAGCAGTGCGTGTCCCGGATATGCGGATTGCAGAAAGTATGCCGGTTTGTTCGTGGTGAGAAATCTGCAATACAAGGGTTACAAGTATAGCAATTATAATGAGAAGGTTAGAGAACTGCGGTTTCGAAAATAAGTTTGAAAGTCCGGCTGATTTGGATTGAGAGAGTGAAGATGGTTTCGTTTTTAAAGAAATATAAGATGATTGTGCTGGTCTTTTTGGTAGTGGCCTGTGCAATCGGGTATTACGGAAATAAAAAACAGGGTTACCATGTGGATGAAATGTATTCCTATGGTTTGGCCAACAGCGAGTATTTGCCCTTCCTGCATTTTGGAGACCATGATTATACGGTGAAGGACTGGATGAATACCTATGGGCCGGGAGAGAATTTGGCTCAGTTTGCCAGGAATCTGGTGAATGATTTCAAGATTTTAAAGGACTGCGATTTTCAGTTTAAAAACAGTGTTATTTATCAGGATTACCGGATTGCCCAGGCCAACAGCAACAATACACGCCAGACTACCTGGATGGATGGTCAGGAGTATCGGGATTATCTGACGGCGGACGAGCACAATGCCTTTCATTTGGCTTCCGTGTATTATAATCAGCGCGGAGATGTGCACCCACCTTTGTTTTATATCATGCTGCATTTGGTAAGCTCTGTTTTTCAGGGTGTGTTTTCCAAGTGGTTTGGAATTGTGCTAAACGGAATCTACCTGCTTGCGGCCCTTTGGATTTGGTATCGAACCATTCGAAAGCATATGGGTGGCGAACAGCTGGCCCGTGTGAATTTGCTGGTATGGGGTCTGTCCTGCGGGTTTATGACCTGTGTCCTGCTGATTCGCATGTATGCCCTTTTGACCCTTTGGTGTGTGTGTGCTTTTTCCATTCATTTGGATATTGTGGAACAGAAATTTGAACCGAACAAGAAGACCATGAGGCGATTGGGGCTGGTTACGTTCCTGGGATTTTATACCCATTATTACTTTGTGTTATATGCCATTGGTCTCGCTGCGGTCATGGTGGTTTGGATGCTTGTCCAAAAGAAATATAAAAGTATCCTTCGCTATGTGCTGCGCCTGGCACTTTCTGCGGTGGTGGGACTTTGTGTATGGCCTTTTGCCATCAGCCACGTGTTCGGCGGATATCGGGGAACCTCCAGCCTGGCGGCTCTCACCGGTGGCTTCTACCTGATTCGTGTGAAATTAATCGGCTATTATATCCTGTTGCAGACCATCCATTGTGAATACTGGCTTCTGATTTTGGCGGCGCTTTTGGGCGTGGGCGGTTTGGTGCTTCGAAAGGGAAAAAACATTCCCTACGGCAAGCTGTGTCTGCTGGTTTTGCCCATTGTATTTTATGTAGGTACGGTTTCTCAGATTGTGCCATTTCTAACTGACCGATATGTGATGTGCACCTATCCCTTTGTGATTTTGACTATCACGGGAAGCATGTATTACGGAATCAAGGCGATTTGTGACCGGAAGAAAATGCCAAAGAAAATCGGCAAAATACCTACCATGTACGTGGCGTTGGTGCTATGTACCCTGCTCCTGGTGGGAAATGGGTCTTATCTGTTCTATGCCCCCGGCTATCTGGCGGGTGGACAGGAAACCATTCAGGTGCCGGAGCATACCGATGCGGTTTATGTGCTTCCGGACGGAGACTGGAATGAGAGCGCCTTCCATACAAGTGTGTTGGCCCGGTGTGAACAGGTAGGTGTCTGCTATCTTTCCCAGTTGGGAAATCTGAATCCGGAGGGCAACTATGAGGCGCCGGAATATGTATATGTGTTTATTCAAAAGGATATGGATGTGGCAGCAGTACTGGAGCAGGTAAAGACGACTTTGCAGCTGGCGAATTATACGGAAGTGAAGTCGGAAACGGACTCTGTGGCTACCGGAATTTTGCTAAAAAGAGCCCTGTAGGGCAGAAAGGCATCCCTATGGAAAAGAGAATTCGAACATACCGCGCCTGGATGGATGAGCTTTTGAAACGGGAAGGTGGGGACTGGAAAAAGATTCGGGAAGAGCATCTGGTACAGGTAGGCTTTTTCCAACATGAGCGAATGATTCATCTGATTGTCACCATTACATTTGCGCTTCTGACCATGCTTTCTCTGTGTGCTTTGGTGATTGTGGGAAGCGTGGGGGGGAATCCTTTGAGCTTTTTGATCCTGGTGATTGCCCTCCTGGTTTTGCTGGTGCCCTATGTGAGACATTATTATATTCTGGAGAACGAAGTACAGAAAATGTACGTGCAGTATGATGAGATTTGCAGATGGATTTGCAAAGAAGAGGGAAGCGATGAAACTTCTGTATGGAACAACGAATATGGCCAAACTGGAGGCCATGCGTAATCGACTGGAAGGACTTGATATCCAACTGGTTGGGCTAAATGAGATGGAGAAGGAAGTCCCGCTTGTGGAAGAGGACGGAAACTCTCCCTTAGAAAATGCTGAAAAAAAAGCCCTGTGTTACTACAGGGCTTTTGGTATGCCGGTATTTTCTTGTGACACCGGATTGTATTTTGTGGATTTGCCGGAGGAATTGCAGCCGGGAATTCATGTGCGCTCCCCCCTTGGGAAAGTGCTGGGGGACGAAGAGATGACGGAATATTACGGGAACCTGGCTAGGCAGTACGGCGATTACAAGGCAGTGTACAGGAATGCAATCTGCTTTGTCTATGATTCGGAGCATGTGTACCGGGCCATGGCGCCGGATATGGAAAGCAAGCCCTTTTTCATTACAGCGCTACCGCATCCGAAGCCGGCAAAAGAAGGCTTTCCCATTGACCGTATTTCCAAGGATTTGGAAACCGGGAAATACTTTTATGATTTGCCGGAAAGCTTTGTGAATCAAATCGCGGTAGAGGATGGGTTTCGAAGATTTTTTGAGGAAATCAGTACCAGCCACCATCTATGGTAATAATTTGTCCGGTCAGGTAATCCGGCGAATCGGCCAAAGAAAGAGCAAGCTTTGCCACTTCTTGGGGAGTGCCCAGACGATCTGCGGGAATTTCCTGTACCAAGGCTTCCATATCCTCCGGAGAAAAGCAACGGTTCATGGCGGTGTCAATCACGCCGCAGGCAATTGCGTTTACGGTGATATGGCTGGGGGCGAGCTCCTTTGCCAGCGCCTTTGTGAAACCATTCATTCCGGCCTTGGAAGCAGAGTAAGCCACCTCCATGGAGGCTCCGTTATTGCCCCATACGGAGGAAATATTAATGATGCGACCGGAATGCTTTTGGAGCATAAGGGGAATACTGTGTTTGCAGGTAAAAAAGACAGAATCCAAATTTGTACCCATTACTTTTTGCCACTCGTCGTGGGACATATCGGACAAAAGACCTACGTAAGAGATTCCTGCGTTGTTTACCAGAACATCCAAGTGATCGATTCCGGCAAACAGACCGGTGACTTGCTCGTAATTTCCCATATCTACACAGTGACATTCACAAGAAACCTTGTGAATGTTTTTTATTTCTTCAGCTATTTTTTCCAGGTCTTCCATGGAACGACTGCAGGTTAAAATCAAATCAAAGCCTGCCTGTCCGAAGGCCCTTGCGATGGCTTCGCCGATTCCACGGGAAGCACCTGTAATCAGTGCGGTTTTGTTTTTCATAAAGCGTGAAACCTTCCTTTCGAATACTCACAGTATAGCATGGGTTTTCTTGCATTTCCAGTGAAAAACTGATACACTTTTTCCGGGGACGCGTAGAAGCAGGAAGCGAAGCGGACTGCGAAGGCGTCTATTTAAGAAAACACATACAAACAGATTGCTTGATAAAGGAGATTGCTATGTACGATTTAATTATTATCGGTTCCGGCCCTGCCGGTCTGTCGGCTGCCGTTTATGCCAAGAGAGCGGGATTGAATCTTTTGGTATTGGAAAAGAGTCCCATGAGCGGCGGACAGGTTTTGAATACTTATGAAGTGGATAATTATCTGGGAATGCCGGGGGTGAACGGTTTCGATATGGGTATGGCATTTCGCGCCCATGCGGAAAAGGTTGGCGCAAGCTTTTTGGAGGCAGAGGTAATAGGCGTTGAGGACTGCGGAAAGACCAAGAAGGTAATGACTCGAAAGGAAACCTTTGAGACCAAGACGGTGCTGTTTGCCACCGGAGCGGAGCATGCACATTTAAATGTGCCCGGAGAAGAAGAGCTGGGAGGCATGGGAGTATCTTATTGTGCTACCTGTGACGGAGCGTTCTTCCGCAAGAAAGAGGTGGCAGTCATCGGCGGTGGTGATGTGGCTCTGGAGGATGCCATCTATTTGGCCAGAACCTCCAAGAAGGTGACTCTGGTTCACCGCAGAGATTCCTTCCGCGGTGCCCATACCTTACAGGAGGAGCTGTTGAAGCTTCCCAATGTGGAAATCCTTTACAGCCATGGGGTAAATCGCATCCTGGGTGAAGATATGGTAGAGGGAATCGAGCTGACGGATTTGAAAACCGGTGAGACCAAGACCGTTTCCCTGCAGGGCGTCTTCGTGGCAGTGGGTATTCGTCCCACCAATGAGCTGCTGAAGGGGCTGGTGGATATGGACGAAAGCGGCTATGTAATCGCAGGAGAGGACTGTGCCACCAACGTGCCCGGAATCTATGTGGCAGGCGATCTTCGCAAGAAACCGATTCGACAGATTATTACCGCGGTAAGCGACGGAGCCAATGCTGCAGTGGCTGCGGGAGCATATTGTAGTGCACAATGAGGGTTTTTGCAGAAATTAATTTTTTGAAAAATTTGTGTTGACAAAAAGTCGGATATGCATTTTTCACAAAAGGAGACAAAACCCGACAGAAAAGGATGTATAAACGACAGGATTATGCAAAAAGTTATCCACACAAAAAAAGCCCATAAAATAGGGGAAAGTGATTTATACACGAACTTATACACATTATCCACACGTTTTTTATACATTTCGGGTAGAAAATTATGATACAATTGTCATGTGAAAAAAATTGTGCAATATACACAAAATTTTTGGAAAAGTGAAAAAACCCGAAAAAAATGTTGACAATAATAATGTCAAAAATAAATAAAAATTTTCTTAAATTGTTGCAAAATGCATTACAATTATGTTATAATGACTACACAATATTAAAAGATTTGTTTGCAAGAATTCTCCGGCAAACAAATTACCGGAAAGAGAGATGATTTGTATGAAATTTACTATTATTGGAAGAAACATCGAGGTGACTCCCGGTCTGAGAGCAGCAGTGGAAGACAAGATCGGAAAGTTGGACAAGTATTTTAATCCGGACACAGAGGTTCATGTAACACTCAGCGTAGAAAAGGAGAGACAGAAAATTGAGGTTACAATTCCTGTAAAGGGCAGCATCATTCGTTCAGAGCAGGTAAGCAACGATATGTACGTTTCCATCGATCTTGTGGAAGAGATTATCGAGCGTCAGTTAAAGAAGTACAAGAATAAGATCGTAGACAAGCAGCAGGCAGCAGCCGCTGATTTCACACAGAGCTATATCGACAATGATTACACCGATGAGGATGAAATCAAAATTGTACGTACCAAGAGATTTGATATTAAGCCTATGTATCCCGAAGATGCATGCATCCAGATGGAACTTCTCGGCCACAACTTCTTCGTATTCTGCAATGCAGAGACCGATCAGGTAAATGTGGTTTACAAGAGAAAGGGCGATACCTACGGTTTGATCGAGCCTGAAGAATAAGCAAAAAATTCCGGATAGAATCATCGGATATTTACAGAAGAGCACGGCGAGGGTCGTGCTCTTTTTCTGTCCTTTCTGACGAGTTGCTTTTTTCGACAGAAACCCATTGCAAAACAGTTCAACCTATGATAAAATGGCCTTAGTCAGTATGATAAAAAAATAACAATCATATAATGAACATTTAAAACGGAGGAAAAACAAATGGCAAAGAAAGTTGTTTTAGCAGGCGCTTGCCGTACCGCAATCGGTACCATGGGCGGATCATTAAGCTCAACTCCCGCAGCAGAGCTTGGTGCAATCGTTATTAAGGAAGCATTAAACAGAGCAGGTGTTGCACCTGAAGCTGTTGATCAGGTTTACATGGGTTGTGTAATCCAGGCCGGTCAGGGACAGAACGTAGCTCGTCAGGCAGCTATCAAGGCTGGTCTTCCTATTGAAGTACCCGCAGTTACCATGAACGTAGTTTGTGGTTCCGGTTTGAACTGTGTTAACCAGGCAGCTCAGATGAT
>DCGY01000063.1:0-1706 GCA_002314715.1 Lachnospiraceae bacterium UBA1766 | reverse complement strand
GTAGTAGCAGGTGGTATGGAGAACATGTCCATGGCTCCTTACGCTATGATGCAGGGCCGTTTCGGTTATAGAATGAACAATGGTACTTTGGTAGATACCATGGTTAACGATGCTCTTTGGGATGCATTCAACAACTATCATATGATCACTACCGCAGACAATATCTGCCGTGAGTGGGGTATCACCAGAGAAGAACTTGATGAGTTCGCACTTAAGAGCCAGTTAAAGGCTGAGGAAGCACAGAAGAACGGTGCTTTCGATAAGGAAATCGTACCTGTAATGGTAAAGAAGAAAAAAGAGATGGTTGAGTTCAAGGTAGATGAAGGTCCTCGTGCCGGTACTACGATCGAAGCTCTTGCAAAATTACGTGCAATCAACAAAGACGGTTTCGTTACCGCCGGTAATGCTTCCGGTATCAATGATGGTGCTGCTGCAATCGTTGTAATGAGCGAAGAGAAGGCTAAGGAGCTTGGCGTTAAGCCTATGGCTACTTTCGTAGCAGGTGGTCTTGCAGGTTGCCGTCCCGAAGTAATGGGTATCGGTCCTGTTTACTCTACCAAGAAGGTTATGGACAAAGCCGGCATGAAGATCGAAGATTTCGACATCATCGAAGCAAACGAGGCATTCGCTGCACAGTCTATCGCAGTTGGTAAGGATCTTGGAATCGACGTAGACAAGCAGTTAAATCCCAACGGTGGTGCAATTGCACTTGGACATCCTGTAGGAGCTTCAGGTTGCCGTATCCTTGTTACCTTGCTTCATGAGATGCAGGCAAAGGGTGCTAAGACCGGTCTTGCTACTCTTTGTATCGGTGGTGGTATGGGTTGCTCTACCATCGTTAAAATCGAAGACTAATTAAGAAATCATAGTGAAGAAACGGAAAGGCACATTTTGTGCGTTTCCGCTTTTTCGCGATTAGATATGAGAAAGAAAGAGGAAAATACAATGGATTACATTTTGTATGAGCAGAAAGGTGCTTACGGCGTAATCACCATTAATCGTGAGAAGGCATTGAATGCATTGAATTCTCAGGTGCTTGATGAATTAAGCGCTACTTTGGACGCTGTAAACCTTGAAGAAGTAAGAGCACTTGTTCTTACCGGCGCAGGAGAGAAGTCCTTCGTAGCCGGTGCTGATATCGGAGAGATGAGCACCCTTACCAAGGCAGAGGGCGAAGCATTCGGAAAGAAGGGTAACGATGTATTCCGCAAGCTTGAGACCTTCCCTGTTCCCGTAATTGCAGCAATCAACGGATTCGCACTTGGTGGCGGATGCGAGATTTCCATGAGCTGCGACATCAGAATCTGTTCTGATAATGCTATTTTTGGTCAGCCTGAAGTTGGTCTTGGAATTACCCCCGGTTTCGGCGGAACCCAGAGACTTGCTCGTCTTGTAGGCGCAGGTATGGCAAAGCAGATGATCTACACCGCTCGTAATATTAAGGCAGCAGATGCTTACAGAATCGGTCTTGTAAACGATGTTTATTCAGCTGAAGTTGATGCAGAAGGCAACGTAGTGAAGTCTGCAAAGGAAGTTCTTCTTGCAGCAGCAGAGAAGATGGCAGCAGGTATTGCAATGAACGCTCCTATCGCAGTTCGCAATTGCAAGAAGGCTATTAACGAAGGTCTTGATGTAGATATGGATCAGGCTATCGTAATCGAGGAAAAATTGTTCGGTGACTGCTTCGAGACAGAAGATCAGAAGGC
>DCGY01000057.1 GCA_002314715.1 Lachnospiraceae bacterium UBA1766 | reverse complement strand
TTGCATTGGCTGCACCACCCAAAAGGCCATCGCCGGAGCTATAGATCCTCTGAACGAAATTGTCACCTGAAGCGGCTTGTACTTCCAAGGGAAAGCAAAATACAGAAGCAGCAATCACTCCAAGCAGAAGGTAAACAGCTGTGTCGGTAGGTCTCGCCTTTTTTCTCAGACTATAAACAGCCTTCACAAGACGAACAATGCAGAAAACAGCAACAATTGTGACAAAGGAATCCAGACAAGCTGCAATAAGTGATGGCAAAGTATATTTCAAAAAAGTGCCGATATGAATGAACTCCATGTATGCGATCGATACGTCACACATTTCCATTCCGGTATAACCTTCATAGAAAAATCCATTGACCGCAATCATGACGACACCACGCACTACTGCAACCAGGGAATACATACTAATGGCCTTATATACACTTTCCGGTGCTTTGCTGTTCCTTGCAGCGTTTCCGAAAAGCCAGGTGGTAAACAGCATCGGAAGAACAAATGATATCTCCCTTGCAAGAGAAGCATTATTCATGACGCATACACCGCAGGCCACTCCAAAAAAGGTTGCGGCAGCTCCTGTGATTATTCCGGAAACCATTCCGCCATAATAGGAAGCAATCATGATACCAATATAGTGCAGATACAATGGAAGCCCCTCATTCCGTAGACAGAACCATCTTCCGCCAACGCTCATAGCCATTCCAATCAACGTAACCATAATACTCATTTTCCAGTTTTTCTTCATTTCCATACCGTCCAACTTCACGATTTACCATTTCCTTTTACGAACAAAAATTTTTACCCAATCCAAAAAAATTGAATTTGTTCATGAAATAAGAATCTCATAAATTCTGGTATTCAAATATACGATATATATGTCCCGTATCATTGTAAAAAATAACCAGCTCATTATCATTAACCCTGATGTATGACATTGTTGCACCGATATTAGATTCCCCATTATTATGAGGGACTCCCGTAACTCTCAACTTTGTTTTTTCTGTACAATTCTCTTCGTCAACTGTCTCCGTCACTTCGCCAGTATCATAGTACAAGACATCATCCATCATAAACATTCCAATTGGATCTTCATTACCTTCACGTTTCTCATTTAAAAATCTGTCGGCACGAAGGCACATCATAATCTTATCGTATGTTAGATTTGTCGAATTGCCATCTGAGAGGATGAATGAAGTATATATAAGATTTTTGCTTTTACCGGAAGCATCATCAATAACTTTAACCAAAATGTCATATGCGCAAAAGCTATGCCATCTTGCGTTAAGATCTGATTCAATGAAACCATCCGAAACACCATTATAATAGTAATCAAAAGCCAATAAATCATTGATTTTCATTATGATATCAGCAATCTCTGATAAATCAACATCCGATTCAAATTCTAAAATGATTCCTCCGTTATAGCTAGTGTAAATATCGTATTTTTTAACATTATCCAGCAGTTTTATAATATCTTCCTTATAATAGTCTATCACTTTACCCTTATAGTCGGTGATGTATGAATAGTGATTGCTGTAGAATGGCTTAATAGGTTCGACAAAAGAAATATATCCGTGATCAATTCCCACTCGAAAGCAAATTCCTCTATCATCCTCAAATTCATACCATATATAGACTCCTGCTCCACTATTTTCTTTTATATGTTTCGAAGCCGCAAGATGAACACCGGAATTAATATACTCTTTCGCTATTTTTTCAACCGTTGTATTTTTTGCTATATGTGGTCTGATAGAACATCCCGAAAGTGCTGTTGCAAGCAACAAGCAGAAAAATAATATTATTACTTTTTTCAAAATAGAATCTTCCTTTTATTTTTTCTTAAAATGCTGATCATTGTAATCGTAGAACATTTCATCCAACAATTTATCATACTCCTCGGTATTTCCCATTGCCGCTTTTATCAGTGTTCCTGCATTGTTAATCATTAACTTAAAATACAGCCAATCACCTAAATCATCATACTTTCTTGTCGAGTTCATCAATGTTTTTTACTGCAAATCTACTTTTCAGCACTTAATCCCACTAACGGTTCACAAAATTTAATATTTCACCATCTAAAAGTCTAAAAACATTTGCAACCAAATAGCCATCTGCAATAGCATGGTTTAGCCGTACGCTAACAGGCATCAAAAATCTCCCATTTTCCTCTCTGTACTTTCCCCAATTCACTATTGGCGGAAAATGCAGGTAACCATCCGGCAACTCAATATTTAACGAATCATACGAAATCCATGATATATAGGAAGCATCAAACCAATTGGGATGATTTTCTGAATCAAGACCATATTCCCTGGTTGTTTTTGCGTTCTCAACATCTTTAATTGCAGACTCATAAAACACCTGATAATCCTCATTATAAGTCGAATATACAGGAGTACATGTTTCCGTATCTTCATGGAAAACATATTGAATGGGATTAATCACATCATAGCAGATCAATTCTTCTGTTTGCCAAAGATATGCCATCTTATAATCATCTCTTGAATTTAATACCTTGGATAATAGGTATAAGAAATTAATGTAAAATTTCGTTTCCGTTCGTTTTGAATAACGAACCAGTTCTGTAACATCCAAACGAGCTGTCATCGAAGAAGAACATTTACAATCCTCTGTAAAATGTCTGAATACGCCTTTTCGATAATATCTTTCCTTGTCTATAACCTTATAGTTCATCTTGTACATCACCCCAAATTTTAAAAAACAAATCCAATCCTCAAGCACCCTATGTTTACAAAGGTGAAACGCTACGAAACCTTTTTACTCCACCGGAAAGAACAATTTACTCTGACCCGTTGCCGGTTCTGTAAAATCACATACAGCCCCCGCTAGTTTCATTCCAATATCCGGAATAAGTTGATTTATCACGTTTGTAAATATTTCCCCATAGCTATCTGAATTAACCTCTACCACAAGATATTTTCTGGCCGGCATAATCCACTTTGTCCAGCCCTCAGGTGCAATGGAATCCTTATATGTTTCGATTCCCGCAAGATACAAACCTCTCGAAAAGTGATTTGTCCAAGGTTTAAAAGTTCTGTTTTCATCACTCATTGCTCCCCATAAACCAACATAGGAACCATCTGCTTCTTTCATACCCAGAGCCGCAACTTCATCAAAGTGTGAATTTGCCTCCTGCCATAAATTCTGAACGATATTTTCCTTTTCGGTACATAATCCTTCTTTCCCGATAATCGATACTTCCGGCAAATCAACAATTTTATATTCCATTTTTTCTCCTCATCAATAACATACACTAAAAGCAGGTCTCATATTTTCAACCTGACCACGAGATAATCCATACTCCTTGGCTAACTGCTCCCAGTTATCTCTGACAATAGTAAGAATTTCTTCTGAGAGTTTAGCGGCTACCTTTTCAGTAATGCCAAAGCGCGGAGCCGTCCTAATTGCCAAATCCACACTGATACTATTATCCTGTGAATCAACAAGGAGTGATAACTCATCTCCATATGGCACAGGATTTACATCATATAGTGGCGATAATGTCCATCCATTATTTGTAAGTACAAAAGCATGGTTTCTGAGGTGGTCATCCGTATTGGTAACCGCCATGTTAAATACAATTCTTTTCCACAATTCTACTAAATCCGACTTTGGATTCGCTCCATATGTTTTTATGAATCCTGCAATATCAAGGTAACTTGAGCCATCTTCAGCTGACGCACCATCTGTTTTTCCCAGCAATGTCATAGCTGATGCGAAATGTATTCTTTTTTCTCCGGCTCTGTCGAATCGCTTAACCAAAAATGTACTACCAAGCTTAGAGAATTTTTCCACCTTCGATTCCGGAACATTAAGCCCACACATTCTTGCAAGATCATGAACTACCTTTTCCCAGGCTCCAGTGTCATTTTCATCGTTTTTTGATGGAAATTTTGCTATCCATAACTGACCGTTTGTATCTACAACAGTAGCCTTTGGTCTTGCTCCTCCTAAAGAGGAACCCGGTTTAATTAGCTGATTAAGCCACTTATCCGTAAAACTATTTTCATCTTTTTCAAAATTTCTGGAGGCTTCCTCTAAAGTTCTAAGTGCAGCCCATGGCGGAGCAGCTGTATCCCTGTCGTCAGCTAAAAATTCTCCGTCAGAATCCAATTTGAACCTTACTCCTCCCATTCTTGTCTCATCATATATTCCAAGAAGATAATCGCTATCGTACAGTTTCCTTGGTTTTCTGTTCTCTTTTTCTGCAAGGAGACGTTCTCTCTTGTTCATAAGGACACGTCCCCATCTATCCGGCGAAGCATCCGCAAATATACCAAAAATAGTTTTCTCATTCGGAAACTGGCGTCCTACAAATGGCTGAATTTTAGGATCCAGAAAAACTGACATTCTATTATTCGTAAGCCATTCCTTATTATATTCAAAGGAATAGGTTTCACCTTGCTTGATGACACCAACGTACAATTTACCTAACAAAACCGGTTCATCATATGAAAAATCATCATACACATATATGATTCTTTCTTCTCTCGCCATTATTTCTTCCTCCTCGATGCGCGCTTTCCGGTTAGAAGGCCAAGATCCTGCATCTGTCTTCCTCGCTCATCATCTTTTGCTACGAGAAGGAAATCCTTATCCAGATTCCCCAAGGCATGCAGAACAGCTGCATAAATGCCCATAGCTACTGCAGGATTACCGGACTCAACCTTCCATAAGGAAGCACGGCTGATTCCTGCTCGTTCTGCAACCAAAGTTGCTGACAAATCTCTTCTAAGTCTGGCAAGTTTGATCTGCTCGCCCAACGTTTTTAATGTTTCTTCGGTTTCCGGTAATATATTATAAGCTGCTTTCTTCACCTTCATCCTCCCACGGTCTTTATGTTCACTATTATAAACACACGCCATTTTGGTGTCAATAATAGAAAACATTTAGTGCAGACAATCTCGGTCGATCACTAATAGCACTTTCATCACACATGCCTACTGTTCTTTTTTGAACTCAACAGTTTGTTCTTTCATGGATATTTTTCCTACCTTATATCCGTATTCAAGCAATTCTTTTTTATAGGTTAAAAATGAATGATCAATCGGCACTCCGGCAACATTCTTAATCTCTTCATAGGAAAGTTTAAAGGAATCCTTCCCTGTCTCGGATACATATTTCCATAACCCATCATACTTGCTCATACTCAGCCCCTCCATCGTTGACGAAATCAATGTACCCCCTTGAAAATCACCTGCTGATAATATTCATACCCGGTATAAGCACCGTGTTTGACATAATATTCTTTCCCCCAGGAAGATACCTTGACAAGTCCATTATCACAGGCACTTACAACGCTCATGGTATGTCCGCCTTGTGCATCATGAACAATATTTCCCTCTATATCATAAAGAACCGTCGGCCGGACACTAACTATAATCGGCCCATTTTTACTACGCTTCTCTATATCCTTAGGTTGTAGCTTAATGGGGTTTAGTTCCACTGCAATCCCACGCTTTTTCATATATTGTTCAAATCTCCACTCACTGTTATCAATATCCGTTCCATATCCGTTTGGATATGGTTTATCTTCCTTCTCGTCCAGATAATCAAACCACAAAAAATGTTTATGATTGTCTGTTGCGCAATAGAAATCCACCAACAAATCGTTATAATTAAGATTTCTGTTGACATCATACATCGGTAACCCAAACGCACTGTAAAATTGTTCTTCTTTCCCATAAAATCTCAGAAAAATCGAATTCACAAGAGCAACATATCCACATCCTTCTCTGGACAGTAAAGCAAGACGTTCTGCAATTTGACTATCTGTATAATCCCTATAGTAACGTCTTACAATATCCTTATATTTGTCGGGTTCTTGTTTCGGTGTATTTTGGTTGCCACCATATAACCCATTTTTCGCAAATATGTACTTGTAATTATCCTGAAATCCTCTGTCTACCATAATCATCCTACCTATTTTTTTGGAGGTTATCCATACATTTGTATTTCACAGCTTGAATGATATCGAAAACCAATTTTTATATTAACTTAAATTATAACACAAAAAAGAAGAAAATGTATCCGTAGTAGTCATAATCCATTTTCTTCTTCTGAATTTATATGGTGAAGAATTATCTTTCTTCCATAGCAAGGCAATATGCGTTTTCAATTTCGTCGCAGACCACAAGGCTATCCATTGAGATATGAAACATATCCGCAATTACGACCAAACGGTCAATGGACGGTGCTCCAATCCCTCTCCTCCATTTGCTTACAGCCTGAGGAGTAAGTTCCAGAATCTGGGAAAGTTTGGAATCTGACCAACCCTTGCTTTTTGCAAGGCGAAAAACATTTTCACTAGTTTCCTGTGGATTATAAATTTTCATAAGACTTCTCCTCTCGTATGTTTCATTTTGCGCCTTTGTGGAAGGAGACGTTATGCAACGTACTCCTCCAGCATTCTCATTAGAGAAGGACTTCGGCGAATCATCTTCACCGCAGATCCTTCAATCTGACGAACACGTTCCCTACTAACCCCATAACCGGGAAGCTTGGCAATTTGTTCCAAAGTCATAGGCTCCTTCATTCCGATTCCGAAACGAAGGCGAAGCACCTCTGCCTCTTTTTCCGGGAGTTTCGAAAGAACCTTTTGAACAAGATCTTTCAATTCTACCTGAAGGGAAGCCTCGCAGGGGTCCACCGCCTGCTTATCAGCTATAAGTTCCTCAAGTGTTGACTCTTCTTCGTCATTAATGGGATTGTCCAATGACTGAAGTTTTAACTTTGCTTTCATTGCCGTTTCAACCGTTTTCTCGGTAAGTCCGGTAATTGCAGCAATATCTTCAACACCGGCTTTTTTACCGTTTTGGGCATAAAAAACTGACTTTGCCTGATTTACCTTACGGATAATCTCACCCATATGTACCGGAATTCGGACAGTAGCTCCTTCATCCGCAAGACCTCTTGCAACAGCCTGGCGAATCCACCAGATTGCATAGGTACTGAAACGGAATCCACGTCGATAGTCAAATTTATCTACCGCCTGAATGAGTCCCTCAATACCCATAGCGTTCAAATCTTCCAATTCCATTCCTTTGTACTGATATTTCTGTGCAACGGATAATACAAGACGAAGATTGGACTGAGTCAGCTTTTCCTTAGCAATTTGAGATATTTCCGGACTTCCTTCCATTATCTGTTTACCCAGTTCTTTCTCTTCCTCGGCAGACAATAACGGGTATCTTGAAATATCTCTAAGGTAAAGCTGTAATGAATCTCCAATGTAATCCGTGTCCGGCTCCATTTGACCGATTTCCATATCCCCATATTCCATATTCAGTTCTTCTTCCAAAAACTGTAATTCTTCGCTTGTAGGTTCTTCCACTTTATTCTGTTCTTCTCTCATATCCATTTCCAAATAATCAAGTTCGAAGTTTTTCATAAGTTTTTCCTCCTAAGAATCTTTGTTGTGTCTTTCACCTTTTGTAGAAATATGAAGGGCCGCAAATCCTGCCAAAAACCTCTTTGGCAATACCGGGTATCGTCAAGTATAACAAACTCGAAACCAAATTGCATTTAACCTGTGGTTCACTGGATTGGATCTCGTAACCACTTTACTGTCACTCGCTGTTCCCTCCTGACAGTCTTATTATGGAATATTTTTGACACTAATACAACAACCACTTAAAAAGTGACAGTCATAAGAAAAACGCCTTTTCTCATAACTGTCACTTTCCATTGTCACTATTTTTAGCCGCCAATTTCAACTACTTTTAGAAAATTCAAAAACATATATTCCTGACTGCCGACCAATTTCCCTTCATACAAAAAACTACTTGTTAATCCGCTTTCATAATCTACTCGTCGAAATCTTTCTATCAGGTATAGCAAATACCAGTCTTCCCGGGTGTTTTGCAAAAAAACCTTTGTCCGTTCAAACAAATCTTCCGGCAACATCATTCCTGCATATAACGCATCGCGCATATGGGAATACAGCTCCTGATACACTTCCTTAATGTAACGACCCTTTCCTTGCGCCCCAATCTCGTGGCTTCGATTTTTGGGAACTTCATCCTCCGAACGTATCATATGAACATATTGGTCAATTCGTTGTATCGGAGTTTCATCGTCTGCATAAATCATTCGAATGTCTGCCGGTATTTTCTCTAAATATGAAACAACTTTCTGATATCGTCCCCGATCCATCCGCTTCATTCGGAACAATAATTCTATATCTTCCATATTCAGGGCAAGTATTACTTCAAAATATTTCAAAATATATTTCTGTGTATCCAGATTATATCGCTCCACTTCTTCGAGAAAACCGGAGTCTATAATCTTTTGATGAAAATCTCCTTCTATTTGATCGTCCATCAAATCTGCGATTTCCGTCTCATATACACGAATCAAAAATTCTTCTTCCGAAATACCGGGTTCTTCGATGTATTCCTTTGCTTTTTTCGCATTCTTCTGAGCATCCAGTTCCCCGAAGTAGTTTTTAATCATTTCCCCAATCTCTTTATTGGGCATATTTTCACCGTTTCGATACCGGTAAATACTTTTTACGTCTATCCCGACGATATCCGCCATATCTTTGGCAGACAGGTTATATTCGTCCATTTTTTGAATGAGATATGCAGAATATTGCGTCAACTCTTCAACCGTCGGTTTTGCCTTTGCCAAATGCATTCCCTCCTTTTTGCTCGTAGCTGTCCGTTGACGGACAGCTACGGGATTGCTATTCTAGAAAAGATTCTTTACAGCGTCGCACAGACCAAATTTCACCGCTTGCTCGGCATTCATATAGTTATCAAATGCTGTGGCCTCGTCGATTTCCCGGATACTCTTTCCGGTATGCTTCGCCAAAATGCCATTTGTGATTGCCTTGGTCTCCAGAATGGATTCTGCAGTCTTTTTGATGCTGGTGGCAGATCCACCCATTCCCCCTGAAATAAGAGGTTCGTGAATCATACACTTACTGTGGGGCAAAATATATCTTCTCCCCTTCTGTCCCCCGGCAAGAATAATCGCACCCATAGAAGCCGCCATACCGATACAATACATTTCGATGGGCACCTTATCTTCCAGGCCTTGAATGATGTCGTAAATAACCATACCGGCATTTACCGAACCCCCGGGACTATTGATATAGATTTGGATTGGTTCTTTGGTTTGAGCCAGGTATAAAAGCTCGGCCACAAAATCATTGGCCATTTCTTCCGTCACCTCTCCGGTAAGGAAAAGCTTTCGATTGGAAAAGTGTTTGGTTCGAAGAGATACTTCACGAATACCATTACAGGATTCTTCTTCCACCGAAGGGGACCAGTGTGAAATGTGTGTAACCGTTTCCCCCATTTCAAGAGTATCATTTTTTGTTACATAATAAAAGTCTTTCATAAGCTTTTCTCCTCTCGTTTTGTCTTCTGAGACAACTATAGCGAATTACAATTCCCTTTCCAATAAACTGAAAGTTGACAAAAGCTCTTGCTTTTCGATTTCTCCTATTGTATATTTCTTGTTAGGGAATGAGGTTCTCCCCAAGTAGGACTTTATCTACTTAAACCGCTTATGTAAGCTGATGACTTCTGCGATATTTACGCAGAAAGTGTCAGCTTTTTCTGTGTAAGAAATTATTTTGGAGGAAATAGAAATGTTACTTAGCATTGCACTGATTTTGATTTTCGGAATGTTTCTTGGATGGGGTTGCAAGAAATGTAAGTTGCCAAGTTTAATTGGTATGTTACTGACAGGAATACTCCTTGGCCCTTATGTCTTAGGATGGATGGATTCCTCTATCCTATCGATTTCCGCTGATATTCGTAAGATTGCCCTGATTATAATCCTTACCAGAGCCGGATTTGGTTTGGATGTATCGGGCCTGAGAAAAATAGGCCGTCCCGCTTTTTTGATGTGCTTTTTACCTGCAACCTTTGAATTGTTCGGAATGCTTCTTCTCGGCACAAAGCTTTTGGGATTGCAACTGACAGAAGCCGCTATATTAGGCGCAGTATTGGCTGCCGTTTCCCCGGCTGTGGTTGTTCCCCGTATGGTAAAGCTGATGGAGGAAGGTTATGGCACAAAAAAAGGAATCCCTCAGCTGATTTTAGCCGGAGCTTCCGTAGATGATGTTTATGTCATTGTACTATTTACTACTTTTATCGGAATGACGCAGGGCGAAGGGATTTCCGTAATTCGATTTGTAAATATTCCCTTTTCGATTATCGCCGGTATCCTGATTGGATATTTGGCCGGATGGGCATTTGCCAAATTCTTTGAAAAAATCCATATGCGTGATACCGTGAAAATATTGATTATTCTCTCCGCATCCTTTTTGCTTGTGGCGTTGGAGGATTCCTTAAAAACTCCTCTTACCTTCTCCGCTTTCATTGCCATTATGTTCATTGGAGTATCCTTACAAAAGTATCGAAAGGAAACGGCCTCCCGACTCTCCGCGAAATACAATAAGCTTTGGGTTGGGGCCGAGGTTTTTCTATTTGTATTAGTCGGCGCCACTGTAAACATCACTTACCTTGGCAATGTAGGGGTTATTGCTCTGGTTGTAATTATTGGAGCACTTGTCTTTCGAATGTTTGGTGTATTTGTCTGCCTGCTGGGAACCAAATTTAACTTTAGGGAACGCTTATTTACCATGATGGCATACACCCCGAAAGCTACAGTGCAGGCGGCTATTGGAGGTATTCCACTTAGTCTGGGACTTGCCTGCGGTGATATCGTCCTGACAGTAGCTGTTCTTGCAATCGTGCTAACCGCACCGCTGGGGGCCTTTGCAATCGACAGAACTTACAAAAAATGGTTGGAAAAATAAATGCCTAAAAAAGGGACCCAGACCAGATTATTTGGTTTGAGTCCCTTCTCTTTTTATTGATTTTTATAAGTTTTTCCGTTCTGTTCTACCGTTGTTGTTCCGTTTTCAAATCGTACCAGATAACCGTCCATACCATATTCAAACATCAAAATTCTGCCTTTTTCATCAAAATACAACTGATAAATCAAGGGATTGCATTTGGAAGCACTTGAATGTGATTCATAAAATTCATTATATGTGACATTACTTGCCCGATCTCCAATCTGAAAACGAACGGTTCCCTTTTTTTTGCTTCTTGCATCCATCTGTTTTGCAATTTCATACGCTATTGTATACAGACTGTAACTATATGCATTTTCTTTATAAGAAGTAATAAAGTCTCGGACTGCCTGTTCTCCACCTTGGTCATATAGGCTTTGCACAGAAGACATCGTGGATTGCGTAATAATACAAGCCGGATGAAACACATTGTTATCATCCGTATACCCATCCTTACGTCCTCTTCCGGCCTGATAATACTTTTTTGCCATATCCGGATATTTTCCGTAAAAGTCCGTCAAAACCGCCTGGGCATCCTGATAAGCATATTTTGCATCAATCAAAACCTGTCCGCTTTTTGCTTTATCAATAAATCCCAAAAGGTTTGGAACCAGAATCGCAGCCAGAATAGCCAAAATCACCAGTACTACAATTAATTCCACCAAGGTAAATCCTTTATTCTGTTTAAGAAAGATTCTTCTTTTTTTCTGCATATAATCTTTCCCCTCTTTATTAATATTTCTTATATATTATATCGACAAAATATGGAGGAAAATAATCCTTTATTAAGATATTGAACAAAAACAGAGCGAGTGTTGATTTCTTTCACACTCGCTCCAAAATATTAGTAATTCATCATATATACAAATCCAAACAATCTTGCTGACTGGGCACCCTGACTTCCTTTGAAGGTAAGGGGAATGACTCTGTGATTCTCTCCATTGGCCTTTACATCCTGGGCTCTGTCTACTACTGCCTTGGGAACCTTCACACGGATTTCGTAGGATTCTTCACTGCCGTCATAATCCAGAACATCTTCATAAAATACATCATCACCGGATGCGATTTTAAGAGATTTTCCGTTATCCTCTTTTAAGAAGGTAAGAGACAGATAATTATTATCTTCCTTTGATACGCACATGTGGTATGTAAAGGATCCTCCGGATTTTGCGTAACGGGTCGTTCCACACTCGGTAGAACCTACCGAACCACCCCAGTCATACATTCTATGGAGTTCATCGTTTTCGTACTGTCCGTATCCGGGTTGTACCGTATCAATCACAACACCCTCAGGCTTTTCCAACAAGGCAAGTTCCTTCGCTTTCTTTGCCGCAAGAAGCTCTTCCTTGGTACGTACAATAAAGTAAATACCGTATCTTTCTTTGTATCTGGAGAAATGCGGCGCAAAACGAAGTCCATTGACGGTAAGTTTAAAACAAAGTGAATCTGTCTTTTCACGAACAAGATACTTATCTGCATTTTGGATAAATTCTTCCGGTGTAACATCATCCGGAAGAACAATATCATCCCATCCACCAACCTTACCGGCAGGTATCGTTACCATCATACCGGTTGTGGTAGTGGTCATATTCTCACTACCAAGGTCCGCACTAAGAACGGTAGGACCATATTTAAAGGCTACACTTCTGTCATTGTCCGGAAGCGGATAGGCAACTACTTTCATAGGGAGGAGGAAAGTAATCTCGCTACCGCTCTTTAATCCGGATGACAACAATGCAAAGCCATTTTCTACGGTATAAGCCACTGCTTCCCCATTCACCAGAAGCTCCGGCTTTTTGGAAACCCATCCGGGAATACGAAGCGCAAGCCCTACTTCAAGCTCTTTGCCATTTGTGGACTCCATCCGAATGGTCACCTTTTCTGATTTCTGAAGGTTTGCCGTCATGGAAATATTGCAACGCTTTTCTTTCCATGTGAGTTTTGAATCCTGATACAGATTCACAATTACATGGGTATCGCTATGGAAGTAAATACTGTCATTTAACTTGGTAAAATTCTCCATACCCGTGCCGGTACAACACCAGAACTTGTCAAAACGCTGTCCAAACACTTTGAAATAACCGGTAGACATGGGTTGGAAATAGGTGGTCATGCCGGTTTCCGGATTTTGGGAAGAAAGAATTGTATTATAAAAAGCATTTTCATAATACTGTAAATATTTCACGTCTCCTGTTAAACAGAATAATGTCCTGGAATACTTTAACATATTGTAAATATTACAGGTCTCGCAGTTACAGTTCGTTCTTTCCTTGTCCAGAATATAATCCTTGCCAAAATGCTCCCACTCACTGTTCCCGCCGGTAACATAAGTATGCTTATCAACAACCATATCCCAGAAGTTCTTTGCGTATTCCAAATATCCGGTGGCATCCACCACCTCACCGGAAATCGTTTTTCCATGACAGGTCACATAACGATGTAAGGCACCGATAAATTTCGGAATCGTAGTATTTGCATGATGATTATTCAGTGCATCTGCTCCACCTGCATTTACGCGTTCAAATAAAGCAACCGAATCAAAGAAATGCGCCACAATCGCATATTTTTCTTCTCCGGTTAATGCATATACCTCATACAGTACCTCATTCATTCCGCCATACTCTACTCGGATGACTTGTGCTGCTGTTTCCTCGCTCCAGCCCATGGCACGATTGTAGGACCAGTCACCAATCTGCTTCGCTACGATAAGCGCATTTTCATATCCTGTAATCTTATAGACATCCAATACGCCGGCCAACAGTTTATGTAAGGTATACCAGGGTACCCATGCCTGGGTAATGATATTGGTCAAATCTTTTTCTACATTATCGAACTGAATTTCAACATTATCCTGATCCAGCATAACCGCTCCGAAAAGGAAATTTTTTCTACCCTTAGAGTTTGCCTGACACTCTAAAAGTCCATCAATCAAGGTTGTCATCATCCGATAAATAATTGCTTTATCTTCCTCACTAACGCCGGGATTTGCGTATGCCTGGGCAACAGCAGATAAATAATGGCCCAAAGTATGACCACCGATAAGCGTTGATTCCCAACCTTCATATCTCTTCGCGCCTTTGGTATCAAGGCCTGCTGTCTCACGAAATCCTGCAAGCAGTCTGTCTGTGTCAAAGGCCATTAAGTAAACCACATCCTTCTCTAACGCATTTACGCAATAAGGATCCAGATTAATTGTATTTTTCATGGAAAATTCGGCAATATTTTGAAGTGCATTCGTCATTCAGTTTATCCTCCGTTTCGGCAAATAACTATGTATCTATATAGTATCGAAATATTTTTGAAACAGGAATGGTATTTTCTTCATTTTTCATGTATAATACGGCAAAAGGAGATAAAAATATGGACAATTCAAGTATTCTGCTCAATCTTTCCGGCCCCAGAATCGTTACACTCTGCAATCATAATTTTAGTAAAGAAGGAATTTTACATCCCGACCGCATAATGGACGAATATGACCTTTTATTCATGCAAAATGGAGAATGGGACATCATTGAAGACGAAATCGAATACCATCTTTCTCCGGGAAGTGTTTTGTTATTAGAACCCGGAAAACATCATTACAGTACGAAGAAATGCTCTCCCATGATGCGAAACGTATACATACACTTTATGTATGATAAGGAAGATATTGACTCCTCGAAAAGCCTTAAAAACAAGCATGTCAACCGAAATGTTTCCTACCTGACCGTTCCGAAGTTTTCTCAAACCGCGGACCACAAGGAAATACATCATGGTTTTGAACGTGTAATCGATGCCTTCTGGTCTGCCGATTCTTACCAGAAAGAGATTCGGTGTAGCTTATACCTGGAATCTTTACTGCTGCAATTATCGGAGCTCTCCCGCGCCTCTATGGGAAGAACCGACGTGCTGATTTCAGAAATCATTCATCGATTTCATTGCGAACCGGAAATTTTCCTATCTCCTCAGGAATTGGCCAAAAATTATAATGTAAGTGTACGTACCATTTCCGGACGTTTCAAGGAACAAACCGGTATGTCCCTGCATCAATACCAGTTACAGTTAAAACTGGACATGGCATACGATTTGCTCCCAATCTCCCCCGGAAGAAGCTTGCACGACATTGCTCTTAGTTACGGATTTTATGATGAGTTTCAATTTTCAAAGCTTTTTAAACGCAAATTTGGCATCTCACCTTCTGAACGAAGATAGGATGCCAAATAAAATCACCACTTTTTTTCTGATCCCGGACAATGCATATCTGTGTGGGCGGCACGATATTCCACGAAGCAGCCACACAGATTGCACATTCCTAAATTTAATTCCTTACAAGCAGTACACGCTTCCAGTCTGTGAAAATATTCCTCGTCAGATACCTTTTCCTCCTTCGGAATCAACTCCACTCTCTTTCGAACGGTTTCCAAAATGCCCAGCGGATCAATCTTTTCAATCAGACATCTTTTACAGATGACTTCACTCATCGAATCGTAACCTCTACCACACTGCAAGCCGGAAGTTTCACACGCAATTTCTGTCCCTCCAAGGAAGCAGTATAGTCCTTAATGAATACATTTTCCGGCTGTTCAAAGGTATTGTGGGCATGTACTTCTTCCGTCAAAATTCTTGCACTTACATTCTTTGCTTCCACACCATAAAGATCACAGGAAATTTCTGCATCCTCCTCCAACGAGCAGTTGGCAAGGGTAATGGTAAGCACATCATCTTTTACGGAGGCGGAGCTGGAAATCATAGGAGCATCCTTTCCCTCACGCATATTTTCATTTTCCGTATAACAGTAAACGCACTCACCTTCCTGATGCTCCTTGAAAAGATCAAAAACATGATAGGTGGGTGTCTTAATCATCTTTTCACCCTCGGTTAAGACAATTGCCTGTAACACGTTACATACCTGTGCAAGGTTTGCCATTTTTAATCTCTTGGAGTGACGATTAAAAATATTTAAAGAAATAGCGGCTACAATTGCATCCCGCATGGTATTTTGCTGATACAAAAATCCCGGGTTTGTTCCTTCTTCCACCTCAAACCAGGTTCCCCACTCATCCAATACAAGTGCCACCTTTCCTTCCGGATCGTAGCGATTCATAATCTCGGTATGACGGGTAAGCAGAGTTTCTGTGTAATTTACCGTCGAAATCAGCCTATAATACTCATCCTCATTAAATTTGGTTGCAAAACCTTTTGAATTCCATTCCGGAACGGAATAATAATGCACTCCCAATCCTTTTGCCTGCCAAAAGCCATTTTGACCAAGCTTTTTCATCATCACTTCTGTCCAGTTATAATCATTGCAATTCGCACCACAAGCAATTTTTGTAAGCTTGTTGTCACCATAATCCTTACAAAATGTAGCAAACTGCTTGTAAACATCCGCGTAGTATTCCGGAGTCATATTTCCACCACAGCCCCAGTTTTCATTTCCAATTCCAAGGTATTTCAATTTCCAAGGCTTTTCGCGGCCGTTTGTTCTGCGCAAATCCGCCATGGGTGACATTCCATCAAAATTCATGTACTCAATCCACTCGGATAATTCACGAACGGTTCCGCTTCCCACATTTCCGGAAATGTATGGTTCGCAACCTACCAACTCACAAAGCTCCATAAATTCATGGGTACCAAAACTGTTGTCTTCTACCACACCACCCCAGTTGGTATTAATCATTTTCTTTCTGGTTGCCTTGTCGCCGATACCATCCTTCCAATGATATTCGTCCGCAAAACATCCACCCGGCCAGCGAAGAACCGGCATTTTAATATTTTTGAAAGCTTCTATCATATCTTTACGAATTCCATGAATATTTGGGATTTCCGAATTTTCTCCCACATAGATTCCGTTATAGATACATCTTCCCAGGTGTTCAGAAAAATGACCGTACAGTTCTCGGTTGATATGGCCAATCTTATCATTTGTATTTACAAGCATTTTAAATTGTTTCATTGGATAACCTCCCATTTGTAATCGATACCCTTATTATAATTCTTGACATCAAAATTACAGTCCTTTATTATATTTTCATGGTTACTTATCCTACGATTTCAAAAGGAGGCATCTATGTTTCAGCTTCATGTTTTGGGCATTAATACCTATCATACAGGTGATTTTTGCATCGACCGTCCAACCGGCTCCGGGGATTGTCTCATGCTCGTATTTAAAACCGGTGCCTTTCTGATTCTGGATGGCAAAGAATATATGGTGCAGCCGAATCAGGCCATTATTTATACCGGAGACTGCCCACAATACTATCGCGGCTGTGAGGAAAAGTATGTGGATCATTATATACACTTTGATTTTGATTCCTCAACAGACACCTCCAAAATTGTTTTTAATCAATTGCTCACCTCCGACTTTGTACATGAAGCGGAAATGTTACTGACCATGCTCAGTCACGAGCAGCTTTCGGATTCCAAAAATCGTTTACAATATATATCCTCGCAAATCGAAAT
This sequence comes from Lachnospiraceae bacterium UBA1766, assembly GCA_002314715.1. Lineage (GTDB taxonomy): Bacteria > Bacillota > Clostridia > Lachnospirales > Lachnospiraceae > Acetatifactor. Next base: position 39,244 of record DCGY01000057.1, on the reverse strand, counting down.
GATCTTGATGAAACTATCCGAGCAGCCGAATTCCGGCAAAAAGAAGGAAAACTCCGCTATTTTGTCCGCCCATGCCGTTTCCTTAAATGAGCTACGTGCTACCATTTACAGTTCGCCCACTGCATTTTCTTCCGTAGAAGAGTTGGCAAACCAAATGAATTTGTCTCCCTCCCACTTCCAACAGTTATATCGCACCTATTTCGGCGTCAGTTGTTATGAAGATCTTTTGACCTCAAGAACAAAATTAGCGCAGCATTACCTTCGTAATACTACGCTACAAGTGAAAGAAATATCCGGACTTTGCGGGTACGAAAATGAGAAATGTTTCCTGCATCGATTTAAAGCAAGAACCGGCCTCACTCCGTCCCAGTACCGAATGAAATCATATGCTTCATCCGAATAAATGACCGCAGGCATCCTTATTGTTTTGAAAAATTCTCCAGATAATTCTCCTTTACTTCCTCATCGTACTCCATATCATAAGACATTGTTCGTACAATCTCTTCCAATGCTTCTATACTTCTGTCCGTCTTGTCCCACTTTTCCTGTGCCATTCGTACAAACAAGTCAACAAACCGGATTCTTTCCTCCAAACGATCATCATATAAAGCATCCGGAATATGTCTGTATATCAAATATTCTTTTAGTCTGGCCAAAGGTCCTTCTTCGGATATATTTTCAAGCAGGCTATCCCGCACGTCTAACAGCCACTGTTCATCCTCAGGAAGTTCCTCTGCAGGTTCCAAATCATCTGACAAAACCTCAAGGCGCATGGGCATTTCCTTATTCAGAATCAGTCTTGCAGCCTCCTCGCACACCAGACCAAGGCCCATTTCCACTCTGTCGGTCCAGTAATTTCGAAATCTGGGATGGTCGGTGCAGGTTTGACATAGCATCTTTTCACCATATTTTACAATCATTTCGCACAACCCATTATCCATGAGAAACGGGCAGATCTCCCCTTCCAGTAGTCGAAAATGTGTATCCTCTCCCTGATCGACTCTTTCGAGAATATCTGCATGGTTGGAGAAACGCTCCATGCTTTCCTCATCAATCTCCACTTCCCATCCCCTGCAACAAGTATGCTTGCAACGATCGGCTATACATCGAAACTCTTTATAATAATTTGGAACAATGATTTTCATCCACCAAACCCTCAGCTCTAAAAATAGGAATCACTCCTCATTTTTCAGTTTACGTGTGGATGAAAAAATATGCAAGTGTAAATACAGATACTTAACGGAACAAACTGGTACTCAAATATTTCAAGCCACCGTCTGCTACCATTACTACGATATTCTTTCCTGCGTTTTCCGGTCTTTCCGCAAGTTTTTTTGCTGCCGTCAGCGCTCCTGCCGAAGACTCTCCAATTAACAGACCATCTGTAGCAGCAACCTCTTTTGCTGTATCATATGCATCCTTTGCTGAGATTGTAATAACTTCATCATAATTAAATCCGTGCTTTTTATAGAATAATGGAGCCAAACCTTCCGGAATTCCATCCACTAACATAATACCATCAATCTTCGGGTCTGTTTTTCCGGGTGCCGGAAGGGAATCTGCATCCGGCTGTACCAAAACTACCTTTGCATCCGGATTTTTTTCCTTTAAGTATCTTCCCACACCGGTAATGGTACCACCTGTTCCGGACATTGCTACAAAAATATCTACTTTTCCATCTAACTGATCCCAGATTTCAGGGGCTGTATGCTCATAATGCGCTTTAATATTTGCTTCATTATCGCACTGATTAATATAAAAATAGCCTTTTTCCTTTCCAAAAGCAGCCATGGGATCCAACAGGGATTGGAATGTGGCATCCGGCTTTGTCATTGCTTCAATCGCTCCGGGAATTTCTGTAAAATCATATAATTCTGCGCCATGCGCACGGAGTATTTGAGATCGCTCAATCGATACACCCGGTTCAATGGCAATTGCAACATTATACCCTCTGGCCTTGCCATATGCCGCCAATGCAATACCGGTATTTCCGCTGGTATTATCGAGAATCGTATCTCCGGGCTTAATAAGGCCACGCTCTTCTGCATCCAGAATCATTTCTTTTACGATACGGTCCTTTACACTTCCTGTGGGATTGAAAAATTCCAGTTTTCCATAAATATTTGCTTTCAAATGATTTTTGGATTCATATCCGCTAATCTCCACAAGAGGAGTATTTCCAACTAAATCAATTAAAGATTTTACTGCTTTCTGTGCCATATTTTTTTCTCCTTTTATAAAACTTTATAAGGATCCTCCAGGAATCCCGGTAATTTCTGTCCATTTTGAATCACTTCGTTTAATACCAGCAAAGAAGCTGCACAACCGGCACTTCCATGATACAAACCGGTATATGCCTCTGTTACCTCCGGCTCATGCCTGTTCCAAGCAGTGTACCAACGTCTTAGCTTTTTCTCCACATACGCATCACCAATCAGTACTTCTGCTGTCTCGTAAGCTGCAGTAAGATAACGCTGGTCTTTTGTTAGTTTATACACACTTACAAAATGCTCCAACATACCCGCCGCTCCGCAGCAATAGCAATAGGTATGCCAATATCCGGCAGAATGTCTGGTAGGTGCTCCGGCAGCCAGAATTCCTTCCGTCAGCTTTATCACAAAATCCTTATATTTCTCTTCTCCTGTAAGCTCATAAAGTTGGAAAAACAATCGCGAGGTACCAATAGGACCTTGACACATTCCCAAATAATACAAATCTTCCGCCAGGGGATCATTATATTTTACAAGAGCTGCCTCTCCGTCTTCTGATACATCGGCAATATGAAGAATATATTCCGCGCCCTGTTTTGCCAGTTCCAAAAACGCTTCCTCTTTTGAATACTCATAAACCTTTGCCAGAATATAAGCGCTTCCCGCTGCCCCATAGAAAAATCCCGGGAAATAACCCTTTCCCTGTCCATGTAAGGTAGGAAAACTTTCCGTATCCATTGCATACCATCTTTTTCCACCCTGAGGAGCATCTTCTGCCTTGGATGCGATATATTTTCCCGCCAGTCTGGCTGTCTCCAAATACCTGTCATCCTTTAGCGTTTCATATGCATAAATCAAATACAATACCAACGCACCTTCTGCAATAATTCCATAAAACTCATGCCAGGTAATTCCATCTTCTGTGTGCTTGGCTCCCTGAATCAAATCCTCCGAAACCTGTATAAAAAACTTCCGATACTTTTCTTCCTTTGTTACTTCGTATAGAAGTTCCGATACATAAGCACCACCGGTAGGTCCATTTAAGTGTCCCGTATCAAATCCGGTCAATCCCTCTGCTGTAAACTCAGAAACTCCTTTATAATCATGAATTACGTAATCAATGGCGGCCTTTGCATCCTCCAGCCAATTATTCTCCTTGGTAGATAAATAGAGACGAAGAAAGAAAAAAGCAATCCCCGCAGCACCGGCATATAAACCGGTATTTTTTAATAAGATGCTCCCCTCCGGAACTTCCTTCTGCGGAAGAACATCATAATAACTACCATCCTTTGTTTTATGTTCATATTGTTTAATCCAATTTGCCGTTTCAAGTGCGGAGGAAACTAATTCCTCGGAACTTAACGGTGCAAATTTCTTTATCCATTTTATTTTGCTCATCTGTTTTTTCCTTTCCGTTTCTTTTGAAAGTATCATATCTTTTATTTCCTAGTATGTCAATAGGAATTCAAGGTTTTAATAATTCATGTTTCCTATATCCTATTATAGTTTTTATCAATAATGAGATGTAGCCGCAAAGCAGTATATTTCTGTTTACAGTCTTTTCAGTTGATATGAAACTCCGTTCAAAAGCATTCGAGCCGGAAGGAATATCTTTCCGTCATTAAAAACAGGCCCGTGAAAATCACGGGCCTGTTTTACGGGCAGTACATATATTCTTTCTTTCTATAATTTCTTCACGTCAGATAAATCGCACATTAATCCCGAAAAAGCAACTCGAATTCTACTCTTATATTCCTCCGGAACAGCCAAATGTGCATGCATGGTCAACAAACCATTCTCCATGGAGAGCACCACCATATTGCCTTCCATATGGGCACAAACCGTGTGCGTAAGACCCGCCTTATTCTGTGTTAGCCAATTCTCCCAGCTTTCAAAGTCCCTCTCCTTGGAAAAATAGGAATATTCATACAAGGACGGTCCTGCCTGCCATCCGTAGCCGGCACTCATAAATACACCCAATTCCGTATATCCGGGGCCAAGTACCTCTCCGTCATCCGATACATATACCAGAACAATCGGCGTACACCACACATATGGAGCTTCCTGTCTGGTTTTACCGGTAAAATGAATTCTTCCCGGCTCATTTGTAACAGAGAAACCGGATGTTACATCGCTCCATTTGTCTTCTATCCGAATAAAGGACGCCATCGTGCTCAAGCCTTCCGACTGAATGGACTTATTTACTGTAGAACTGCTCAATTCCTTACTTTGTGTAGACGGCCAAACAATTTGCTCCACATGATCATCAAAAATCATTTCATCCTGTTTGTTCGGAATTTCTCTCATTTCATAATTAGGATCTGCGTCAATCAGAGAAATCATTACCTTGGCATACAGTGGGTCAAACTGCGTCCCCATCCCCTTCCAAATCTCTTGTTTTACCAGATTCTGCTCCATTGTGGGGCGATAGCTTCTGTATGAAGTCATCGCGTCATAGGCGTCCGCCACAGCGATAATACGAGCCATATCGGGAATCTCCGTTCCTTTTAAGCCGGACGGATAGCCTTTTCCATCAAATCGTTCATGGTGATATTTCGCGCCATTTTGCAAAAAGGGAATACTTTTCATCTTCTCAAGAATCAGGGCACCCTTTTCAGGATGTGTCTTGATTTTTTCATATTCCTCGTCTGTCAGTTTCCCTTGTTTGTTGATGATTGTTCCACTGATTGAAATCTTACCGATATCATGTAATAATCCTGCAAGATAAATCTCTCGACATTCTTCCTCCGACTTGCCCACCATTCCGGCAATCATTCTGGAATACTTCGCTACGCGAAAAGAATGTCCTTTGGTATACCGATCCTTTGCATCAATGGTATAAGCCAGTGTTTCAATGGATTGGTCTAACATCATTTTGGTCAAACGTTGCTCGGAATCCAAAAATTCCTGTTCCTTTTCTACCATGGATTCCGCATGGTAATTAGTAAGAAAATACATGAAATACAGGATGACACTTAAAGATTCCAACTGCGCATGCAAACCAATTACATCCGACACCAGAGCATAAACCCAATCAAAGACCAATAACCCTATAACGCCAAAAAGGACCCTACCTTCCGATTTATTCTTTCTGCTATTAATTACATTGACTACTAAAATGATTATAAAATAAATCAGGAGAATCGCGAAAAAAACATACCGTAACGGTCCCCCGTGAAAATTGTTATTTTCATCGTAGGAAAATACCCAGTCCGTAAAAAAGGCCATCAGGGAAATCACGAAAGTAATCATTGTCGGAACTGCCAAAAGCACTTTTTTATACTTCTCTTTTACTTCACGCAACATAATCAGAAGCACCATATACAGCATCAGGGGACGTACCGTATACCCAAAAGCAGATACCGCTATTCGCAGGGTTTCCATGGAATTATCTTCTACCAGCTTTAATACACTATCCGCATATGACTCCAGACTTTCCAGAATCAAAACGAACGTCAATGCAAGAAATTTTACCTTAATTTCTTTTGGTATCGCCTTATTCACATACAAAAATGCATGGATACAAGCCATTGTAATCAGCGTGACCAAGCAATTCTGGAAGAAATAATTTATATTAATAGCCATCGTTTATTCACCTTTTTATCGTAGAATGTCGAATTGTTCTATTTTACCTTATGTTTTATAACAATTCCTTATATCACTATTCCTGCCACATGGTCAAGCTCGTGTTGGATAATTTGAGCAGTCCATCCGGTGTACTTACCATGTTGTTTCTTAAAATTCTGATCCAGATAATCCACCTCTATTTCTTTATATCTGGTACAGGGTCTGACACCTTCTAAGGATAAACAACCTTCCTCTGTATGAAAAGCTCCTGTTTTCTTCGTAATGACCGCATTCACCATTGCAAACTGAAAAGGACCGGCTGCTACCACGATAATATTTTTCTTTACACCTATCATATTCGCCGCCATTCCGACACAATGATCCAGATTCGCCCGAAGAGTATCCAGCAAATCTACAATAATTTGCTTATCCGCTTCTGTTGCCGGCTCTGATTTCCCGGCAAGGAATAAAGGATCCTTTACGATTGTTTTTACCATGTCGCCACCTCATTAACATTCCCTGTTGATTATTTCTTTTCCTTATATGCTTTAAGCATTTTGTGTATAATATGCTTCCATCTTTTCTCTGCAGGCAATCACCACCGACTTTAAGGAAGGATCGAATTGCGTGCCCATATTATCCATCATAATCTTAAAAGCCTCTTCAAAGCTCATAGGTTCCTTATAACAGCGTTTGCTTACCAATGCGTCATAGACATCGGCAATCGCCATAATTCTGGCTTCTATGGGGATTTCGCGCCTCTTCAGGCCGTCCGGATATCCTTTTCCATCCCATCTTTCATGATGGTATCTGGCTATGTTATAGGACACATCCACAAAATGTTGCTCCTCCACGCCATCCAAAATTATTTGTACAATTTCCCCGCTTTTGGGCGCATGAGTTTTCATCACTTCATATTCATCCGGAGAAAGTCTTGCCGGTTTACAAAGAATTGCACTGTCGATAGAAATCTTTCCCAAATCATGGGTGGAAGCCGCCCTGACAATGTCTAAAGCCTTTTGGTCATCTACACGATAAATACCCTGCTTTTGCAATTCCTCTACCAGAAAACCGATGACATCGCTGGTTCTCTTAACGTGACCACCGGTATTATCATCTCGATTTTCCACCATATTTGCCAGGCCCAACACTACAGAATTCTGGATATCATATATATGTTTTGTTTGGCGATTTACTTCCTCTGTTAATCTGGTAGTATACTTTCCTCTCTTTAATAAGGCAATTACAAGCGTCAGAAAAGCCAATCCACCGAAAACCGCAGCCGTAATTCCCAATTCCTTAACATGGTCGCGAACAAAATCCATTGTAGTGTATTGCGTCAACCCTCCCATATATTTATAGGAGTTTTCGATTCCATAGGAATCTCCCAACAGAGCAAGACCTTTATTTAATATCAAAAGTAGTTCGGTATTTAAATCGTCTACTCCAAAACAACGCTCCTCCTGAACCGGCAGCTGGACACTGGATAACGAACTGTACTTGGCATTATCGGTAACAAGCGTTGTTCGAAGTGTATTGATTATCGTTCCTTCTGATTCTCCGGATAATACGGAATTCAGACAGTCCTCAATGGAAGAACAGGGAACCAGTCTTGCATCCGGAAACATCTTATTGCTATAGGCAATCTGCATTCCGTTGTTTTTATTTACAGCAATTCTTTGAATATTGGCTTTGTCATAGGTTCCTTTATAAAATAAGGACTCCGATCCGCTTAATACGGCAGAAGTAGCATCAATTCCATCCTGTTCCAAATTCCATAGGTTCCCGTAGACCGGAAAGGCGATATCAATTGCTCCCTCGTTCAACGCCGTAATCATCTCTTTATATTTCGAATAGCATTCGTACTGAAGGGAAACGGAATCCGAGATTTCCAAAGCCTCTAAAATAGCCTTCAAAACATCTGTCATAAGTCCCTTGGCAATTCCATCCTCATCTTGATCGGAATAAGGCAGATAATCATCCAAATAGCCAACCTTTAACACCGAATGATCGAAAAGCCACGCTTTTTCCGTATCTGACATTGTACTATTGGCAAGTCGGGCGCCATAATTCTCATCCTGCATCTTTTGTAAAATAAAAGGGGATGTGGAAGTCATCGTAGAAACTGCTGCATTCAACTCCCGAACCAAATCTTTTCGGCTCCTGCTTACCGCCATATAAAAGGATTCTTTACCTATATTGACAACAGACGCAATATCATCTATACCGACCGAGTTATAGATGGTCTGTCCAAAAAGATCAATTTCCCCCTTTTGAAAAGCGATTTTCTGCTCGTCAAAGCTGCCAAAATAGACCATCTCCATGTCTATGTCATTTTCACTCATCCATTGCTGAATAAGCGTTGTGATTTGGTTATTTGTAATTGCACCTATCTTTTTCCCGGATAAGGTAGTCAAATCATCCGCCGTAATAGAAGTGTCATCACTGTGTTTATATATGTAATAATGATCCACACCCATTTCTTCATCCGGGAAATGCATCCGATACTGTCTCTCCTGTGTCCAGGACACGCCACCAAGGAAATCGATTTCGCCGTTCAAAAGTTTCTGATATAATTCCGTCCAGTCGCCATAAACATATTCATACTGCCATTCTGTATAATCAGCCACCTTTTGAAGATAATCATAACAATATCCACTTTTTTCTTCCTCATCCGACATTCCCTCCTGGAACATATCGCTCTGATACCATCCGACACGAACCACCTTGGAACCAGCTTCAGAAGCCTCGGTATTTATGGAATTTATACGAAACAGAAGCATAAATGCACAAAAGAAAAGAATGATTTTGCTTCCGTACGAACGTCTATTTTTCATTTACATACCTCGTTTTATAAATCATATTTCTATCTTCGTCTTGACTTTTTATTTAGTTCATATCCAATGGCCCCGCCAATGATACCGCCCACAATATGTGCCATATTAGAGATATTATCCTGGACCGTTAGTCCTTCCCATACCTGTTGGCCAATAAAGAGAACCGATACCAGGAGAAAGGTAATCGGAATCTCTCCCTCGCGAAAACTGGTAAACGAAGAAAGCAGGATAAAGGCAAATACCACTCCGCTTGCACCGCACAGCCCCACGTTGGGAAACAGGATATAATTCACAAGACTGGTTCCAAATGCAGTAATCGCGATAACCTGTGCTAACGTTTTGGAGGAATACTTCTCTTCCAACATAGGACCAAGTAGTAGGATGTAGCTCATGTTTCCGATCAAATGTGACCAACCTGCATGACCAAAGATATGGGTGAAGGCACGCAGCCAGGTAAGCGGCGATAAAAGGGAAGAATGATACGTCATAAACAAGAACCTTCCCATTTGTCCGTTTGTTGCATAGCTCAAGAAAGTAGCAATACAACTGAATGCAACCAGCAACAGAACCACCGGTGCGTTCATGGTAATCTTCAATCTTTTCTTCATAACTGTTCCTCTTTCCATGCAGTCGTGTTTCTTATCCGAATAATCGTCATTCTTTCTCGAAATACCCACAAAATCAAAATGCTCTACATTTCCCAGATATCTTCGGGCAAAAGCTTCGATAGTCTCTCATTCAACGCATCAAAGTTCATGGGCTTTGCAAGATACTCATCAAATCCCTGGCTCATCAGTTCTTCTCTGGTACCCTCAATGGCATTTGCAGTTAATGCAATAATCTTACAAGCTCCGCCCTTTTCATAGATTCCGCCAAGTTCACGAATTCTTTGCATTGCCTCCACGCCATCCATTTCCGGCATCATTTGGTCCATAAAAATCACATCAAATGTATTCTCTTTACATAATCGAATCGCCTCTTCACCGGAAGAAGCATCTGTAATGATTCCACCGCATTTTCCCAAAAAGGCCCGCACCAGCTTCAGGTTAACCTTATTATCATCCACCGATAATATTCTGACATTCTTCAGCTGAATATTTTGTTTTTTTGCCTTCTGAGACGCCTCTTCTTTTTGGGCAATAGGGGTTTCATCCAAAACCTCCTGTACAAAGCTTCCGCGGAATACAGATCCTTCTCCATAAACGCTATCCACTTCCAGTGTACCCTGCATCAACTCTACAAAGCCCTTGGTAATCGATAGGCCAAGACCGGTACCTTCCGTATTTCGGTTTGTGGCCTGGTCCACACGCTGGAAGGACTCAAATACCTTGGGAAGTTCTTCCTTACGAATACCGATTCCGGTATCCACAACCTGAACCTTCATCTCCATGTAACGCTTCTTCTTTGCAATGTCCTCCTCAGTTTGAGAAAGCATTTCATAATCAACCTTTAAGGTAACCGAACCTTCCTTGGTATATTTCACCGCATTGTTCAACAGGTTAATCAAAACTGCTCGAACCTTTACACGGTCACCATTCAAAACTCTGGGAATATTGGGATTGATTTCACTAACAAATTTTAACCCCTTTTTAGAAGCATGCATGGACATTACACGCTCCACATCCTTGAACAATTCCGTTGTATCATAAGCAGAATTTACCAATTCCATTTTACCGGACTCTATTTTTGAAAAATCCAAAATATCATTGATAACGCCCAATAGATTTTCTGCCGAACCATGAATATCCTCCAGATAACCCTTGGCTTTCTCATCAATATTATCCTGCAAACCAAGCTCGGAGAATCCTAAAATAGAGTTCATGGGTGTACGAATCTCATGGGACATATTCGCCAAAAAGACACTCTTTGCTTTATTGGCCTTCATGGCTTCGTTTTTCGCTTCCTCAAGTTCTTTGGTATGTTTATAATACGCAGTGGTATCGGAAGCCATCATTAAGTACCCTACATAATCCTTATATTCATCAAACAAAGGGTCTATGTAAAGATGACAGTAAATACCACCCTTTTCATAATATTGTTCCATTTCCAGTGTGGTTTTGCACTGATCAATAGCTTTCGGCGGTTCCGACTGAAATACTTCTTTCCAAAAATCAAAGCCTTCCATCTCCCCATCGGATTGCAGTGAAATCGCTTCTTTTCCAAACTTATTTGCAATGATCAAATGATGATACTGATCAAATACAAAAATCGGAGACTTCATGGAATCATAGATATATCCGGTCAGATTGCGGATGCTAATCTTGTTTCTCTCTGACATATGAAGTGTACGGTACACAATCTCAAGACCAATAAACTGTATCATGGTACTGGCAGGGATATTCAAATTCATTCCAAGTGCAGGTAACACCGTATCAATCATCATACCAAATACGATGATAATCTCTACCACCAGAAGGTTTCTACCGAAGGCCCTGACACTCTTACGATGCTTCTTCGTCATCAAATGAATCGACATGGCAACGAATACCAACGCAATCAAGATTGTGAAACCGGTATAAATCAGCGAAGTCCATTGACTTACAAATGCGGTAACAATTCCATTGGGCGTAAGCACATGGGTGACACTCCCCCTCTTCAACACCAAAAACAATACAAATGCAGCCAAGACACTTTCGGTATAAATAATATAGTACTTTTTTCCCTTATATCCTACCAACAGTTGAATCATAACCTGTGCGGCAATAATGAAGAGAAAAAGGCCAAACATACCGAAGGCCCGGCAGGTCATGAATTTTTTCACTTCGTCAAAATAAAGCATGCCGGCATAGCCCAAACTCCATAATCCACTACCAAAAGCAGTGACAGAAAAAGCTCTGTGCATTGGTTTTTTGTAGTTTTTGTTATAAAACATTCGCGTTGAAAGATAAAACGCCAATATGGAGCATATAAAAAGTATCATGCTGTATATGTATCTCATGTAGTTCTCCTTAAAATCATTCCCTATCTGCTAACCGCAATCACATTTCCGCTTAACAAGGACTTGTACTTTTCATCACAGGTAATGAAAATCACCTGATTGTTCTCCGCAAACTTCTGTATCAGCTTACAAGACTGCATGACGCGGGTAGGATCCATGTCGGTAAAAGGATCATCAAATACTGCCAATCCATCTCCATCCGGATATAAATGCTCCAGCATAGCCAATCGAAATGCCAAAGAAATGGTATCCTTGGTTCCCTCCGAAAGGATGTCATAGGAAAGAGCATGCAAACCGCTTGATAAACGGACAGACATTCTTTCGTCCATGGATTCCAGCTTTAGCTCACCCTCTGTGATGATTCGAAGGTATTCGTTAAACTTACGCTCAATATCCTCTACCGGATTTCCGGCGTTTTCTTCCCGAAGTCTGCTGTACGCATGATAGATATTCAGCCAATGAGTATACTGGTTCTTTAATTCCAAAAGTCTGGCTTCCTTTACCTGCGATTCATCCAGATACTCTTCTGCCGATTTTTCTCCCAGTTTTCTTTCTGCTTCACGAAGCTTCTCATCATGGGCCTTTATGTCTGCTTCAGCATTCTCAATTTTCTTTGTAAGTGCGTTTTCATACTGGTCCGCATCCGTAATGCCTTGATATTCCTCGGGGATTTCATCCATAGAATCAATCTTTTTCTGATTTGCTTCGTTTTCTTCCTTATCCTTTTGAAGCATTTCCCGTAACCGGTCCATGCTACCGAATTTATTTTCAAAATCAGATAGCTGAGCCTCCAGACCACCTATATATGCATCAATGGATTTGGAACCACACAGACTTGAAACCTGTTGCTGCACTTCTTTTTCATCTTCCACATCGCCCGGGACGGATGCATTCTCCGCTTTTACCTTCTCCCAGTCATTTCCGGAAAGGGACTTTTCAAACTCATATTTTCGTTTTTCACACGTTTGCTTTTTGACATCATATTCGTCTTTCAGGGAAGATAATTCTTCCAGGCTCTTTACACCATACTTTTCGTAAATATCTTTTACGGTCTTTTCCAGCTCCGTAATTTTTGCCTGTACCGCTTCTACATCTACGCCCTCCGGCATCAATTGCATTTCCATCACGCCGGGAATTGTAATCATTACTGCTTCTGTAATCTTAAGTTCCGCATTTTCAATGGGTACTTCTTCACCGGTAGCCACGGTGGTAATTCGAATATTGGCATCTCCAAGTTTTTTTACTTTTGCAGCCAGATTCATTCCGGAAAGCTTACTTTCTTCCCGTTGCTTCGCCTGAAGAAGGGATCTGGTATTCTTGATATCCGCATCATCCACTTCCGTCAACTTCTTAACTTCCTCCAGAGCCATAGAATAGTCCGCATATGCCTTCTCTGCTCTCGTATATAGGCTTCGGATTGCAGCCTGTTTTTGTTTGGTCTGTAGTTGTTTTGCAGTATCAATGTTTTTTAGGGCAACCGGCCACTTTTCAAGGGCCAGCTCCTGATCTTTCATCCGGGCGGTCTGAACACGGATGGTATTTGTCAGCGCAGTAATCTGGTCCAAGGTTCCGCGATACTTCAAAAAGGCTGTTTTTTTGTCTTCATAACTTTTCTTCTGATTTTGCAATCCATGAATCTCGGATTTTTCTCTCTCGATAATTCTTTCGGTATTTTCTGCGTCCGCCTGCTTGCTTCGTACTTCATCCATTTCATAATATACCGAAGCAATTTCACCGATTCCGGCCTTCCATGCATTCGTATAAGAAGCTCGTTTGGGGCCACCCTCCGGTGCATCCGCCGCAAAGTCCCACTTTCCGCTAAGTGTATTCAACCGGTTGGTTAATTCCTTTTCAACCTTATCTAAGGAAATACCGCCGGTTTCCAGTACCGCTTTCGTCAAAGTAGAAGACAAATCTTCTCTTGTATCCGAAAGAGAATCCTGCTTTCTTCGATCCAAGGCCTGCATGATGCTTTCAATCACAATCGGATTTCTTTTTTGAGAAGCAAAGACGATTTCATTATATACACCCTCTCGAAATCCCAACTCCTCCTTCAGGGTTGCTTCGATTACAGAAGCATTTCGAATCAAGGTACCATCCGGCATGGTAAGCCTGCAGGTCGCTTCGTCCTTTCCCCACTCTTTTTTAAGCTTATAAGCACCCTTCGCTGTTTCAAAAACCAGGACGCCATCAATGATATCTCCCTGAACTCCGCTTACTTTTTGAGGGAAATATTTTTTTATAAATTCTCCGTCGCTTCTGCCGTCTAATTTTGCACTTTTGAAAAGCATCAGATAAATCAAATCAATCATGGTACTCTTGCCGCATTCATTATCTCCTACGACAATATTCATACCCTTTTCAAACTGTAATTCTTTATCCTGTACGCCTGCGAACTGATCACATTCAACACGCTTGATTCTCATATGATAAATTCCGCCTTTCCCCTTATTCCCTACATGATTTTAATAACTCATAGGTCATTTGCAATTCCGTCGGATTGTCGATTAATCCCTCCATTAGTTTTGCGGCAAAGCTTGTTTCAGCAAACTCTTTACGAATCTTATCAATCGTAATCTCCTCGCTTAACTCGCTGTCATCAATTTCATAAGTCAGGAATCTACTTAGGAGATTTCTGTAAAGATTGTTCCTTGATGCATACTCGGAAGCCTTTACAGAACCACAAATTGTCAGTTTTAAGACAGCGTTATCGCCAATACCCGCTATCGCTGCCTCCATCGCATCCGCAAGGGATGTATCAGAATCCGGCTTTACTCCGAGGCTCAGGTCATAGAAACGAATAATTCCGCTCACATATTTTCTTGCGGATACCTTACAGGATTCGCCCGTTTTTTCAATCGAAAGGATAAATCCACAGCCTTCCGTGTTATTATGTAAATCTGTCTGTTCATGGGTTCCGGCATTAAATATTTTATATCCCGTCGTCTCTCGATCCTCCGAAAGGACATTGGGATAGGAAATGTGCGTATGTCCGATCAGCCAGGCATCTACCGGAATACTGTTTAATTCCGCCTCGGTCATCAGGAAATACTCTTCCTTCATATCGGGAGTCACACCCTTGATTGCACCATGCGCAATTCCAATATTAATCACCCCTGCTGTCCGGATATCCGCTTCCTTAATCCATGTAAGGTTATTTTCTTTTGAATGCTTTGAACCACAGAAGGCAGGATAAATCACTACCTCTTCCTCACCGGCATCTACTTTATATGTTTTAAACTCCTTGAGAAGCAGGATGTTATTTTCGGTGGAAGCCACTTCCTTTTCAAAATCCTTCCAAACCTTCTCATCGCCGGTATAATAGTCATGATTTCCCGGAAGCACGATTACGTTTCCGGAAAACTTTGCCAGGATTTCCACTACCTTCTTTACATCTGCCACCTTGATCGTGCTAATGTTATCAAACAAATCTCCTGTAACCGCAAACAGATTGCAACCCTGCTCGTCAGCTTTTCGAACCATATTGTCCAGAGCCTCAAATCTACTTTCGATTAATACTTGCTTTGCTTCCGGATAACGATCGTATTTCTTTCCAAAATGATTATCTCCGGTCATAAAAATCTTTACCATGTCAATCCTCCGTTTATACCCCTGATTCTTTATACACGAACGATATTATTTCTCAGTCAACTTTCTTCTTGTCTTACTCACTTAACCGGGATCTCATGCTTTCCACCAGTTCCCACAGTTTCTTGTCTAACACAAATGGCTCTGAAAATGGATTTAAAACCACTCCGGACACGTCTTTGTCATTACTTTTTGCGAGGGAGAGGACTTCCAAAAAATGCCTCTTAACCTTCGAAAAACGATTCCCGTAATTATCCATCTCCGTTTCGCCGGAGAATGCAGGGAAGAAATACTTGTCACCGTTTTTCAAAATCTCCGGAATCCATCCGGCTTCCTGTCCCTTTTCACCACTATCCGCTGTACAGGGAATCCATACATAACTGTCACGCAAAAGACCCATTACCTGAACCATGTTCTCCTGCGTCCGGTTGCCGTTAAATACGGAGATTGCCTGCTTTAAGACAGAACCATCCGCCAAGGCTTCTTCCGTAAGCTTTGTCTTAGGGTTTAAATCACAGATAAATGTTGTCGTTCCCTTTGAATCGGTAAATGGGAAGTAGTAAACCTTTTCCCCTTTGTGAAATCCGAAATCCTGTTTCGGCTCCTTTAGCAGAATCCCTATAAAATAATCGCCTCTGTTTTCTACACACGAAACATACACTGCTTCAGGCGCATTTGGCTCTTTTAATAGAAATATTTCAATCTGTTCCTCTGTCTGTGCCATGTCCTGCTCCCCCTCTTCCTTCAAAGGATGAAACTATACGATTATTATATCGTATCCTGCCTGTTGCTACCATATTTTTCAGACTTCGTTTAGTCTTTTTTTCGAATTCGGACACATCCCGTACACAATTCTCCTTTAACATATTCTTCATAAGGAGGTACTGATACCTATGACAAAAGATGAATTGCTTACTTTATTAATGAATGCCAAAACCGTTGTAATCCGTGTAGTCGGAAAGCTGTTAACGATTTACAACTGGAATAACGGAACCTACTCCATTGGTGACCAGGATAATATCGATACATTCAACTCTGCCTTTGATTTAATCGAAAAATATACCGTCATGAATATGCGTTTAGAGGAAATCACACCCTGGATTCAGGTAGCGACGGTTGGATAATTTCATTTAGCGAGTCCCCTCTTCGACTTTTTTCCCTCTTCCGCAAGGGGTTCCTCTTCACATTTTTTCATATATTTATACAGTACCGGATTGTCTTTTTCGATGTGGCGCATAACCTTGTCCATGTGCTTATGCAATATATCCAAAGCCAAAGGATTCAGCTCATCCAATCGCTTAATGCCTTCCTTCTTTCTCCGGTCAATCCGCTCAATGATACGTACGGTTTCTTTTTCGCTTATCATACCATCATCCCGAAGACGGGTAATTCTGGCCTCCAGAAAATCCCAGAACTCGTACTCGTCAAACAGACCCAGCATTCCCCAGGTCGTTGTGGCACCATGCTCCTCCAATACCGGAATGTGCTCTCCATGACCTGCAGTCATTTCATCCACAATACCCTTTGCAGTCTGCTCTGCCAACATCCGAAGTTTCTCTTCCGCAGCAGCCCCAAAGGCCCATTCAAACTCCGCAAGTTTTTCCTCAGACTCCACATATTCTTCCAAAAACGGTTCCTCTGCGCCTTCCAGTTCATAGGGCTTCATAACTCCCGCATCCCGAAGGGCAATAGAAATCGTAATTCGAATCACGCCTTCATCCAAAAGTTTTTCGCCACCCATCTGTCTGATGGAATCATTCAAACTACTGGCATGTTCGGTAAAATAGAACTTTATCCCTTTTGCTTTCAGCTTATGGCTAAAACTAAGCAATCTGTCTATGGCTGTAATATCAATGCTGCCGATACCTCTTGCATCCACAACCACCTGCTTTGTTTCTTCCTTGATTGCCTTTTCTATATCCTGTTCAAATTTATCTATATTTGCAAAAAATAAATTCCCCGAGAAACGATATATCACTGTATTCTTGATTGGTCTTGCATGAGAATTTCTCTCTAATGAGTGGAAATTTCCATGTCCCGGAATGCGTCCCAAAAACGATACCGGTGGATTAACCGCACGCACGGAAACCTCCCAAAAGGAAAGGACACAACCAACGATTACGCCATTTACGGTTCCCAAAAACAAAACTGCCATCATAGAAGCCAGAAAAATCAGACACTCTCCTCTGTTTTCCTTCCACAGACGTTTCAAAAGGCCCACATCCACAATTCCAAAAAGAGCAGTCATAACAATCGCCGTCAGAATTGGAATCGGTAAAAGCTTTAATAACGGGGTAAACAAACAGACAATCATCAGCATGGTAAGTCCTGCAGAAATACTCATTAACTGGCTTCTTGCCCCTGAATTATCCGCAATCTTGCTTCTGGAGACAGAACCATTGATAGGACATCCTCCTATAAAGGCACTGGCCAAATTCATTCCGCAATAAGCTAAGATTTCTTTATTGTTTTCTACATTGTCCCCGTATTTGCTTGCATAGCTTCCGGTCGCAAGAAGCGTCTGGGCCATGATAACCGCCGCAATACTTAAGGATTCCAATAAAATGACGGTCAGATCCGTCGTAATCAGGCCCAGGTTTGGAAGGAGAAATTTAGGAAGCCCCTTTTCTACTTCCGGCAACAATAAAACCCCATACCGGTCCACATGAAAAATAAGTTGAACCAAAGCTCCCACCATCATCATGACCGCAGTCATCGGCACTTTGGGGATGTACTTTTTCGAAGCAATAACAATTGCAAATGTGGTAATCCCAAGGAAAAAAGAGAGCCCGTTAAATTGGGGTAACTCTTTCCAAATATTCATCAGGAGTACCGGTAACTCACCGGTACCTGCCTTTCCGCCAAACATTTTCGGTATTTGCATCAAAATAATGGTAATACCCACGCCGGAAATAAATCCGCCCATAACCGGCGTAGAAATATACTTCACAATTCTCCCGGCTTTCATCAAATAAAATACAATAAACCACCCGGCCACCAAAAGGCTAATAACCGGTACCAGATTTAAGGCTTCCGTGGATTCCGATGCGATTCCTTCCGTTGCCAAAAGAGTCCCCACCATAACGGCAGGCATTGCATCCACGCCTACTACAAATTGTGGGGAAGTCGTCAAAAATGCATAAACCAAAATCGGCAGAAAAGAACTGTATAATCCATATACTGCCGGCAATCCGGCAATTTGAGCATATCCCACGGATATGGGGATAGAAACCAGGGCAATGATGATTCCGGCCAGGACATCCCTCCCCGGATGCTTAATCTGTTTTTGTTTTATTTGTGTAATGAGTCTCATTCATATCTCCACTATCTTTTGGTTATCCGATGATAGACTACATGGTCAATATTTGCATCTTATTCAAACGAATGGTACAGCTCTTCAATCTGCTCTTTTGCAGCAAAAAATGCATCTACCACATCCGCATCAAATTGCGTACCCTTTCCCTCTTCGATAATGCTGTATGCCTGACTTAACGGCATGGCCGGCTTATAACTGCGCTTTGATACCAGGGCATCATAAACATCCGCCACCGCCATAATTCTGGCACACAAGGGAATCTCGTCCCCTGCCAAACCTTCCGGATATCCTTTTCCGTCATAACGTTCATGATGACTTCCTGCCATTTCCACCGCCATCAGCAAATAATCAAATTCTCCAAACTCCTTAATCGTTTCCTGCAAAATACGCTTACCCTCTGCCGAATGTTTCTTCATGGCAGCATATTCTTCATCGTTGAGCTTACCCTGCTTATTTAAAATCGTATCTGACACCTGAATCTTACCCATATCGTGAAGCGGTGCGGCAATCTTCATATCCTCGATATATTTTTTCGTCAAAACATCTTTATATTTTTCGGATTTACTCAGCTGCGTTCCGATAATCTCTACGTACTCTGCCGTACGCTTGATATGCGATCCCGTATTTTTATCTCTGTTTTCAACTACACTTGCCAGAGTAGAAATCATACTAAACTGCATCCTTGTGATTTGCTCATTTTTCATATGCAAATCATCAATATATGCATTCATATCCAAAATGGTTTTGGAAAAAGCATGATATAGATTTTCTATTTCATCCCCCGTATGAATATTTAGTTCCGTAAACTGCTTTTCCAACTCATTTCGTTGATCCACACCGGAATATACATATTTTGATACCAATGCGGTCATACTGTTGATTGGCTTCGTAAGCATAAACTCAATCAACCAAAAGAAAATCGGAAGCAACATACAAATCATCACAAAAAAACGTGAAAAACTACTTCTGATTCCTATAACATTTCCTGTAGCAATTCGGCCTTCATATTGCACCATGAAAACGACATATTGCAAATCCCTTTGATTTTCATCATACAAATTGAAATTGGATAAGGAATAATAGAAACCCGATGTGATTTGATTATTTAGATCTGCATAACCATCCTCCTTTAATACCGATCTGATTTGTGTTTCAAATACCGTCTTATTCAAGGACTCCGGAGCATCCCCTTGGTATGCTTCGATATACTTTTCATTCTTTACATCATAACAAATAACCCCTTCATAGAAGCTTCCGATCAAATCCAGCAATTTTTGAGCTGTTTGGTCCGAAAAATCATTATCTTCCAATAGGGTAGCCGCATCCTTTTCGATACGTTTTTCAAAATGAGAATCCTGGTCGATACCTTTCTGTGTTTGAGATCTGTCAAAGGAATATAAATCCGCCAAGAAAACGATAAATGCAATCACGCCAAAAAAAAGAAGAATACGTGTACTTAGTGCAATTTTATTTGCCTCATGAAGTTCTTCCGCAACAGGAAACCATCTTTGGATAAACTTTGGCTTGTGAGTCGCATAAACCAGCGCAATAAATACGCTGATTATCATGAAACATATATCAGAATATAGCTCACGATATTGCATCCACATATAAAGCGTATCCAACAATAATAAAATCATACAAAAAAACAAGGTGTACAGTCGCTGCTTTCTTGACTTATACAAGCCCTTTTTCAAAACAAAATAAAGAATCGGAAACAGGGCCATAAAAAATACATACCCGCCTGTCCCATTTCCAAAACTGATATACGTAAGACCGCCAAACAATATGACGGATACAGGCGTCGGTTTTGTCACGATTGCCAGAAACGCCAACAAAGAAGATATCGTTGCTACAAATATAAGGGATAATTGATTGGACGTCGTCCCGAATAAACCTGCCTCCACATAAACCTCGATTGTTCCTATAATCAAATAAAGCGCAAACAAAACAAAATATTGTAAAAAACCCGCAAAAATCGGTTTGAGAAGCTTTCTTTTCAAATTATACGTTCCTCCATATAGGCATTTCTTTCAATATTTTACCACATTTTTCATCGAAGTAGAACTGAAAACGCCAAAAATTGTCGGAATTTGGAAGTAAGAATATAAAGTAAAAAACAAGCTTAGGCTTTGCTGTAACACCGGCGACCTTAAGCTTGTTTTGTTATTACTATTACTGATTCAAAGATATATTTCGTTTAGAAATTGACACTGTCTTTGTTTGCAAGAAACTACGTTACATATTTTTCTTCAAAAGTTCCATATCATATACTTTTTTCGCGTAAACTACGGTAATTATTGTAGCCGCAAGAATATAAATAAGTAATAATACCGTACTAATCGCTCCATTCGCAAAAGCGGTAGTGATAACCGTTAACAACCCGGCAATCATAATACATACGGCTCCAAAGCGGTTACTTTTTCTCCAGGTGTTATCGTTGTACATACTCCAGACAATCCGAACACCCACAACCGCATTTTTCTTTGTCCTAGTCATATAATTTCCTAATATTATAAGCGTAATACCAAGCAAAGCACAGGATATTTTTGCAAAGTCAATCGAGGTTTGGGTACTTCCTTCTCTTGCCTGTATATATGTCGAATATAGAATAAAATAATCCATTACTCCAAACATTACCACCTGGCATATTCCGACAATGCATAAAAACTTTGCAGAAGATTTTGCTTCCATTTGTTCCTTCTCCACTTTGGAAGTTACCGCCTTTTTTTCGTATACACGAATTAACAACTGCCAAAACAACGTTATCGCCACAATAATAATCGGAAATATAAAGCTTTCCGCTTTATTTCCCCACCGATCCGTATTTCCCGCAATATCATGATGCATGGGGATTACATCCGGTAAAAACTGTAACACAACACTTGTAACGAGCAACGGAATCATTGCGAATAACCACATTATTTTTTTCATCATTTTTTCCCTCCAAATTGATTTACCCACATAATCAGATCTTCAAAAACTGTAGTGTTGATTTCATAATAAATATAATTTTTTTCCTTATATTCCACGATCAAATCCGCACTCTTTAATAGTTTCAAATGATACGAAAGCGCTGCCGGTGTAATTTGCAATTTTTCAGAAATCTCTCCGGCATTTAATCTGCCATCTCGTAGCATTAATAGAATGTCTCTTCGCTGACTGTCCGCCAGGACTTTAAAAATATTTGTCTCTCCCATAGCACACACCTATTTAAAATTTTCTTTAAATAGATAATATCACCTTCTACATTTCCAGTCAATAACTATTTAAAATATTTTTTAAATAGAAAAAGACACACCTTTTAAAGTGTGTCTTCCATGAGAACGAACGATTCAATCATACTTCTTCCATATATTTCAACACGTATTCCAATCGTAGTCTTTCTCAGAATAATAAATCTCTTCAGTCGCCACCCTGTCCAGAGGTATTCTTACATCAATCACCAATAGGTTGATTCTGTCCGGTCCTGCATCAAATTCTCTTAAACCAATGCATACATTTTCTTATACTGATGATTTCCCACAATAAACTTTCCGGAATCCACTTTCGTTGCCAGTTCATTCGTTACAATAAAATCTTGAGTAACCTTTACAAGATACTGCTTTGTACCCTTTTCTACCAAATAAAAACCTGCAAATTCTTTTGTTTGATCCAATAAATCAACCACGCCCGGCTGAACAAGGAAATCAATCACCCACTCTATTTTGGACATCTTTTTCTTTCGAGTCAATGCATAAATTCTGTCCGCATCCGTATTTTTTGCTACACATACAGAATCTTTTGCATCTCTGCATTTCCCTGTTATTTCAAAATCTCCTAAATTAATCGGTTCTTTTATTTCGTTAAAATGGATTTTTTCATCATCATCCAACAGGTAATCAACGCTTGTGTTCAGCAGTTGTGCAATCGCCTTTAGGTTATTAACATCCGGCATTCCCTTATCCGCTTCCCATTTCGCGATAGCCGATCTGGATACACACATCTTTTCTGCTAACTGCTCCTGAGATAAACCTGCCTCTTTTCTTGCATCCTTTAATTTTTCTCCAAATGTCATACGAGTGACCTCCTAATTCTGTTTGCCGTATTACGGCAGTTTTGTTTGCCAAGTCATCGTACCGCACCCATGCAGTAACACACAAGAAACGAGCTGTAACAACTCTGTTACGCTCCGTAACACCTCGTATTTACACGGTTTTCCCACTTTTTATGGAATACAACTTCCTTCTGCTTTCGAGACTTCCGTATGATGTTAGAAGCCCGCTTTTGCCGATTATTTCGTCTCCCACAACTGCCATGCCCTATCCTCGCTCTTTATATAATAAGGACTGCCGGCATCCACATCATAAACCTGATAAAACCGGTCAAACTGACCCAATGTATAATTAATGCGTTCACGGATTGGAGCATGTGTATCCGTAATAATACTTTCTTCTTCGTATTCTTTGGTATAAGCCGTTGCAAAACATTTGGCATATGCCGTAAAGAAGGCATCATAGTCCGAACTCTCTCTTTGCTCAAGAATTTTCAAGCAGCACTCAACCGCCATCATATCCGCAAAAGCCTCCATTTTCACCAAATCTCCATCAATTTTGTTCCCAAGGTTAGATGTTTTTCCGTCATAGAAGTTCTTTACATTTTCTACAATCTTTAAATACTCATTGTATTCCTCTTCCGTCATCCACATATTTTCCACGCCGTTTTCATCATATAAGCTTCCATTGTAGTCGTAAGCGTGTCCAATCTCGTGGGCCATCGTTTCCCCGATAAGTCCCAGCATGGTCTCATAGCTTGCGTCCGGATATTCTGCCAGAATACTCAGTGCGGCAGATCCAAACATAAATGCATTTTCTCCCGCATTATAGTACGCGTTATATTCCAAAGGATTGCTGGTAATTTCAATTATTCGGGTATTTTCATCCGTTTTTTTTCGTTCGGCATCCTTTAGGCATCCATATATCTTTTTTACATTATCATACACATTATCTTGGAAATCCCAATCATCAAATACGTTCTCTGTTCCATCTGTTCCCAAATAGATTCCCATATGATTAATTTTTCTTTGTGCCAATTCTTTTCCGTGAACGGAAAGCCAGGAGCTGCCTTTGATCATCGCACGCACCCCACCGATGATATCCTTGGTCATATCTTCCAATGCTGCCATTCTTTCAGCACCCAAAGTAACTTCCGTATAATACCGGGATAAGGTACCACTCATACGAAATGTTTGTGCATGCATAAGGATATCATATTCAAACCCGTCCATTTCATCCGTATATCCATATAACTGCTTCATTGCACTTGATAAGGGATCCATATAGGACATACAGCATCCCGCCTTTATTCGAATCGCTGTGCCAAACTTTAGATAATCCTTCAGGATTTCCAGATTTTGTTCTTGATAAATCATATTAAATAAATCTGCCAAATCCGGCGGTGCCAGGTACTGCTTTTTTAGGTTCACCATTTCCTGTTCTGCCAAAACAGCTACAACCGGAACCTGCAAACCTCTTTCTTCCTCCACGAAACGGTTGTATTGATTTAATGTTCCATCCGAATTTTCATAATACTGCAATAACAATAGTTCCATCATTGCCGCATTTTTTGCAATTTTCGAAGCTTCTGCTTTTTCAAACCCTGCCTCAATAAGCAGCTTGTTAAACTCGTCTTCGATATTTCCGTACTCACTTTGCCTGGTATCCGAAAAAAGCGGCATTGGATATACAAGTGTATGATAATAGGAACTACCCAGGCGTTCCAAAGACACATTCCAAATATTATTTACACCCAAATAAAAATCCTGTTTATATAACTCATATAATTCATCCAAGCCGGAAACCCGGTCAATGATTTCCATATCTTCCATCAATTTTTTCGTTACAAGCGCTTCGTTTTCATCTTCCTTCATGACCTGTTGCAGGAAACGAATCACGTTGTACATGCCTTTATCATCCGAAAGTGTAGACGCATCGGAATCAATCCAATTCAGAATGGTAGCATTTTGTTTTTGGATAAGGTAATTGTTACGTTCCGCATAATTATTCTCCCCGTCCAAATTGAGTGTATTTAACCAATCCCCATTTGCGTACTGATAGAAATCACTGATTCGGATTTTTTCTTCTGTTTTGGATTCTTCCGTCTCAAATGGTTCTGAACCACTCTCCCGGGTTGCAGATACCTGTACGGAATCCGACTCCCCTACGGACTGTTTTGGCTCCCCACAGCCAACCATTCCCGCCAGCATAGACACACAGAGCAACAGGCAAAATGCTTTCATGCTTTTTTGTTTCATAAATATCTCCCCCTCAAATAACCTTCACTCAATCATTCGTTTTATCAAATAAAAAAAATCACTTTTATCTTACAATAAAAGTGATTTTTTCACCATATGAAATGTTGCACATTATGTATACGTATCGTTCAAAAATTGCACATATGTCAACGTTTTCTGCGATCTATTCCGAAATGCTCATAATAGTTTTTCTTCATTTCATACATTCTCTCATCGGCCAAAACCATTAATTGTCCGATGGTTTTCCCGGGAAATTCCTCTCTGTTTACATAACCGTAAGAAACAGACACCCCGTTCAGAAAAGCCTCTTTATAGGTCTCAATTTCTGTTTCAAAAGCGCGAAATACTTGGTCAAGCTCATCTGCGGACGTCTTAAGAATTGCCAAAAACTCATCACCACCGGTTCTATATACTTCCCCGTACTCAGAAAAAGCTTTTTTCATACAGCAGGATGCCGCCACGATTATGGCATCTCCCTTTGCATGTCCCAGCGTATCATTTACCCTCTTCAATCCGTTTAAGTCCAAAGAAACAATCGTAATGTTTTCATTTTGCTCCTGATTGTATCTTTCTATCGCTTCTTCCATTGCTCGTCGGTTACTTAATCCGGTCAGTTCATCTGTCATTGATATTTGAATCAGACCTTCTTCTCTCTTTTTCTCTTCCTGTACTATAACCGTAGCCCAGATTACATTGATTGGACTTCCATTATCGTCACGATCTACTACAATAAATCTTCCTCTATACCATAAATTGATACCATGGAATTCCCCGGAAAGGGTTTGAACATTTTTCATGCGTTCGGAAAGGGTTGCCAAATCAGTAAATGCCAAAGCCTTTTCCAAGTATTCCGGAGACGTTGCTCCGCGAATCACCTTTTCCATCAATTCATCTGCTTTTCCTTTTGTGTCACCCAAATCTTGAATTTCTTTTGTCGATTTGAACTCACAGACGGTGTTCTCCTTCAGATTAATAATGTGCATGGTATTGTAAATATCCGCAAAAGCTTGTAACCGACTACTTTGGATATTCAGTTTTTTTCGTTTTTTCAGAAGGCAATCATATAAATAAAAGCATAATCCACTGGCAGCCAATGCCCAAATCAGGCAGATTGCACTTATGATATTATTATTCATTTGTTGCGTACCTCCTATCAGTCACGTACTTCATAAATCCTGGTTTCATAGGGCTTTAGGTAATGTTTGTCATGTTCTTTGTAATTACAGATTACTACCTTACCGTGTTTGTCTTTATATTCTTTCGGAAGCATTACCGGCATAATATGTTTGGAAAAAGAACACATAACCAAAATCTTCTTTCCTTTATAGCTTCTTTCGTATTCGTAAAGAAACGGATCCGAATGAAAATATTCCTTATAATCGCCCCAAAGGATTACCTCGTTATTTTTTCGATACGCCAAACACGTTCGATAAAAGTTTAAAATACTGAGGGGATCTTTTTCCTGTTTCTTCACATTTATTTTCTTATAATTCTCGTTTACATAAAACCATGGTGTATGCGTGGAGAATCCGGCATTCTCCGTGTCATCCCACTGCATGGGAGTCCTTGCGGAATCGCGGCTGGAATGATAAATACGCTCCAGTCTTTTATCAATCGGATCTTTTATATGAAACTTATTATAGTTGGTTTTCGATGAAACATCCACATATTTATCAATAGAATCCAGCCGAATGTTGGTCATGCCGATTTCCTGACCCTGATAAATAAACGGTGTTCCCTGCTGAAACAAAAAACTTGCCGCAAGCATGGTACCGCTTTCCCTGTGATACTTTTCATTTCCGTACCGGCTGAGTACTCTGGGGTGATCATGATTTTCGATATAAAGAGTATTCCAGGCTTTTCCGTTTAACTCCTTTTGCCATTTGCTGTACGCCGACTTTAGCTTGGTCAATTTGAACGGTCTGTGTACATATTCCGTCATGAAGCAGTCCGCCATCATATGATCAAAGTTAAACATAATATCCAAGGATTTATGCTCACCTGTCATATACTGAAGAGCCGACTTCGTAGTTGTCATAGGGCCTTCTCCCAAAAGAAAGCAATCATACTCATTACACACTTCTCGAAATTCTGCCAAATACTCATGAATATGCGGCCCATCTTTGTAATAAGGCATTCCGTTTGCCATTGGAATAAAGGGAAGTCCGTTTGGAAGTCCGTCCGCCTTTGAGATAAAAGTAATAACATCTTCCCGAAAACCATCCACTCCCATATCCAGCCAAAAACGCATAATACTTTTTACTTCTTCACGAACCTTCGGATTGTCCATATTCAAGTCCGGCTGCTTTTTCGCAAAAATGTGAAGATAATACTGATCCCTTGATGCCACATACTCCCAGGCTTTCCCTTCAAACAAAGAATCCCAGTTATTTGGAAGCTTTCCGTCTTTTGCATCTCTCCAAATATAATAGTCGCTGTAGGGGTTATCTTTTCCTTTACAGCTTTCAATAAACCAGGGATGTTCATCTGAGGTATGGTTAATAACCAGATCCATGATGACTTTAAGTCCCAATTCATGGGCCTTTGCCAATACCTTTTGAAACTGCTCCAAATCGCCATATTCCGGATGTATATTTTTATAATCGGAAATGTCATACCCAAAGTCCGCATTCGGAGACGGATAAATCGGTGAAAACCATATGCCGTCCACTCCCAATGATTTAATATAATTCAATTTGTCATATACGCCATAAAGGTCTCCGATTCCGTCACCATTGCCGTCACAGAAACTTCGAATCCATATTTGGTAAAAAGACTTTTCCTTATACCATTCGCCAGACATATTTTCTCCTTTGAGAAAAGGAAAATATATTTTCCTTTAATTCTCTTCATGCCAAAAATCGACAATATCCTGATGTACTATCTTAATAGAAGTTTTTAGGCCGTCTTTCAGACCGTCATAGGCATTGGAAATATGCCCTCCCACCTCTACCTGGAAATGCTCTGCCAAATCCCCCACATTGTTCAACATGTTATCGAAGGATTTATAAGGTTTTTGAATCATCGTGGTAATCGTACTTGCGATTTCATCGGTCATATCCGTAAAGGTCTCGGAAATGTATTGAGAAGTGGTAAGATTTTTTGTCATCTTTTTTCTCTCAATGATTTGCTGATATCGATCGAAAGCAACCGCTACACTATCGTCCCAGGAAATATAAATCTCATCCATGGCATTTTGCCCGATTTGATGAATATGGTCCATATCCTTTGTGATCTTCAATAAAAGCTCTGCCATATCTTTTGCTGTTTTTTCAATCAGAAAACCATTTCTTCCGTCGGTAATTCCTTCTGCCGCGCAGCTTCCTTTAATTAAGACACTGGGAAGTCCACAGGCTGCCGCTTCTCTGACCACAATACCATTGGTATCGTATGTTGATGGAAACAAAAAGACATCCGATCTGGTATTCCATGCTCTTAGTGCATTTCTGTCGTAGATAGGACCGGTAAAGATACACTTACCGCAGGCAGAACCTTCCGCCAACCCCTTTTCCGATGCAATCTTTTTATATTTATCCAAGTCCGGTCCGCTTCCGATAAACACCATACGGAAATCTACACCGGCTTCCTTTAACATAGACATCGCATCCAAAATAACCGGGATACCCTTGTACTCTATCATTCTTCCAACAAATAAGAATACCGGGACGTCCTTGGGGAGATCATAGTCCTTTACCACTTCCTCCACCTCTTCTTTTGCCACTCTGCCTTTTGCAAAATCCACGCCGTTATTCATAACGCGATAATCGCCCTGATAACCCAGGGATTTAAGATTTTCTCCTGCGCCTTCACTTACAACCCATACCTCATCGCAAGCCTCGATGTTATTCACCAATACCTTAATGGTTTCTTTTTGAATAAACTCTACCTTTACCGCCTTCGCAATATCCTCATCAAACTTGGTATGATATGTAAATACTACGGGGGCATCTGTTTTTGAACGAAGCATTCTTGCTACATAAGAAGAAGCCACAGGACAATGGGTATGAATAATATCCGGTGCAAACGCTGCCATATCCCTTAATTCCTTAAAATCAAAGGGATTTCCCGCGCGATATCCTTTAACAATTTTTGTGGTATCAAAACTTTGATAAGGAACAACTTTATAAGGATATACTGAATAGTCTGTTCCCGGATACTCCGGGGTACAAACCATAACTTCCGCCATTTTTTTTGTTTGCATAATAGATGCATAATTCAAGACAACATTCGCTACACCGTCAATCACCGGTGGAAAAGAATCATTCAATAAGCATACCTTCATATAACACCTCCAATATTTTGCAACAAGGTAAAGCATTCATTCATAATCCTCTTTGCCTCTTGCCAATGACGCATGCTACTTGTAGCCACGTTCAAACTCTTATCACCCATTTCCAGGAAGAACTTAATTCCAAAATCGGTCTAAAACTCTTTGAATATTCTGTCTTCCGACCGTATTTTGTGTATGAATTTTAATCGGATAAAATGTACCCCTTTCCACCAGGTAATCCAGCAAACGAATCGCATCTCCTCCATCGTATGCATATTGTCCCAAATCATGATCCAAGTCCAGGAGTTCAATTTCAATCTGTTTCTCTTCCGCAAACTCAATCAAAGCAATCGCCTGATTAACAGACTTTGCTCCATGGTATCCGCTTGGTGTAGGTCTCTCATCATCCACCCAAATTTTCATAGTCTTTTCCATTGCGAACCTCCTTGCGTTCTATTCTTCTTTATCTACCAGATTGGTAACCCATACACCCTTCTTTATTAATTTGTATCCAATCAGAACCTTGATAATATCCGCAGACTGAATAATTACGAAAATGATATAGATGGAAATCGGGGTGAATCTGCATAATACAAATGCAAGTGGCACCGGAAGTACCCAGGTATAAATACTGTCAAACAAAAATGTAATTATGGTTTTTCCGCCGGATCGAAGAGTAAAATACAACGCATTCAAATAACCCTGCACCGGGAAGAACAGCGCTGTGATGATAATAAAGTTCGTACCATAGCGTCTTACTTCATCCGTGGTTTCATATAACATAGGGAAGTATTTTGAAAATGCAATCAAGATTATGGTTAATCCTATGCATATCACACCGGTAAATCGCATAAGTTTTACAGAATCCCTCTTTGCTCTCTCATATTCCGAAGCACCCAGCATCTGGCCTGTAAGGATACCCACCGCATTGCCCATTGCGATGAACACTACATTTAACAAATTGCATAGGGCATTTGCAATATTGGAACCTGCAACAATCGGCAAGCCTCTTGTAGAAAAGCACTGTGTCATGGTAGCCATTCCGCCGGCCCACATAAACTCATTCAAGAAAATCGGCAACCCTTTTATTACAACTGTTCTTGCAAGCGATAAAGGAACCAACATTGTTTTGTAAATTCCCTTTAGGAATGTATGCTTCTTTAAATCACACTGAGCCCAGATGACTATGGTAGCACATTCCACAAATCTGGCTATTACGGTTGCAACCGCTGCACCTCTTACCCCAAGTTTTGGACATCCAAACTTACCATATATCAGTAGATAATTAAAAATAATATCACAAACTACCGATACAAGTCCCGCAACCATTGGTTTAATACTCTCTCCGGTTTCGCGCAAACTACCTGCATATATTTGCGTAATACCAAAAGGGATCAAACCAATCAACATAATCAATAGATATTGCTGCCCCAGGGAATGGGTAAGTGCCGCATCAATGCCCGATTCCTCTCCCTGAAGATACAGTAATAATAGATTTGAACCGAAAAGTAAGAAAATAGCAATTCCGCAGGCCACAATGATAGATACCATCCAACACTTTAGTCGAAAGATATTTTTAACACCTTCTTCATTGCCCTGTCCGTAATACTGTGCTCCGTAAATACCCGGCCCGGATAAACCTCCAAAGACAGCCAGACTGAATACGAATAAAAGCTGACCGGCTATGGATACTGCCGTCATGCTTTCCGTTCCCAGACTACCTACCATCAGATTATCTACCAGGCCCACTGCATTGGTAATACCGCTTTGAATCATCATCGGTATAGCCAAAGCCATGGCTTTTTTATAAATTCCTCTGTCTTTCATTTTTTCCCTCATAATAAAATTGCAATAATTCAGTCATTATTTTTTCATGTTTTCTTTTAAAAACTTATTTTTGCAATTTTTCTGTCATATTTTGTTTTGCCATGGAAAACAACAAACACGCTCCATACAGCGTGTTTGTAAGTCGTTCTTCTATTAAAAAGTGATTTCTCTGTGGAACTTCCAATCACAATAAATCTTGCCACGTTCCTGGGCGGTATAAGCTGCTTCCAGCATATCCAGATTCAGTTCATTGTCCTCCAAAAACTGCTCAAATGCCACAAAG
This sequence comes from Lachnospiraceae bacterium UBA1766, assembly GCA_002314715.1. Taxonomy (GTDB): domain Bacteria; phylum Bacillota; class Clostridia; order Lachnospirales; family Lachnospiraceae; genus Acetatifactor. The sequence goes on along the minus strand of DCGY01000057.1, from coordinate 8,116 downwards.
TCCTCGTTGGTCTTTACCTTCTGCCAGAAATTCTCTGCCAGTGCCGGTTTGCTTGCCTGATATCCCGAATCCAGATCACGTACTTTTTCTGCCAACTCCGCACTACCATCCATTACTTCTATATTATTGTAATTGTTTTCGATAGCACTGATAATCCATCCCATATAATTGATAATATGGCTTTGTTTGTCGGCAAGCTCTACGTATTTGCGCACCAAATCCTGATCAAAATCACATTTTTTCAGCAGCAAATCGATATCTTCCTTTACCAGTCCATTGTGTCCAACCAGCTCATCATATAATCCGATATAAATATCCATGGGCATTTCCAGCTGTCGGATTTTGTCTCTCTCCTCCAAAAACTGTACTCTTTCATTTACTTCATCGGAATTGATTGGAATGTTACGGTATACGGTAAACAGTATCTTGGCTACTTTTTTATTTTTGGTGATTGTCTCAAATTCAAAACGAATATCACTCTTTTCGATCATCTCACCCTGTGCATGTTTCAACACACGACGGTTGAAATCACGAAATTCTTCATGCACCTTTCCTCTTTTATCCAAAAGACTATACAGATAATCCCAATCAATATTTTTTCCCATGTAGGTCATTGCATCCTGTACTCTGGGATCATCTATATTGGCAACACCGATAATAAATCGAAGCTCCGAAAGATTGTATTCTACCTGAACCCCTTCATTAGAACCCTTGGGAATTCGGTAAGCCTCCTTCTTCAAAAGCTCATATAAACGGAAGGAAGCATTTTTTTCAAAGCTCGTCATTACGGAAAGCTCATAATTTGTATAGTTCTTCTCTATACAAATGGTATGATCCTTCAGCACGTCGTTAAATCGTATTACGAGAACGCCATCAATATAATCTGCATTCGGTATGACACTAAAGGCTTTAAAATTTCCTTTACCGTCTTCTACAATTATAGAGTGTCCGGTTATGGACTTTGAAAGTCGCTGCAGATCTCTGTAAATATGGGCCGGATCACTTACCAGTTTTTTCAATTCTCCCGGATACAACCTTGCTTCCAATGGCTGGCCCGGATCTCGCTTGTTTTCTTCAATTCTTGTCAGGGCAATCGCCATAACCTGATTCTCCAATAAGGAAGACTTATACTTTGCAGTAACCAGGTCATTGGATTTACGATAAATCAGCCCGTTGGAATTGTATTCACTCATTTGAAACACCTTTTCCTTTAAATGTGGCATTATTGGTTTACTTGCTGTTCATTATAAACCATAACTGCCACCCTTGCAACCAAAAGCGCCACTTTTCTATATTTTTTTCAAGTATCATGTGGCAATTTTGGTGGTTTCTATTTAATACGGTAATTTTGCCACCGTTTTTCACCAGCTTTTCTTTCAATATGGAATGATATGTGGCAATTTTGGTTGCGTTCTAATTTTATACAACCATAATTGCCACAATATTTCATTCTTTTTTCGGTATTTGGTGGCGTTTTTGGTTTATTTCCTCTGAGTGTAAACCAAATATGCCACCGATATATTATTCAAGCCATAATTTGTGGCAATTTTGGTTGTAGGAAACGGATATTAAACCAAAACTGCCACACAATCTCTTTCTTTTGACTATTACGGTCAATATTTTATATGAAATTATCTCCAAATAAGGGTTAACAACCGGAAAAGTCCCTTTTTTACGTGGCAATTTTGGTGGTTTCTCAATCTTCTAAAATCCAAAATTGCCACAATGATTCAGGTTTTATGTTCTCTCGTGGCGAAAATGGTTTATATGGTATATATTTTGCAACTTTTATTTCACTTTTCTTTATTTATTATATCTCGTGGCGCTTTTGGCGCATTTTTTCTTGCATGTAAACCATTATTGCCACAGAATAACGAAAAAAAACTTGCTATTTGTGGCACTTTTGGTTTAAAATCTTTTCAAAACCACCAAATATGCCACTTATCATACATTTAACATCTATATATGGTGGCATATTTGGTTTCTTGTACATGTTTCATCCATTTTTTTATTCCAGATCAACCAAAATTGCCACAAAAAGGCGATTTTATAGTGATGTGGCGTTTTTGGTTAAATAAGGTGGCATATTTGGTTTACATAGACAACCAAATATGCCACCACGCAAACCATTATTGCCACAAAACACACCATAAATGCCACTTTATCAACCATTTATGCCACCTTAATGTGCAGAAAACCCTTTATTTATGGGGATTTTTCCTATTCTAAATAAAAACAACAAAAAGAACCTTTCTGTTGTTGTACTCTTCTATAATCTCTTAATATTTTATATACAGTTTTTGGAAGGAAAAACAGGCCGATCCTGCAGCGGATATTCTATATTGATTTTTCCGGCTTTCCCGGAATAATGTTGGATTTATTTTCAGGAACTGAGCCAATTCAACGGGTAATACATTGCGAACATATTATATTTTATATTAGAAGCCTATTATAAATTCGTTTATTGTCTTATGTTTCTGAAGCAAACTCACAAAGCCATAAAGTTAATGATTTATAATAGAAATATATTATATTTGTATGTTATATATAATATATTGTATAATCTCTTTTTTCTATTTTATTGAAATATACAATGCTCATTCGCATTCCGCGATACGTCCTGCTCTCGAACCAGGCTTGGAATTAGGCTGTATTCATGATAATTCGTTTCATATCTGTCATAGGAATCGCCATTCTATCATATATTATAAATTGTATTACATTTCTATGATGTGCAGCTGTGAAAGAAAAAGAAGCTTTTGACTCCCGGAGGCAATATATATGAAGCTGCGATACTTGTATATAAAGTGTTAATTGGAATTCCACTTTCGTTTTTACTCATGAACGTGAGCTACTTTGTATTATAACAGTGAACGCTTCTACTCCACTTAAGAAGGTATCCTCTTTAACTATGTCTTCACTTCTTAGAGATGACTGATTGTTTAAAAACATTCGGAACCTTAACAATCTTTTTAAAATATAATTATAAGAGAAATATTTTTTGCCATTTTTACAAATTTTAATTAAAAATAGTTTTTGATTTGAATTGATATATTCACTTTTTTTTATATAAATTTTCCGGATTGTACTATTCTTCTGCCAATATGTTACGATCGTATGTTTTTTGGTGACCATATCGTAGGGTGTTGCCTGATTGTTTCACTTTCATCAGTACAATTCGGGAACAATATTTTGAAAGATGATATTTTGTTTTCGTTTTAATTGTACTTTTGTCAAAGTTGTAAATTTTGATATGACTATTTTTTGATTTCATATTTCTGCGTTGCTTTTTGGATCGCGATAGATATGATTAAATCAAAAATTAATTTTAAGATCGTGTGAAATATTTTCGCTCGTTTTGTTTTATTTTTTTATGACTTTTTTGTACCTTTTTTATGTGTATTTTACACTTTTTTATCAATTTTCGCTCAAAAAGCTCATTTGCGGCCTCTCTTTTGATTATATGGCCTTATAACGCTCGATTTCGGCCATATTTTCGATTTTATATTTATTTTTGAAGATGTATGCGAAAATGATACAAAATCCCATATGCGCCAAAATACAGCGTTCTGGGATACATGGTGAAAATAAATACAAAACTAATACAATTGTATTTTGAATATATTACCCATACACTATACCTCTAATAGATAGGTAGTGATACATATACTATAAATATAATATGAGCCATACCACAAATATAAGATATACTATATGTGTAATATAAGTAAATATACCACAAATATAATACAAATATACCTATAATACATATATAACCGAGAGATAATGGAGATATAACCTATATATAATACTGTACAAATAGAAAACAAATACAAAAGCGTTATAGATATAATATAATAAGTAAGTCAAAATATACTATAACTATAATATTGATAAAATATAACACAAGTATAATATAACTAGAACTACAAAAGTAATATAATTTAAAACAAGTATAGATAAAATATAACTGACTTATAATTGAAATGGAAATATAATTTAAATAAACTACATAAATAATATAATAGTAATTGACAAAAAAATATAATGGAAATATACTACAAGTATATGAGGAAGTATATTTGTGATATAGGAGGGATATAATTGGCTTTTAAAATTGCGGCAGCAAACATTAAAGGTGGAATAGGAAAATCTACCACAGCACTGAACCTGACGGACCAGCTTCTAAAAAGGGGATACAAGGTACTGATGATAGATTGTGATCCACAGAGAAATACGACAGCAGTGTACAGAGCAAAAACAGAAGACTGTGCTACAATGTACGATATTATATTTTCCGGATATTCGGCGGAAGAAACCATACAGTCAACAGAATTCGGTGACATTATTCCGAATGATGTAGAATTGAAAAATGCAGACAGCCAGGTGAAACCCGGCCCCGGCATGTATAAGCATCTTAAGAAAAATCTGGCTGCATTGGAAGACAAATATGATTTTATGATATTTGATACGCCTCCCCACAATGGTGTATTGTTGGGAAATGTATTAATGGCTTGTGATGGAGTGGTAATTCCCGTTGAGTGCGATTTATTCGGAATACAGGGACTTCGTGATTTTTACTCAACTTTACAGGAATTCAAGGAAGATAACGAGAAATTGACAATTCTTGGTATCCTGAAGGTCAAATATAAGAAAAATCAGAACTTAACAAAGGATTTAGAGGAGAGCACTTTACCAAAGTATGCTGAAAATATGCAAACAAAGGTGTTCCAGACAGCGATTCGTGAGAGCGTAAAATGTAAAGAAGCAATCACAGGATGTATGAGATTATCTCAATATGCACCGAAGTCAACCGTAGAACAGGATTATAGTGATCTGACTGACGAAATTTTAAAGGAGGTACGTAAATAATGGCATTAACAGCGAAACAGCAGAAGACAAGATTGGACTTTGCAGCAAGCATTGATGAAGCAGTTCCTTCTATTAATAATAAGGAAGTGGTAGTTACTCCGGAAAAAGAGGAAAAGAAAACAGAAAAGCCTGTAGAGCTTAAAGAAGAAAAAACAGAAAAAATTGAGAAAACCAAACCGGAAAAACAGGAAAAAGCAGAAGAGAAGACAGTAGAAAAAAAAGCAAAAGTAAAAAAGGCAGTAGAAGAGCAGCCTTTGGATGACTTAAGTGCTATTTTAGCCTCTCTTCGAAAAAATGAAACCGGAGTTCAAAAGAGTATTTACATTGATCGTGACGTACATGAGTTTATTGATGAAATGAGTAAAAAGAACGGAACGAAATACTCTACCACATTGAACACCTTATTAAAGATTGCAATAAGTCAGTTCAAAAAATAAGAAATGTTCTGAATGTAAGTAACGAGTAACATGTGTTTATGTGAAAGTAGAATAGTAAATTGCGAATATCCGTCATTCAGAGTCGGCATGTAGTAAGTGCCGACTCTTTTTTTATAGCTTGTAAGAAAACCAGGCTATGACGAAGGCGACATTTGATTTCAACTGAGCATATACGAAGCAATTACAGAAATCGCGAATTGTACGACTCATCGAAGATGAAGGAAATTAAGAAATAAAAAAATATCAAAAATCTTATCATAATATCTTTAGAAAAAGGTTATAAATTCTTAATGAGCAAGTGTATTGACATATATAATTAAGAGGACTATAACGAAGGCAGAACAAAGAAAAGAAACATTGCAAATGCTTCCAAACATTCCTGGTTCAAAGTTTCATAATTAACAAAGGTTGCTTATTTTAAATGGAGAAAGGAAGGATGACTTATGTTAGCACCGAGTTTATTGAATGACAACTTTGATTTGTTTGATTATTTTTATCAGGATCCGTGGGGTGGATTCAATGACCATGAATTCAAAAACCTGGAAAAGAAACTGTATGGTCACAGAGCAAAGAATATGATGAATACAGATATAAAAGAATCTGATTCAGAATATGAAATGACCGTGGATCTTCCGGGCTTTGTTAAAGATGAGGTAAGTGTCGCATTGGAAAATGGTTATCTTACAATCAGTGCGGCAAAAGGCATTGAAAAAAATGAAGCAGAAAACGAAGAAGAAAAGAAGAAAGGAAACTATATCCGTCGTGAAAGGTACAGCGGATCATGTTCAAGAAGTTTTTACGTAGGCAATACGCTTAAGGTGGAAGATATTAAAGCAAACTTCCGTCATGGTATCTTGAATCTTACAATTCCTAAGAAAGACCAAAAGGAGATTGCGAATAATAAATATATCGCAATTGAAGGATAGGGTAGATAAATTCAATTACACCAATTTAATTTGTTATGCAGAATAGGGTTTATATACTTCAGGCACATAATAAGAAGGATATTATATCTTTTGAACTTCAGGGTATGAAGTATCAGGCAACATTCACTAAAGTGCATAAGGGTGAAACGAAGGATGTAGATGAAATTGAGATGACTGTACCGTAAAAAGGGTAGGCATTCCATAGAGGGTGCCTGCTCTTTTCTATGGAAAGAAAATGTAATTCCTGGAAGAAAGGTTGTTTGAGGGGTAGGAGATTGCGATGTTGGATTTTATAAGGGAATTCGGAATAATATTATTGGTTTGTAAGAGCTTGGGCATACTAAGTAAACGGTTCGGTGCACCGCAGGTAGTAGGAGAGATTATCGGGGGACTGTTGCTGGGCCCTTGTTTTTTAAATCTAATGAAAAGCGAAGACACTATATCCCTTTTTGCGGAAATTGGCGTGTTATTAATGATGTTTTCAACCGGACTTGGAACGGATTTGAAACAACTGGTAAAAACCGGTAAAACAGCATTTATGATGGCTCTCGTAGGAGTGTTGGTACCGCTTTTGGGTGGAACTTTATTATATTCCTGTTGTTTTGGTTTTCACGCGCCGGGAAGCTCAGGCTTTTATTCAGCACTTTTTATTGGAACTATAATGACTGCTACAAGTGTTTCCATAACAGTAGCAACATTGCAGGAATTGGGAAAAATTAATACGACACTTGGGACAACAATTGTAAGTGCAGCAATAATTGACGATGTTATTGGAATGATTGTTTTAACTTGTGTCATTGGAGCAGCTTCCGGTGATAATGGTTCCTTAGGGTTGATCTTTACAAAAACGACTATGTTTTTTGTTTTTGCTTTTGTACTAGGTTATTTGATTAATCGAATCATGAAATGGTTGGATAAAAAATATCCGCACACACAGAGAATTCCGATTTTTTCGTTGGCACTTTGCTTCCTAATGGCATACATAGCAGAAGAATACTTTGGGATTGCGGATATTACCGGAGCTTACATTATGGGCGTAGCGCTGGCATCCGTAGATGATGCTCCTTATATTGAAAAGAAAATAGATACAAGTGCATATATGATATTTGCACCCATTTTTTTTGCAAATATAGGTTTACAAACAAATCTAAAGGGAATGACAAAAGATATGATTCTTTTTAGCTTGTTCTTTGTGATAGTTGCATTGTTCTGTAAAGTTATAGGATGCGGATTGGTAGCAAAACTTGCCGGATTTAATACAAGTGATTCCTTAAAGGCCGGAGTGGGTATGATGACCAGAGGAGAAGTAGCATTGATTGTATCGCAAAAAGGCTTAGCGATTCATCTAATCGATTCGTCGTATTTTTCTGCAGTCATATTGTTAATTATTCTTTCGTCCATAGCGACACCATTGCTTTTAAAATGGATGTATAAGGATAATTCGAAAAAAGTAAGTAAATTATAGGAACAAGAAATAATAACCTTAAACATAATTACCACAAGATAAATATTGTTATGATAAACAACAAAATAATTTTTCTTTTTTATAAAGGAATACACAAAGCAGGATTAGCATAGAATAGAACGTTTCTCAGGGAACACCTTCCTGCTTACTAAATTTTGTATTGATAAAGAAGAGAATATGAAAGAAAAAGTAGAGAGAAAAATTATATATGTATTTGTATACAACAATATATCTTGTGGTAGGTACAAACGAGTGTGTGAAACAATTTCTGTAAATAAGATTTCCTAAGATATTAGATGCCGTAAGCGTTGACAATTTGTTGATGTTTACGGCGTTTTTAATATACATTATCCATTGCGTTGCGTCAATGGTTATGCCATAATAGGTGCTATAAAATTCCGATTTCATGAAATTAG